>CAIWVP010000183.1 GCA_903916195.1 uncultured Verrucomicrobiota bacterium | reverse complement strand
TCGTCACCGTGGCGGGCGGCAAGGACAGCATGGCGCGCGAGCCCCGCGCGCGGACGCCGGAGTGATCCCACCCATGGCCACCCAGACCATCGAATTCCGCGACACCGCCGCCCGGTCGGCTGAGGCCGCCGCGTCCGCGCCTCCTGAGGAGCTGCGCGACATCCAGGGCGACAAGCTCGTGCTCAACATGGGCCCGTCGCACCCGTCCACGCACGGCGTGCTGCGGATCATCATCGAGATGGACGGCGAGACCATCACCCGTGCCGTGCCCGACATCGGTTATCTGCATCGCGGCGACGAGAAGATCGCCGAGAACATGACCTATACCCAGTTCATCCCTTACACGGACCGGCTGGATTACCTCGCGCCTCTCGCCAACAACGTCGCCTACGCCCTCGCCGTCGAGAAGCTGATGGGCATCGACCAGAAGCTCCCGCCGCGCTGCCAGTACATCCGAGTGATCTGCTGCGAGCTGGCCCGCATCTCGGCGCATCTGCTCGGGCTCGGCGCCTTCGCGATGGATGTCGGTGCGCTGACCGTCTTCCTGCACACGTTCACGGAGCGCGAGAAGATCTATAACCTCTGCGAATCGCTGACCGGCGCGCGTTTCACCACCAGTTACACCCGCATCGGCGGCGTGTCCCGCGATCTGCCTCCAGGCTGGGTCGACCAGGTCCGCAAGTTCCTCGACGAGGTCGTCGTCAACATCGCTGAATCGGAGACGCTGCTGACCCGCAACCGCATCTGGGTCGACCGCACCAAGGATGTGGGCGTCATCTCCCGCGAAATGGCCATCGACTACGGTCTGACCGGCCCGAACCTGCGCGGCAGCGGCGTGGACTACGACGTCCGCAAGGCCTCCCCCTATCTCGTCTACAAGGACCTCGAGTTCGACATCCCGGTCGGCTCGGTGGGCGACAGCTACGACCGCTATCTCGTCCGCATGGAAGAGATGCGGCAGAGCGTCCGCATCCTCCACCAGTGCCTCGACAAGCTGCCCGGCGGCGCCGACAACCGCTCGAAGGAACCGGTCAACATCGCGGACGGCAAGACCGTGCTGCCTGCGAAGGACAAGGTCCTGACCAGCATGGAGGAGCTGATCCACCAGTTCATGCTGGTGACGCAGGGCGTGGATGCGCCTCCGGGCGAGATCTACTTCGGCGCCGAGAACCCGAAGGGCGAGCTCGGATTCTACATCGACAGCCGTGGCGGTGGCACGCCCCATCGGCTGAAGATCCGTGCCCCGTCCTTCGTGAACCTGAGCATCCTGCCCGCGGTGCTCCCGGGCCACCTGATGAGCGACGTCGTGGCCATCCTCGGCTCGTTCGATTTCGTGATGGGCGAATGCGACCGCTAACCGACTTTTTGCGATGAGCTTTGCCGTCCCCGCACCACTGGAAGCCCGCCTCGACGAGCTGACGACGCATTATCCGCAGAAGCGGAGCGCGTCGCTCATGTTCCTGCACGCGCTGCAGGAACATTTCGGCCATATCTCCGATGAGGCGGTCGAATGGACCGCGCGCAAGCTCGGCCTGACGCCCATCAACGTCCACGAGCTCGTGACGTTCTACCCGATGTTCCGGCAGCAGCCGCTCGGCAAGACGCACGTGAAGGTCTGCCGCACGCTCAGCTGCGCGTTGGCGGGCGGCGCGGAGGTGCGCGCCCACTTCTGCGAGAAGCTCGGCCTGGATGCCCATGCGCATGCGCCGCAGACGACGTCCGACGGGAAGTTCACCGTGGAGTTCGTGGAATGCCTCGCCGCGTGCGGTTCGGCGCCGGTGGTGCTGGTCAACGAAGACCTGCACGAGAAGGTCACGGCCGCAAAGGCGGACGCTATCCTGAGGACCGGGAAATGAGATGGTTGCCCGACATGGATTTGAACCATGACAAGCAGATTCAGAATCTGCTGTGCTACCGTTACACCATCGGGCAGACCGAAGAGCGCAGACGTTAGTCAGGGAAACTTCTGAGTCAAGCATTGCCATGCCGGAACAGTTCAAATTGATTCTGAAGCACGTCGACGCACCGGGCTACACCCCGGATATCGAGTGCTACATGCGCCATGGCGGCTACGAAGCGCTCAAACTGGCGCTTGCGACCGCCCCGCGCGACCTGCCCGACGGCAAGAAGCTCACACCCAAGGAAGTCGTCCGCGAAGACGTGAAGGCCTCCGGCCTCCGCGGCCGCGGTGGCGCCGGGTTCAGTGCCGGCCTCAAGTGGAGCTTCGTCGACCGGCGCAGCGGCAAGCCGATCTACCTGATCTGCAACGCCGACGAATCCGAGCCCGGCACGTTCAAGGACCGCCAGATCATCCACAAAGATCCGCACCAGCTGATCGAGGGGATGATCATCTCCTGCTGGGCGAACGACGTGAAGCTCGCCTACATCTACATCCGCGGCGAGATGCCCCGAGGCGCGAAGCTGCTGGAGCAGGCGCTCGCCGAGGCCCGCGAGAAGGGCTTCCTCGGGAAGGACATCCTCGGCAGCGGGAACGACCTCGAGATATACGTCCATCGCGGGGCCGGTGCCTACATCTGCGGCGAGGAGACGGGCCTGATCGAGTCGCTCGAAGGCAAGCGGGCCTATCCGCGCATCAAGCCGCCGTACTTCCCCGCGGTGCTCGGGCTCTACATGTGCCCGACCATCGTGAACAACGTGGAGACGCTGTGCCATGTGAAGCACATCGTCACGATGGGCGCGGCGAACTACGCCAAGCTCGGCACGCCGAACAACACCGGCACCCGCATCGTGAGCCTGAGCGGCGACGTCCAGCGCCCTGGTTACTACGAGATCGAGGTCGGCAAGGTCACCATCGGCGAGCTCATCAACGACCCGGACTTCGGCGGAGGCCTGAGACCGGGACGCTCGTTGAAGGCGGTCATCCCCGGCGGCTCCTCGTCGAAGGTCTTGAAGGCCGGCGAGGTCTTCAAACTGAACCGCAAGGGCGCGGACGGCCAGATGACGAAGGTCGATGTGCCGTTGCTCGACCTGCCCTACGATTTCGATTCGCTCCAGCAGGCCGGCACGATGTCGGGTTCCAGCGCGATCATCGTGCTCGACGATTCGCGCAGCATGGTGGACACGCTGGCGAACCTGTCCGAGTTCTACGCCCATGAGAGCTGCGGCCAGTGCACGCCGTGCCGCGAAGGCGCGCTGTGGCTGGCGAAGGGACTGCATCGTCTCAGCCATGGCGAAGGCCGCAAGGAGGACGCCGCGTATCTTTCGCACATCGCCCAAAACATCCAGGGCCGCACCATCTGCGCCTTCGGCGAGGCCGCGTCGTGGCCGGTGCTGAGCTTCGTGAAGAAGTTCAGGGACGAGTTCGAGGCGAAGGGTGCGGCCGACGAGGAAGCCCGGGCCAAAGCCACCGGCCCCGCCCATGGGACCCGAACGGCGGCCAGCTCCAACCAACACTGATCCAGCGATGTCAGCCCCCGCGATCCCATCCACCGAGCCCGCGTCCGCGCCCGCGGCACCGCCGCCGGTCGAGACGTTGACCGTCAAGGTCAACGGCAAGACCTTGCAGGTGCCCAAGACCATGCCTGATTGGCAGGGCAAGCCGCAGGCGACGACGATGCTCCAGGCCGCGCGCTGCGCCGGCGTGGACATCCCGCACTACTGCTACCACGACAAGCTCCCGGTCGCCGGCAACTGCCGCATGTGCCTGGTCGAGTTCGGCACGCCGATGATGGGGCCGGACCGCAAACCGGTCCTGAACGAGGACGGTTCGCCCAAGATCGCCAAGTCGGTCCTCCCCTACGAGCCCGGCACCCCGCGCGGCGCCATCGCTTGCGCCACACCGATCTCTCCGGGCATGGAGATCTACGCCGATTCGCCCGCGACGAAACAGATGCGCGAAGCGGTGCTCGAATCGCTGCTCATCAACCATCCGCTCGACTGCCCGATCTGCGACCAGGCCGGCGAATGCAAGCTGCAGGAATATTCCGTGCAGCACGGCCAGGCCGGCAGCCGCTTCGTCGAAGCGAAGGTGCACAAGCCCAAAGCCGTCGACCTCGGGCCGCGCATCGTGCTCGACGACGAGCGCTGCATCCTCTGTACCCGGTGCATCCGGTTCACCAAGGACATCGTCGGCGACGACGCGCTCGGCATCGTGAACCGCGGTTCGTACAACACCATCGCGGCATGGAAGGAAGGCGCCTTCGACAACAACTACACGCTCAACACCGTGGACCTCTGCCCGGTGGGCGCGCTGACGTCGAAAGATTTCCGGTTCAAGATGCGCGTCTGGTTCCTCAAGGAGACCAAGAGCGTCTGCACCAGCTGCGGCACCGGTTGCAGCATCACCATCGGGTCCCGTGAAGGGGCCATCCAACGCTACGAGCCGCGCGAGAACGACGCGGTCAACGGTCCTTGGATGTGCGATTCGGGCCGGCTGAACTACCAGTGGGTCGGGCGTGGGGACCGGCTGAAGGACGTGAGGGTCGGCGGCCTCAGGTCGACCTGGACGGCGGCGTTGAAAGAGGTCTCCGCCAAGCTCGCCTCGGCGCCGCAGGGCAGCGTGGCCATCATCGCTTCTGCGCGGCAGACCACCGAGGAGCTCTTCTTGCTGAAGAAGCTCGCGGACAAGCTCGGAGCACGGACCGCATCCGTCGCGCGGATCGGTGAAGCCGACAAGTTGCTGGTCGCCGCCGACAAGAACCCGAACACCAACGGGGCACGCTTGAACGGCTTCGCGGCCGCCGACCTGTCCAAGGTCGCCGCCGGTATCGCCGCCGGTTCCATCAAGACGCTCATCGTCTTCGGCGAAGACGTGACGAAGCACGGGATCGGATCTGATCTGCTCGCGAAGCTGGAGACGCTGGTCGTCAGCGATATCCTGCCGAACGCCACGACGGCGGCCGCCACGCATCTGCTGCCGGGAGCGGCCCACGCCGAGAAGCGCGGCACCTTCGTGAACGTGAAGGGCCGGCTGCAGAAGTTCATCAAGGCCGTCGAAGCGCCCGGCGATGCCCGCGCCGAGTGGGAGTTCCTGCACGACATCGTGCTGGGCGTCACCGGTCAGGACGGTTTCGTGAGCATCGAAGGGCTGTTCAACCAGATGGCGAAGGAAGTGCCCGCGTTCGCCGGCCTTGAATGGTCCAAGGTGGGCGACACCGGCGTGAACGTTCCGCTCTGACCCGACATGGACGCCCTCAAATATCTCGATCCGACGGTCCAGTTCCTCCTCTTCAGCGTGCTGAAGATCGCGGTGGTCTTCGGCGTGACGATGACCTTCGTCGCCTACGCCGTGCTGGTGGAGCGCAAGGTCTCCGCATGGATCCAGGACCGGGTCGGCCCGAACCGGACCGCGCCGCCGATGGTGGAGTTCATCCCGGTCCTCGGGCCGTTCCTCACGCGGCTCGGTGTCTTCCAGCCGATGGCGGACGGCCTGAAGTTCCTGCTCAAAGAGGACTTCACCCCCAGCTACGTGCGGACCGTGTACTTCTGGCTCGCGCCGGCCATCGCGGTCATCCCGGCGTTCATGACGCTGGCGGTGATCCCGTTCGGGTCCACGCTCGGGAACCCGGACAACAAGATGGTCATCGCCGACCTGAACGTCGGCATCCTCTACACCTTCGGCATCGTCTCGCTCGGCGTCTACGGCATCGTGCTCGCGGGCTACGCGGCGAACTCGAAGTACCCGTTTCTCGGCGGCATCCGCTCCAGCGCGCAGATGATCTCGTACGAGATCGCGATGGGCATGAGCGTCGTGTCCATCTTCATGCTGGTCGGCGACCTGAACCTCTCAAAGGTCGTCGAGTACCAGGCGCACGGCGGATGGCTGGTGCTGAAGCAGCCGGTGGCGTTCGTGATCTTCTTGGTCGCGGCGTTCGCGGAGACCAACCGCCTGCCGTTCGACCTCCCGGAATCCGAGTCGGAGCTCGTCGGCGGATACCACACCGAATACAGTTCGATGAAGTTCGCGCTCTTCTTCCTCGGGGAGTACGCGAACATGATCGCCAGCTCGGCGATGATGGTGACGCTCTTCTTCGGCGGGTGGTCGCTGCCCTTCTTGGGGGAACCCGCGGACGGCCTGCTCGGCGGCATCCTGCACATCGGCATCTTCGTCGCGAAGATGGCGGCGTTCATGGTGCTCTTCATCTGGGTGCGCTGGATGTTCCCGCGCTTCCGCTACGACCAGCTGATGGACCTGGGATGGCGCCGTTTCATCCCGCTGGCCTTGGCCAACATCCTCGTGACCGCCCTCGTGGTTGCGTTCACGAATCGTTAAGGACCGCATGAGCACCAAGGTTGTCGAACGCAAGCCGTTGACCGCATACGAGCGCACTTATCTGCCGTCCTTCCTCGGCGGTCTGAGCGTCACGTGGAAGCATTTCAAGAAGACCGCTCCGTTCCTCGGCAACAAGCCGATCACGATGGAGTATCCGGAGCAGAAATGGGTCGTGCCCGAGGGTTATCGCGGCGCGCCCTATCTCGTGAAGGACCAGGATGGAGCGACGAAGTGCGTGAGCTGCCAACTCTGCGAGTTCGTCTGCCCGCCCAAGGCCATCCGCATCACGCCGCCCGGCCAGGACGGGAAGCCGGCCGACCGCTCGAACGCGGAGAAGATGCCGAAGGAGTTCGAGATCAACATGCTCCGGTGCATCTTCTGCGGCCTGTGCCAAGAGGTCTGCCCCGAGGAGGCCATCTTCCTCCAGAAGGACTATTCCCTCACCGGCACGAGCCGCGAGGAGATGATCTACGACAAGGAAAAGCTCCTGAAGCTCGGCGGGACCCACGCCGGCATCCAGAAGTGGAAGCACAAGCTGGAGGAGGCCTCGGAACAGGAAGTGTTCCCGTTGACCACGACCTGATAGGTTGGACCCATGAACTTGCGCATCGAGATCGCTCGCGAGGAAGACGGCCGCTGGATCGCGGAGGTGTCCGACCTACCCGGGGTCATGATCTATGGCTCCACCCGCGGCGACGCTGTGGCCAAGGCCAAGGCGCTGGCGTTACGCGTCATCGCTGACCGCTTGGAACATGGTGAGGAGGTTCCCGAATCGGCGGAGATGTTTGCCGTTCCGGCATGAGCCTATGGCATTCATCCAAAGCACGAAGGGTCTTGGCTGCGCTGCGACTCATCGGTTGGAGCGTCAAGCGCGCCAGCGGCTCGCACGGGGTCCTGCAACGCGCTGGCTGGCCTGATCATGTGTCCGCTTTCCACGAAAACGACGAAATCGGTCCGGCGATGATGTCCCTTATCGCCAAGCACACCGGATTGCAACCTGACGACCTCTGACCCGATGCCAGAATTCACCGATCTCCTTTTCTACGCCTTCGCCGGCCTCACGTTGCTGTGCGGCTTCCTGTGCGTCGCGAACCCGCTCAGCCGGAACCCGGTCACCAGCGCGATGTTCCTCGTGCTGACCATCGTCTCGATGGCCGGGCTCTTCGTCCTGCTGCACGCCTTCTTTCTCGCCGCCGTCCAGGTGCTCGTCTACGCGGGCGCCGTGATGGTGCTGTTCCTCTTCGTCATCATGCTGCTCGACCTCAAGGAGGAGGAGCGCCGGAAGCTCCGCAAGGTCACCGTCGGTCTCGGGACCGTCGCGGTGGCGGCCATCGCCGGCATCCTGGCCAAGGCGGTCTCCGGTGCGGTGCCGTTCGGTGGCGACAAGCTGGTCGAAGGCGGCACCAAGCCGCTCGGCAGGATCCTCTTCACGCAGTACCTGCTGCCGTTCGAGGTCCTTTCCATCCTGCTCCTGGTCGCGATGGTCGGTGTGATCCTGCTCAGCAAGAAGGACCTGAAATGAACGCCGGTCTCCACCACTACCTCGCCGTCAGCGTGCTCCTGTTCAGCCTCGGGTTGTTCGGCGTGCTGGCGCGGCGCAACCTCATCGTGATCTACATGGGCCTCGAGCTCATGCTGAACGCGGCGAACCTCGCGCTGGTCGCCTTCTCCCGTTTCAACGCCAACCTCGACGGACAGGTGATGGTGTTCTTCATCATCACCGTCGCCGCGGCCGAGGTCTCCGTCGGCCTCGCCCTCATCGTCGCGCTCTACCGCAAACGGCAGACCGCCCACGTCGAGGACCTCACCAGCCTCAAGTATTGATCCGATGAACAGCGAAGATCCCACGACGCGGAACAGGACGACGGACAGGGAGGGCGCCATCTTGGCCGTCCGCCTTCTTCGCCCTTCGCGCCTTCGCGCCCTCGCTGTCCCCTCCCTCTCCTGAAATGGACGCCCACGCCGCCCACTCTGCCGTCACCGCCGCCGCGCCGGTCTTCAGCTCCCGGCCGGAGGACCTCGCCTGGTTCATCCTGTTGTTGCCGCTCATCGCGGCCATCGGGGTGGCTGTGGGCGTGCGGAAGGACAACCTCTTGTCCGCGGCGTTCTCCATCGCCGCTGTATCGGTGTCGTTCCTTCTCAGCGTCGCCCTGTTCCTCGCGTTCGGGCTCGGCGGCCACGCGGCCGTCACGACCCCGTTCTCATGGATCCACGTGGGGGACCTCGACGTGGACATCGGGCTCGTCGTGGACCGGCTCTCGCTCCTGATGCTCCTGGTCGTCACCGGGGTATCGACCGCGGTGCAGGTCTATAGCACCAGCTACATGCGCGGCGACCGCAGCTTCGGCCGCTTCTTCGCGAGCATCAGCCTTTTCACCTTCTCGATGCTCGGCATCGTGTTGGCGGACAACCTGGTGATGATGTTCGTGTTCTGGGAACTGGTCGGCGTGTCCAGCTACCTGCTCATCGGGTTCTGGCACGAGAAGGCGTCCGCGGCCGACGCGGCCAAGAAGGCGTTCCTCACCAACCGCCTCGGCGATTTCGGTTTCCTCCTCGGCATCCTCATCGTGTGGGCCGCTGTCGGTTCGGTCAGCTTCGCCGGCCTGTCTGCCAAGCTCGGCGCCGATCCCGCGCTGCTCGGCTCGATGTCCTCGATCGCCGGGCTGCTGATCTTCTGTGGTGCGATGGGCAAGAGCGCGCAGTTCCCGTTGCACGTGTGGTTGCCCGACGCGATGGAAGGCCCGACGCCGGTGTCCGCACTGATCCATGCCGCGACCATGGTCGCGGCCGGCGTCTACATGCTTTGCCGGACCTTCTTCCTTTACCAGGTCCCGGCCGCGTGGCCCGCGCCGCTGGCGTTCCTCGGGACCCTCTCCGCGCTCGACATCATCGCCGTCATCGGCGGTTTCACCGCCGTCCTGGCGGCGCTGATGGCGATCCAGCAGAACGACATCAAACGCATCCTCGCCTACTCCACGCTCTCGCAGCTGGGCTACATGGTGATGGCGGTCGGTTGCGGCGGGCCGGACGCGGCGATGTTCCATCTGACGACGCACGCGGGGTTCAAGGCGCTGCTTTTCCTCGGGGCCGGTTCGGTCATCCATGCCTGCCATCACGAGCAGGACATCTGGAAGATGGGCGGGCTCCGGGAGAAGCTGCCGGTCACCTTCCGCACCTTCGCCATCGGCACCGCCGCGCTGGCGGGCGTGCCGATCCTGACGAGCGGTTTCTACTCCAAGGACGCCATCTTCGTGGCCGCGCTCAACGGAGGGCGCCCGGTGCTCTTCACGCTCGCGGTGGTGGTCGCGGCGATGACGACCTTCTACATGCTGCGTCTGGTGATCATCGCCTTCTTCGGTCCGCCGCGCTCCGACGCCGCGAGCCACGCCCACGAATCTCCCTTCGCGATGACCTGGCCGTTGATCGTCCTCGCCGTCCCGAGCATCGCCATCGCTTGGCTACCGCTCGGTGATTTCCTCAGCGGCCATTTCGATCCACATTTCCACGCCCACGAAGGAGGCGGCATCTTCGGCCCGTTCAACCACGCGCCGCTCGCGGCGACGTTCGGGTTCGGCGCGTTGCTCTTCGGTGCCGCCGCGGCGTTCGGCCTCTACTGGGGCGCGCCGAAGGATCCGCTGCCCGGCATGCTCGGCGCGCTGGCGCGGGCGATGAAGGACCGCTTCTACTTCGACGAGATCTACGAGGCGCTGTTCGTGCCCGCCCACGACCTCGCCGCGCAACTGGCGAGCTGGGTCGATCGCTGGGTCTTCAGCGGCCTCATCGTGCGCGGCGTGCACGGCACCACCGAGTTGGTCGGCCGCGGCCTGCGGTTGGCGCAGACCGGCAACATCCAGACCTACACCTTCATGTTCACCGCCGGCGTCGCGCTGGTCGTGTGGCTGGCGATGAAGTAAGCGCCCACCCCGTCCATGTCCCTCACTTCCCTTCTCCTCACCCCGTTCGTCGGCGCGCTGCTGGTGCTGCTGGTCCCCGGCAACTACCGGGTCGTCGTCCGCCTCATCGCGCTGCTGACCACCGCCGTCACCGCGATCGAGGCCATCACCTTGTTCGCCGCTTTCCAGCCGGGCATCGCCGACATCCAATTCGAGGAACAGGCGGCGTGGATCCCGGCGGCGGGTCTGAGCTACCATCTCGGAGTGGACGGGCTGAACATCGGGCTCGTCCTGATGGCGTCGCTGGTCGCCTTTGCCGCGACCTGCGTCTCTTGGGACATCGAGCGCCAGCCCAAGTTGTTCTACCTGCTGCTGCTGACCATCACCGGCGGCGCCATCGGCGCGTTCCTCTCCCTCGACCTGTTCTTCCTCTACTTCTTCAACGAGCTCGCGCTCGTCCCGACCTTCCTGATGATGGGCATCTGGGGCCGCGGCGAGCAGAAGAACTACGCCACCTTCCAGATCACGTTGTACCTGACGCTCGGAGCGTTGGTGGCGTTGACCGGCTTGGTCGTGCTCTACGCCCTGTCCGGCGCGAACACGCTCGACATCGTCGTGCTCAAGGCCTGGCTCGCCGAGAAGCCCCTCACCGAGCAGGCCCAAGCGTTGATCTTCCCGCTGCTGCTCTTCGGGTTCGGCACGCTCGTCGGGCTCTGGCCGTTCCATTCGTGGGCCGCGTCGGGATACGCCGCCGCTCCGACCGCGACCGCGATGATGCACGCCGGCGTGCTCAAGAAGGTCGGCCTCTACGCCCTCATCCGCGTCGCGTTGCCGCTCATGCCGGACGGCGTCGCGCGCTGGATGCCGGTGGTCGCCGTGCTCTGCCTCGGCAACATCCTCTACTGCGGGTTCGTGGCGATGCGCCAACGGGACCTCGCCTTGCTGCTCGGCAACTCCAGCCTCGCGCACATGGGCTTCTGCTTCCTCGGTATCGCGAGCGTGAGCGTCATCGGTGTGACGGGCGTGGTCGTGGTGATGGTCGCGCACGGCTTGCTGGCAGCGCTCAGCTTCGGGTTGTTGGGCCATTTCATCCGCGCCACCGGCACCAGCGACCTCGACAAGCTCGGCGGCCTGCTTCGTCCGATGCCGTTCATCGGCGCCGCGACGGTGATGGCGTTGATGGCCGGCTGCGGACTGCCCGGTTTCGCGAACTTCCCCGGCGAGATCACGGTGATGTTCGGCGCCTGGAAGACGTTGCCGTGGTTCGTCGTCGCCGCGGCCTGGGGCGGCCTGATCATCGGCGGCGTGTACATGCTCCGCGCGATCCGCGATCTTCTCCACGGTCCGGTCCGGCCCGAGTTCGCCAAGGCGGTCGACGCCGGCAACCTGTGGCGCCAACTTCCCTTCGCGGTCCTGATCGGGGCTCTGCTCTGGTTCGGCATCGCCCCTGGATCGCTCGTCGAGCGCATCAAGCCCGCGGTCGCCGAGGTGGTGAAGTCTGCTTCCGCGAAGTCTCCCGCGGCGACCTCCCCCGCCGCCCATGCGCCGACCGCCACGGCGTCGAACTCCGCCCATTGAACCTGCTTTCCGCCCCGCGATGAACTACTCGCTGCTCACCTTGGAGATATTGGCCACCTTGCTCGGTTTGGGCGTCCTGCTCGCCGACCTGTGGTTGCCCTCTTCCGCGCGCAAGCTGCTCGGTTACGCCGCGGCGACCGGCACGGGCATCCTGCTCACCTACGCCATCGGCTCCGGTGCGCCCCCCGATGGCACCGCGTTCGGGGGCATGTTCGTCGTGGACGCGATGTCGAACTACTTCAAGGGCTTCTTCCTCCTGTCCGCGATGGTCGTGCTGCTCCTGACCATCGACTCCTCGGAGACGCTCGTGGGATACGCCGAGTATTGCGCGCTCATCCTGTTCGCGACGGTCGGGATGCTCTTCGCCGCATCGGCCAACGACCTGGTCCTGATGTTCGTCGCCCTGGAACTGGTCACGGTGACGTTCTACATCCTCGTGAGCTTCTCGCGCGGCAAGCTCGTCTCGCTCGAGGCCGGCGTGAAGTACCTCATCCTCGGCGCCCTCGCCTCCGGCTTCATGGTGTTCGGCATCGCCTTCATCTTTGGATCCGCGAACACCACCAACCTGTATGAGATCGCCGCCAAACAAGGCGAATTGGCGAAGTCGCCGGTCTTCCTCGTCGGATTGCTGCTCACCGTCGTGGGCCTTGGTTTCAAGATCGCCGCGTTCCCGTTCCAGATGTGGGCCCCGGACGTCTACCAAGGCGCCCCGACCACCACGACCGCCTTCCTCGCGACCGGCTCGAAGGCCGCCGGTTTCGCCCTGTTGCTCCGCATCGCCTTCGGCGCCGTGCCTGAGATCACCGCGCACTGGAGCCGCCTTCTGCTCGGCTTGGGCATCGTGACGATCCTTTATGGCAGCCTCTGCGCCATCCCGCAGCGCAGCGTGAAGCGCCTCATGGGCTACAGTTCCATCGCCAACGCCGGATACCTGCTGCTCGGTGTCGGTTCGGCCGGACTCCTCGGCGGTTCCGCGGTGCTCACCTATCTCGGCGGCTACATCTTCACGGTGCTCACGGCTTTCGCGGTGATCACCGTCGTGGCGGCCCGGACGGATAGCGACGACATCAGCTCCTTCGCCGCCTTGGGCCAACGCTCACCCCTCCTCGCCACCGGCCTGACGGTCGCGATGGCCGGGCTCGCCGGTATCCCGCCGATGGCCGGGTTCTTCGGGAAATTCCTCCTGCTGAAAGCCGTGGCCTCGCATGTGGCGACCGACAAACTGTTCCTCGTCGCGCTGCTCGTCGCCTGCGTCGGCGTCGTCATCTCGCTCTACTACTACTTCGGCGTCGTGCGGGCCATGTTCTGGCCGCGCAACGCCACCGACCTGACCTTGATCGAGGTCGGCGGCGCCACCAAGCTGGCCTTGGCGGTCTGCGTCATCGGAGTGGTCTACCTCGGCGTGTTCCCGGATGCTTTGCTCCAAGGTGCCAAGCAGGCCGTCGCCGGCCTCAGCGTGCCGGGCTCTCCTGCTGCCCCGGCCCCGGCGGCCCCGCACGGCGTCCACGCCGCGGCGAAGTGACGGCGGGATTTTTCCGGGACGCGATCCCCGAAGGATCCTGCGGCCGCGCGGGGCTTCATCGCCGTCCCGCCTGGCAGGCGCGATGGAATGGGCGGACAGAAGGGTCGCCTGCCTCGGATCCGATGTGTCGCCGGGTCGTGGTCCGCGGAGCGTGAGCGGACGCTCACCTGCTTGGATGCGAGGGGCGTGCTTGATGGTCCGGGCCGCCAAGAGTGGTTCTCGTGTCCGGCGGGATCGGGATCCACAGGGGAACGTCTAGGCAGGAGGTTCCCCGTGATCGCGCTGGTGGTCTCCGCCCAGGCGGGCCAAGATTCCTCGAACTTCACCGTTTCCCAGCCATGGACCTCCGCCCTCTTGCATCCGTTCTCCTGCTGTCCGCCCTCCCCATCACAGCGGCCGATCCAGCTTCCACCCCGAAGGCCTTCATCGACGGTACCGCTCCCGGTTGGCGGCCGTTGGGTGGTGTTGATTTCGTGGACGTCAACTGTGCGACCAACACGTGGACCTGGACCGACAGCGGCGTGCATTGCACCGGGCAGCCGGTCGGCGTCACCCGCATGAAGAAGCCGGTCACCAACTTCGAGCTGGTCGCCGAGTGGCGGCATCTCCGGTCCGGCGGCAACTCGGGCATCTTCGTATGGGCCAGCGATACCTCCATCCAGAACCTGGCCGCAGGCAAGGGCCGGCTGCCGGACGGCATCGAGGTGCAGGTGCTCGACCACGGCTACACCGAGCAGTATGAGAAGTCGTCGGGCAAGAAGGCGGATTGGTTCACGACGAACGGCGACGTGTTCCCCACCGGGCCGGCCAAGATGAAGCCGTTCCCGCCGGTCGCACCGGACGGCCAACGGAGCTTCCCGCGGAAGAACCTCAGCAAAGGCATCAACGAGTGGAACCACTACTATGTCCGTGCCATCAACGGCGAGGTGCGGCTGTGGGTGAACGGCGAGGAGGTCTCGGGGGGCACCGACTGCCGGCCGGCGAGCGGATATCTTTGCCTTGAATCGGAGGGCTCGCCGGTCGAGTTCCGCGGCCTGCGGATCCGCGAGTTGCCGTGAGCAGGCTGCCGTCGATGGACCCAGTGAGCCGGCAGACCGTCCGGTTCAATCCACCTCGATGATGTAGAACTGGTGCGCGGGTGTCGCATCGACCTCCAACGTCCCCTCCGGACCCTCGGCAGGTTCCACGAACTGCACGAACTCGAACGGACCTTCGAGCGTCGCGGCGGCGAGCAGGCGGTAGGTCTTGTCGGCCGCGCGGGTCCACTTGAGCAGGAACTTCCCCGGCTCACGCTGCGTGCCGGTCGTGCGGAAGACGGAGTCCTTGACGTTCGGGACCGTGCCGGCGTGGAACTCTTCGAGATTGCTCAGGCCGTCACCGTCCAGGTCGCCCTCCGCATCCGGGACCGCTGGGTCCAGCCCGTAGAGCCGCTCGTAATGGTCCGTCAACCCATCGTTGTCGCTGTCCAGGAAAGGGTCGCCGCCTTTGCCGAAGCCGTTCAGCAGCTCCCAATTGCAGACGATGTCCTTGAGGGGCTTCCCCTTGGCGTCGATCTCGGTGTAGGTCCACTCCACGGTCTCGAAACCGAGCGAGATGGATTCCTCGGGTCTGGCACCGGCGGAGCCGCCTTGGCTGAAGGAGCCGACGGTCACATTGGTGAGCTTCACCTGGAGGAACCGGAGCCGGTCTTGATCCGCCCGGACCACTTCCAACACGCCGCTCTTGATTTTCCTACCGTTGGCACAGGCGAGCACCAACGGCATCGACGCCTTGTCGAGCCGCTTGGTGATGGAAAGCGGCGCGAACACCGGCCACTGGCTGACAGCGTTCGGGGCCGCCTTGGAGACCGCTTCCGAAAAACCGGTCACGTCGATCCAACCCTTGTGCCGCGCGTCGGCCGACTCGCCAGGGATGCCGTCGAGCATCAGGAACGTCGGGGATGCGGCCAACCGGCCCAAAGCCAGGCCGGCAAGCATCAGCAAAGGGAAAAAGCGCTTCATCGTAGGATCGGACGGGGCGGGCGGATCTAGGCCGACAGCGCGATCACAGGGCGCGGTTGCTCACCACGTCCCAACCGGACTTGATCGGGGCATCGAGCGAGCCATCGGCCTTCTGCGGCCTGTAGCTGAACTCGATCTTGCCGAAGCTCAGCGAGAAAGATTCATTAGGGACGCCGCCCCCACTGCTGCCACTGGTCACCATGCTGGTCACCAAGACGTCGCTCAAGGTGACCGTGTAGTATTCCAACACCGGAATGGAGCTGGTTGTCCGCAAGAACAGGGTCGCTTTCGGGATACGGGCGCCGTTGGCGGTGCGGAGGTAGAGCAGCGGCGAGGCCTTGTCGATGACCTTGCTGAAGCTGATATCGCTGAACGACACCTTGCCGGCGCCCGTGCCCGGGGCACCGACTCTCCCGGAGTTGGCGGCCCCGAACGAGAAGCTCACGATCTCGATAGCGGCGGGGTGTGCCCTGTCATTGGACTCACCAGGGATGCCGTCGAGTACCAGGAAATAGTCCGAGGCTGCGAATGCCGGGGCGGCGAGCAGCGCGGCGGCGAGCAGCGCGGCGGCGAGCAGAGAGGAAAAACGGTGCGAGAACCGGATCATCATTCAGCAAATTTAGCCTAGGAGATCGCCAGATTGCAAACCCGGAATCGGAGCTCCGCGCGGACGCGCCGCCTTGTGCCGCAGGACGCGGCTCCTATCCTCCGCGCATGTTGCTCGCCGAGAACCTTGCCGCCGTCCAGTCGCGCATCGCCGCAGCGTGCGGACGTTCCGGGCGCGATCCCGCGGAGGTGACGCTGCTCGCCGTGTCCAAGAACCATCCCGCCGAGGCCGTGGCCGAGGCGGTCGGGCTGGGGCTGACCGCCTTCGGCGAGAACCGCGTGCAGGAGGCGAAGGCGAAGATCCCGCTCAGCCCGTCGCGGGCACGATGGCACTTCATCGGCCATCTCCAATCGAACAAGGCGCGCGACGCGGCGGCGTTGTTCGGCACCATCGAGAGCGTGGACAGCCTCGCGCTCGCGGAGGAGCTGCAGAAGCAGGCGGAAAAGCAGGCCAAGACACTGAAGGTGCTGCTGGAAGTGAACGTCTCGGGCGAATCGTCCAAGTTCGGCTGGGTGCCGGACCTGCTGCTCGAGAGCCTCGGAGCGGTCAACGCCCTGCCGCGGCTCGAACTCCACGGCCTCATGACCATCGCGCCCTACGCGACCGACGCGGAGAAGGTCCGGCCGGTCTTCCGGCGCCTGCGAGAGCTGCGCGACCGCTGCGCCGACCACCTCGGCGCGCCGTTGCCCGTGCTGAGCATGGGCATGAGCGGCGACCTTGAGGTCGCCATCGAGGAAGGGTCGACGATCGTCCGCGTGGGCACCGCGCTCTTCGGGCCGCGTCCGAAGGTCGTCCGCGGGACCGCCGAGGAGTAAGGCCGCTCGGATCCGCGGACCGGCCCTGCCGCGACACGACCGGATCCTGGCGGCTGACAAAGCACCGCCGCCCCGTCAAGTTCCCGACGTACCGGGACATCAAAGGTCCCGGACGCCTGTCCATGATCCCCACCCTTTTTCCTCGGTCCGCGGTCCGGGCGTTGTCCGCCGCGGTGTTCCTCGCGTGGTCGTCGGCGATGCCCCTGATCGCGGCACCGGAAGACGAGCGCTTGGCAGCGTTCTTCAAGACCTACCTCGACGGGTCGTTCCGGCTCCAGCCGTCCTCCGCGACCGCGCTGGGCGACCACCGGTTCGACGACCAGCTCGAGGACCTCTCCAAGACATCCCGCGACCGATGGACCGAGCACACCCGAGCCACCCTGCGGGCCCTGTCCCAAGAGATCGACGCCAAGAAGCTCTCGCGCGACGGCCAGATCGACCTCGAGATCCTGCGCCACGACCTGGAGACGGGCCTCTGGCTGGAGGCGAACACGCGTCCGTTCGAGGAGGACCCGCGCGTCTACGGCGGATATGCCAACGACAGCGTCTATTCGCTCTTCTCCCAGTCCACGCTCCCGAAGGAGACCAACATCCGCAATGCCATCGCGCGGATGGCGAAGATCCCCGCCGTGATCCAGGTCGCGAGGACTACCCTCAAGAACCCGCCCCGCACCATCCTCGAGACCGCCATCCGCCAGAACCGCGGCGCCATCGGCTTCTACGAGCAGGGCCTCTTCGAGCTCGTCGGCGAGACGCCGCAGGCCGCGGCGCTGAAGGCGGCGGCCCAACCGGTCGTCGCGGCGCTGAAGGAGCACCAGCGCTTCCTCGAGGGCGAGCTGTCGGCCCGTGCGACCGGCGATTGGCGGCTCGGCGCGAAACGGTTCGGCCGCAAGCTGGAGCGGGTGCTCGACGCCGGCATGACCGGCGCGCAGGTGCTGGCCGACGCGGAATCGGAGTTCACGCGTGTGAACAACGACCTCTACGTGGTCGCACGGCAGCTGTGGAGCCGCTATACGCCGAAGGTCCCGCTGCCGCCGGACGACGTCGCGGGCCGCCGCGAGACCGTCGCCCGGATGATCGCCGCGGTGAGCGAAGAGCACGGCCGGCCCGAGGACCTCGTGCAGGACGCCCGCGCCACCGTGGACCGGATCAAGGCCTTCATCCGCGAGCGCGGCATCCTCCGGCTGCCGGATCCCGACCGCTGCCAAGTGATCGAGATGCCGGAGTTCAAGCGCGGCAATTCGCTGGCCTACATGGAGGCGGCACCCCCGCTGGAGCCGGCCGCGGTGAGCCTCTACGCGGTGAGCCCGCCGCCCGCCGACTGGAGCCCGGCGCGGGTGCGGAGCTTTTTGGAGGAGTACAACCAGCACATGCTCCAGGTGCTCACCATCCACGAGGCCTACCCCGGCCACTACGTGCAGCTCGAGTACTCGAACCGCAGCCCGTCGCTCATCCGCCGCGTGCTCCAATCCGGCGTGTTCGTCGAGGGCTGGGCCGTCTACACCGAGCAGATGATGCTCGACCAAGGCTATGCCGAGGGTGATCTGCGCGTGCGGCTCATGCAGCTGAAGTTCTACCTGCGCGCCGTGGTCAACGCGATCCTCGACCACAAGATGCACTGCACCGCGATGACCGACGACGAGGCGATGAAGCTGCTGACCGAGGGCGGCTTCCAATCCGAGGGCGAGGCCCGCCTCAAGGTCATCCGCGCCAAGCAGAGCTCGACGCAGCTCAGCACCTATTTCGTCGGCCGCATGGCCCACTACCGCCTGCGCCAACAGATCGCGCGCGAACAAGGCCCGGCTTTCGACCTCGGACGTTACCACGAGGCCGTCATCTCGCACGGATCGGTGCCCACCAAGTACCTGCCCGGACTCGTCCGCGAACGGCTCAAGTCGCCGCGCTGACCGCCGGATCCCGCGGCGGCATCAGGGGATGAGCCACGTGCCGCTCCAACCGTCGTCGTCCCACCGGAACCGTGCCCGACGGTGGCCGCCCTCGCCGAGCCACAGCCAGTCGAGCTCCGTGACCGTCGCCGACAGCACCGCGAAATGAGCCGGTCCGGTGCCGTCCAAGCCGCCGCCGGCGGACGCCTCCTCGCCGAGGACGGTGCCCGGCGGCATCGTGGTCCGATAGTTCATCAGGTTCCCGGGCGGCACCTGTGCCCAGGCGGCCAGCGCGATGGCGTCGTCCTGATGGACCTGGACTTCGGTGGACACCCGCAACTGCATCCGCCGGGCACCGTCGTGGAAGCACCACTCCGCGCGCGGATCCGCGCCGAGTTGCCCGGCCTTCGGCGCGCGCGCATCGGTCCAGGCCGTCAGCCGGCGCCGCGCGAGGTCGGCGCTGCGCAGCACGACGGTGCGCGCCTGCGGCCCCGCGGCGGCGCAGGAGGTCGCGAGCACCGGCGTGCGCCATGGATCCCGCACATCGCCCACGGCGTCCGTCAACGCGCGCGCGATGGTCTCGCGCAGCTCTGCGAGGGAGGGGGTCTGCCAACCGGGGTTCATCTCATCGGGCCAGCGCGCGGCGTGCGGCGGCCTCGGGCGCTTCGCTGTCGCGGTGGAACAGGGTGTAGGTGTTGGTCGCGCTCAGGCGTTGACCGGGTCTGAGCGCGCGCAACGGGCCGAGCGTCTCGAGCTCGACGTAGGGCGTGGGGTCCGGGTTCGTGTAGATCTCGGCGCTGCAGCCTCCGTCCGGATAGGTCGCGCCCGGTTCAAGGCCGATGTCGATGCGCAGCACCTCGCGGTCGCCGACCCAGACCATGCTGCCGGCGTCGTTGCCGACCTTGTGGCTGTCCTTTCGGTCCCGCGTCAGCCGCAGCAGGCCGTCGCGGACGGTCATGTCGTCCTTGGGGATCCCCCATTGCTCCGAGGTGCCCGCCGGGAAACGGCCCGAGGCCGGCACCGGGATGAACATCGCGACCGGGTCCTTGGCCTGCGTGATCACCCAGACGCTCACCTCGGCCGGGACCTCCGCGCCCGAGGTGACGCGCTCGTAGGTGGTGACGACCCGTAGCACCGGCGCATCGGCGAGGAGCGAGAACCTCCGTTCGGTGCGGATGCCGAAACGCGGGCTGACCGGCGAGACGAGCACGACGGATCCGTCGCCCTGGACATGGAAGGCCAACGGCGTCGCGTCGAAGACATCGGGTGGCGGCCAGTTCCAGACGCTCTGCGGCGCGGGCCAGGTCTTGTCGCCACCGTAGCTCCCGTGCGAGGCCTCCCACGGTTTCGGCGGCATCGGCTGGCCGGCGAGCTTCCCGTTCTCCCAGAGCGGGCCGTCCGGGGACCCGACGAAGCGGAACTGCATGAGTCGTCCGACCGACGGCACCAGCACGGCCTCGACCTGGCCGTTGGCGATCACGACCGCGTCGTTCCAGCCGCGATGGCGCTCCAAGGTGCGGACGGTCGTCCTCACTCCGGGGGTCGCGCATCCGGAGAGGACGGCAGCGACCGCGATCACGGCCACGAGCGGGGCAGGGTTCATCGCAGGGAGGGTCCGGCAGAAGGCGCCGCCGCTCAAGAGCGGACCCGGGAGCGGGTGCGATCGGAAGTGGCGGACCGTTCGTTGTGCTCTGGTTCGGCGAGTCGGACCGGGCAGGGCGCGAGGAGATGTCTCGGCGCTGGGCAGGCGGCGGCGCCTGCTGATCGCCGACCTGCGGTGCAACAAAGCAACCTCTGCTCTGTGAAACCGATGGATCTGGAAAGAGGGAAAACAGGAACGAAACCGGCAAAGCCCTGATTTTCCTGCTTCCCTGTTTCTCTCTCCGTCCCGGCTGCCTTGTCCGCCACTTTGGATCGCACCTCCTCCCAAGGGTCGGGTTTCGCTGCCGGGAGATATACCGACGGTAGGCTCTCCTTGGACATTCCTATCGATCGGCGCCGCCAGTGCATCCACTCCGATCCCAGCGGCAACGACCCCATGGAAGGACGCTTCCCCTTCACCATGGCGGCGGTGACGGAACCGGCGTAGACGCCCGCGGTCGGCCTGGTCGCCAACGTTGTCGTGCGGAGGCGCCGGCGGACGGGCCATGGTCACGGAGCGGTTGTTTGGGGTCGATGTGGCCTTCGATGATGACGCGGGCCTTGGGGCATGGTCCTGCCACGTGTCATGGCGGTGATGGGCTTTCTAGCGGCAGAAAGATGTGGAAGCACGATCCCTGGTCGACTTGGCTCTCCACTTTGATCCGTCCGCCATAGTGTTCGATGATCGCGGCTGCGATGGGCAGGCCCAGGCCGGTGCCCTGGATTTGCCGCCCGGGGCGGGGCACGCGATAGAATTTCTCGAAAATCCGGTCCAGATGCTCCTCCGCGATGCCCAGGCCGGTGTCGCGGATGGAGAGGTGGACCTCCCCTTTGTCCATGCGGAGCTCGAGACGGACCTGCCCGCCTTTGGGGGTGAACTTGACCGCGTTGCCCAAGAAGTTGGAGACGGCGGACTGCAGTCGCATGGCATCCCCGGTGAAACCGGGCAACCCGGGTTGGATCGACGCCTCGATATGAACGCCCTTGAGGTCGGCTTGCGGACCGACTTCCGCGAGGCTGCATGTGACGACGCTCCCGAGCTGCAGCGGTTCGTCCTCGTACAACGTGGCACCTGCATCGACGCTGGACATATCCAGGATGTTGTCCACGAGCTGGCTCAGCCGCCACGATTGGAAGCGGATGATCTTCAGGAACTCCAACCGGGTCTCATCCGGCATCTGGGGATCGGCCAGGATCGTGTCGATGAAACCGCGGATCGAGGTCAACGGAGAGCGCAGTTCGTGGGAGACGGAGTCGATGAAGTCCTGTTTCATCCGATCCGTTTCGAAGTCCTTGGAGACATCGCGGAAGACGAGCAGGCCGCTTTCGACCGTGCGGCTCGCGCCCAGGACGGGGTGTGCGCTGATGGCGACGATCCGGTCTTGGACCCCGGTGGATCGGAGGATGAACAATTTCCTCCGGGAGTCGCCATCGGTGCCCGAAAGCCGACGTCCAAGGAAATCGGACAACTGATTTTCGTCGGAACACTTGTTGAGATCCACTAGATGGAGCAGCTCGTTGATCGGGCGTCCAACGGCATCGGCGATAGTCCGGCCGGTCATCGCCTCGGCGGCGGGGTTGATCAATTGCACCTGTCGGCTGGCGTCCACGGTGATGACGCCGTCCTCGATGCTGCCCAAGGTGGACGCGAGAAGGTCCTTCTCCGCGCGCAGTTCATCCGCAGCTCGACGCCGGTCCGTGGCGTCGTGATAGATCCAAAGGGTGCCGGTGTGCCGGCCTTCGCTGAAGATGGGCAAGCTGTCGCGCTCCAACACCCGCCCGTCGTGCATGATGCACTCCTCGCCGAGGACCGGGACCCGATCACGTAACGTGCCCAGGATGCGCTCGACGTACCCCTCGGGTTCACGGAACAAAGCGGCGCATCGTCGGTCATGGTCGCGGCTATCCATGCCCACCAAGCTTTCTTGCGTCGCAGGGATCCGGAAAACCTCCAGGTAGCTTTGGTTGACCAGCACGATGCGGTGGTCCGCGTCTTCGACCACCACGCTCAGATGAAGATTCCGTAGCAACGCCTCCAACCGGCTAGCGGTGGCCCGAAGTTTGGTGCGCTCCTCGGTGAGCTTGGTGGCCAGTCTCGTCGTGTCGGCCAGGGCCTGCTTGTTCGCTTGGAACACCTGGAGCACATCCACGATCGGGTCATGGATGGCGAAGTCCTCGTATCCCAAACCCAGGCCGACCACCTCGGATGCATCGTTGAACCACGGCGAACCGAGGAACAGCAATGCCGTCTCGTCGATCGTGCGCACGAATCCACCGCGCAGACGGATCCTCTTCGAATGGTGCTCCAACAGGAAGAACCGGCCCAGGTTCTCAAGGAGATGCCCGAACTTCATCGGCCCTTTGGGCAGGGTGACGATGAAGATCTGGTCCAGATCCACACCGGGTCGGACATCCGGACAAATGCGTCGCAGCACCGCACCGACCTGCAACAACTTCATGCTCCGGTCCAACGCCAAGTGGAAGGGGAAGGCCTTTGCGAAGAGTTCCGGTGTCAGCCCGATCGCCGGGATGGGTGGGTCGGCGGGGATCATGCCAGTGGCGCGGGCGTCCATGTCACGTCGAACACATCGTGGTCCGCCCCATCCGCCTTCGCTTCCAACAAGCGGACCGTGACCGGTGTGCCGAACCTCTTGCCCAACCCCTGCATCAGCCCGACGACGAACGGGGCGAGCCCTGGCCGGTGCGAGTAGTAGTGCAGCTTCAATCCGTGATCGGTGATCCCGGTGCATTCGAAGCCCGGCGGCTGGAGTTTCGGGAAGATCAAAGCGACGCGCGCATGGAAGTTCGGGAGGTTGCGCAAGAACGCCGGAAGCGTCTTGCCGGCCTCCAGCATCAACCCGCCGAAGCTCACCTGCGCCGTATGCGTGACCCAGTGCTCACCGAAGCGGATGAGGACCTGCTCCGCCGGCACGCCGAACACCGCGCTCGCCGCTTCGACCAGTTGGTAGGTGGTGTCGTCCGAGTAGCTTTCGCTGCTGATGAAGACCTCCACGTCCAGGCCGGCCTTGGCTTTGATCCGTTCCCACGCGGCTTCACCGTGATGCGTGACAACCATGTCCTCGATTGCTCGGTTCACCATCCCATACATAGATTATTTTTTTTAAGAATGGAACTGCCTTAAGGGGACATAATCTCCAAGTATTTGCAATCAAATTGGAGGCCCCCGAGCCCCAAAACGGGCGTACGGCGAGACCGGGCCTCGGGCCCGGGAGCAGGTATAGGCTGTATTATATACAGCATCACGGGGCCGTTGACTGTAATTATTGCAGCCACGAGTTGGTTCCAGCGGATTGGTCCCCCTCTGCGAACCGCGAAATATCGTCAAAACATTGGGGTTATCACGGTATCCGCACCCGCGTCCGGCGGGTGGCATCCTTGTTGCTGATGGGTTGTTTGACGTTGTGAACCGTCCTTGAGATGGGTCGCAACAATCCTAAAGGAAAAAAGCATGAAACCCATCGCCGTCACGATCGTGCTTGCCGTCGCCTTGGGCTGCGCGGCGGTGATCATCGAAGCCGGGTCCAGCCAAAAGATGAAACCGGAAGTGTATCTGTGGATTGCACTCGGCATCGTCGTGTTCTTCGTCAATAAGCATAGCAAAACGGCTTCGAAGGCGCCTGAGAGCCTGCCTGAGATGAAGGACACTTCTTCTGACCTGTCTTTCCGGGGCTCCCGGCCCCACGCCAGACAGGGGGTGCCACGGTCTGGAAACCTTCAGGCCGGCAAATAGAAAGCCGGTCCGGCTCGCCCGGCCTGTTTGAGCCGGGCCTAGGCTTGGAAAAGAGGACGGCGACCTGAAGCGGCGATCTAGGCGGCGTCGGCGTGGGGCAGCGTCGGATCGGTGGTGACCGCGCTGGTCAGCGCCCACATCGAATTCCTGCTCGCCCGAAGCATCGGGACCGCGTTTCCATCGTGCACCGGCCTCAGGACTGGAGGCCGCGGCGTGGTGCGGCAAGAAGCCGCCCTGAAGGCAAAAGCAACCGAAGCACCGTGAACCGCGGCCCGGTCGGATGCGCTCCCGGGGCGCCGGAGTTGTCCGGCATCGGTGCGGATCCTTCAATATCATGGACCGTCGATGGTTCATCTCCGGTATTTCAGGACGCATCGGCTCCGAGATCGTGGCGTATCGCGTGCCCGAGGACTGGGAAGTCCACGGCGTCGACAACAACCTGCGCGCGGATTTCTTCGGCCCGCAAGGCGACATGCTCGAGACCTACGACAGCGTGCTCCCGGTGGACCACGCCCTGGAACAGCCCGCTCGCAGTCGGGAGGTGGATCCCGTCGCCCGCCTGACCGAACCCCGCCGCGTGCTCCGGCGCAAACGCATGCTCAAGCGGATCGATCGCGGATGGCTGGACTGAAGTGCCGCGTCAGCGCAGCTGCAGCCGGGTCATCTTGTTGTAGATGGATTTTTCCGTGATGCCGAGATGACGGGCTGCCGAGGCCTTGTTGCCGTTGCACGACTTCAACGTCTGCTGGATGGCCAACTTCTCCAGTTCATCCAGCGTCATCCCGTTGACATCGGGCTCGGTGACCGACTTCGGCTTGCTGGCCGGGCTCTTCGCAGCAGCAGGGGGCCGGAGTAGCTCCGGTGGGAGATCTTCCGGTCGGATCAGGTTATCGGTGCAGAACGCGGACGCACGTTCGAGCGTGTTCTCCAGCTCGCGGACGTTTCCCGGCCACCGATAGTGGGCCACGGCCTCGGCCGCGCCCTTGCTCATCGTGAATGGCTCCGATCTGCGGTATTCGGCGATGCGCTGGAGGATCTGTGCGCACAGCACGGGCAGGTCGGAGCGCCGCTCCCGCAGGGGCGGGATCTGGATCGGGATGACATTGAGCCGGTAGTAGAGGTCCTCGCGGAATTCTTTGAGCGCGACCCGCTCGTGAAGGTCCACGTTCGTGGCCGCGATGATCCTCACGTCCGCGTCCAGCAGTTCCGATCCGCCGATCCGCTGGAATTGGCGGTCTTGGATCACGTTCAGCAGCTTCGGTTGCAGCAGCAGCGGCAGGTCGCCGATCTCGTCGAGGAACAGCGTGCCGCGCTCGGCCATCTCCACCCGCCCGATGCGTCGCTGATGCGCGCCGGTGAACGCACCCCGCTCGTGTCCGAACAATTCGGACTCGAGCAATTCACGCGGCAACGCCGGACAGCTCACCGTCACGAACGGCGTTTCCGCCCGCAGGCTCGCGCGATGGATCATCCGCGCGACCAGGCCTTTGCCCACGCCGGTTTCCCCGGTGAGGAGCACCGTCGCGTTCAGTGGCCCGATGCGCGCCACGGTATCCAGCAGTGTGCGCACGACCGGGGAATCTCCGGCGAAGACCCTATCCGGCGCGAGCCGGGTCACCGCGTCGTGCAGCTGGCGGTTCTCCTGCAGAGCCCGCCCCATGCGCACGGCGGAAGCCACTTGCGCGACCAGCTCATCCACGTCGAACGGCTTGGTGACGTATTCGAGCGCGCCCAGCTTCATGGCAGCGACCGCGTTCTTCACCTGGCCCAGCGCGGAGATCATCAGGACCGGCGTGTCCGGGTGGACCTGCTTCATGTGCTCGAGCACCGCCATGCCGTCCACTTCCGGCATCTTCAGGTCCACCAGCGCACAGACCATGTCATCGGTGGCCAGGGCGATGGCCTCGCGGCCGTTGGCCGCGAGCACCGGCTCATATCCTTGCTTCTGGAGATTGTATTCCAGCAGCCGCCGGATGGTCTCATCATCATCGGCGACGAGGATACGTTTGGCACGATTGGTCATAGGTCGGATCGGATGCTCTGTCGTTCTACCGGTTCAAAAATCGGTCTCGCTTCGGCTTCACCGCGGCATCCATCCGGATGACCGTTGGCCAGAGTCACCGGCAGCCTTCGCCAGCCATCATCATCCCGTCGATGCCGAGCTGGATGCCGAGCTGGATGCCGAGCTGGATGCCGAGCTGGATGCCGCGGGTGGCATGGCTTTCATCTAACGGGCAGTAAATTTTACGGTATTTAAATCGGTGTCAAGAGCGCAACGCTCACCCCCGTAGAGTCGACGCAAGCCTCCATCGTCGGCTCCGGCGGGGCGAACTTCAGCCCGGTCTCGCTGCGGGCACGGCGCCCCTTGAGTCCGTCCTGCCCGCTCATGGCATGGGTGCATCCCTTGGGATCGCCAGGACCCCGGACTTGGAGAATAGAGGTCTCTTCATCGATGAGCGCCTTCACCGGGCTCCCGTTCGGGTGAGATCGATCTTCGGCCAACCGGCGGACTTCCTGCTCGCCGGTCTCGACCTCGCCCTGAAGCGTCGGATAGGACGTCCCACCTTGGCGGACGGCCAGCGAGCCGCCCCAAGCCACGAAATCCGAGGCGTGGGTGCTGCTGAGCACCGTCAAAAGTCCCGCGGCAAGGCACGCTTTTTTGAGATGTGACATCCCCAAGGGGGTCGCAATTGGAGTACCATCCCGCAACGCGGGAGCGGATAGCGCGCGGGCACCTATGTTCTCAGGCTATCTTGAGAGGTCATGGAGACCGACGCGGTTTGCTGGCACCGCTTCAAATCGGTAATAAGTACCGCTTTTTTCGCTTCATAACTGCACAAATCAAATTGTAAACCCACCCCGTGACGGGGGCAATCTCGCGGTGTGCCAGTCAGTGCAACAGTTCGGATATATGTGTTTGAAGGATAACGGGTAATAAATAGCGCCATCTTTCTTTTCGAGGGGTTCTCACGTAAACAGCTCTTTTGGCGAGAAAACGCCCCCTGGGCTTGCCACCCCCAAGCGGAACTTCTCCAGGCAAAACGTGCACCCCCGACTCGATATCCGGCACACCCAGAAAACCACGCATCTGCCGCGTCCTCAGCCGATTGAAAATCAACTCTCGATCCCCAACCGGACACCCGCGGGTGGCCGCAGGGTGCGGATGGGGGTCCGGGCCAGGTTTGGGATCCAGCCGCCCCATCGACGGACGCGTCGGCGACCTGCCCGCCTCGTGGCCCACCCACCGCGCCAAAGCGGGCCATGATCTCCGGACGGAGGTGCGGCGTGATGCTGACGGATGCGGATGCCACGCACAGGTCCAAGTCGCCGGAGACGTGGGCCCCTTCGGTTTAGAACTCGATGACGGAGCCACACACGCCCCCCCGCCTCATGCCCCGTTCCTTGATGACCGCCGCACAACGGTCGGCGAGTGTGAGGTGCTGGATGGCCGGGTCCGTCTCGGAGGTCGCCTCGGCCCCGGCGTGTCCAAGTTCAGCCGAGGTCAGGGCTCTTCGGAACCGAGTGGTTGAACAGCGTCTCCATCTTCGCCTTCACCGCGGCATCCATCTTGATCAGCGGAGGCCAGGCGCGCTTGAAGCCTTCGCCGGCCATCTTCTTGGTCGCATCGAGACCGAGCTTGCTGCCGCTGGCGATCTCGCTGGTGGCGTGGTCGAGGACGTCGGACGGGCCCTTCGTGAAGATGCTGTCGCGCTGCGGGTCGGTGTTGGCGCAGAGACGGAAGAGGACCTCGCGGGTGTCGTGCACGTCCACGTCGTCGTCCACCACGATGATGTATTTGCTGAACATCATCTGCCCCATGCCCCAGAGGCCGTGCATGATCTTGTAGGCCTGCATCGGGTAGGTCTTCTTGATGCTCACGAAGACGAGGTTGTGGAAGACGCCCTCGGCCGGCAGCGCGATGTCCACGATCTCCGGGAAGTTCATCTGGAAGATGGGCAGGAAGAGCTTCACCGACGCGGCGCCGATGTAGAAGTCCTCCATCGGCGGGATGCCGACGATGGTGGCGGGATAGATGGCGTCCTTGCGGTGGGTGACCGCGGTGACGTGGAAGACCGGATACGGCTCGGGCAAGGTGTAGTAGCCGGTGTGGTCGCCGAACGGGCCTTCGTCGCGCAACGGTTCCTTGGGGTCGATGTAGCCCTCGATGACGAAGTCGGCGTTGGCGGGGACCTCCAGGTCGTTGGTCTCGCACTTCACCAGCTCGACCGATTTCTTCCGCAGGTAACCGGCGAGGAGGAATTCATCCAAGCCATCGGGCATGGGTGCGGTGGCGGCGAAGGGGAACATCGGGTCGCCGCCGAGGAAGATGGCGACGGGCATGCGCTCGCCCTTCTCGTAGTACCGGCGTCCGTGTCGCGCGGCGACCTTCTGGAGCTGCCAGTGCATACCGGTGGTGCGGTCGTCGTAGACCTGCACGCGATACATGCCGAGGTTGCGGTCGCCGGTGTCCGGGTCGCGGGTGACGACGCAGGGCAGGGTGATGAAGCGGCCGCCATCGAGGGGCCAGCACTTGAGGATGGGAAGGTCGAGCAGCGTGGGCGGGGTCGGGGACGTGCCCTTCTGCCAATCGGGCGCGGCAGGCCACGGCCCGGTGCGGGTCGGTGGGGCGTCGTATCGATGGATGACGTCCTTGCACGGACCAAATCGCACCGTCTTCGGTCTCGCGTGGCGGAGGTCCAGGGCGAGGGACAGGAGGCGCATGGTCTCGCGCAACGAGGTCGGCGGCTTGGCCTTCATCAGCGCGCCGAGCTCCTTGGCGACGGCGTCCACCGATTCCGCGCCCATGCTCATCGCCATGCGCTTGTGCGATCCGAGCGTGTTGATGGCGACGGGGAAGGGCGAGACGACGCCGTTGAGGGTCGGCTTCTCGATGAGCAGCGCCTTGCCGCCGCCGGGCTGCTTCATCTCGCGGTCGGCCAGCTCGGTGATCTCCAGCTCGGTCGCGACCGGCTGGGTGATGCGCCGCAGTTCGCCGGCTCGGTCGAGCTGGTCGACCCAGTCGCGGAAGGACTCGAATGCCATGGGCAGCAAGCTACCACGGGCTCCCGGTGTGGCCAATGATGGCTATGCCGGAGAGTGTGACCGGAAGTGGCGGACACGACGGCGGAAGTGGCGCGGAGTTGTGGTCCGTGTGGCCGTGTTGCCCTCGGTGTGCAGGGCATCGCAAACCGCCCTCGGAGTCCGAGCATGTCGTGTCCGGGATCGCGCGTCCAAGCGGCCCGGCATGGTGTGCGGTCCAGGCGTCTGAACGCGGAACTCCCGACGGGGCGGGGACCGGATGCGCCCGTGGCCGCGGCTCGTTTCGGCGTGCTGCCGATGCCGCCGACGCGGGGAGAAGTCACGGACGGGCGGCAGCCCGTCCCTACCCTCGTGGGTGGGGTCCGCGCTGCCGCGCGGCCCCATCGGTCCTGCGGGTCCCGCTCAGGCGACTTCCACGGGTCGGAAGCATCTGCCGACCTCCGCGACCACGGACTCCCCGGGGTAGAGCCCGGACCCGACGCAGCGGCAATGCTCGGCCTCCGCGTCGTTCGCGCCGACCTCCTCGGGCACGCCTACCTAGATATTCCCTCTCTCGCCCTCAACTGTCCGCCACTTCTGATCGCACCCTATGCCGGAACGCCGCGTTTCGCCTGACGGCGCACCCGCGCGACCATCCGCTTCCACGAGGCGGCGAGGAAGCGCGGCGTCGAGAGGGCCTCGACGGCGTATCGGCCCGTCGCCTGTCCCAGGTCGAGATCGGAGACGATGATCGATGCCTCCTGGTTGTCCGCGAGACGGAGCACGGTGCCGTCGGCGGCCACGATCTTGGAGTCGCCCGCGGACCAGCGTCCGCCGCCCTGCGGGCCCACGGAATTGGCGAAGACATATGGCACCGCGTTCTCGAAGGCGCGCACGGCGATGCCGTCGCGGCCACCCCGTTTCCGGCGCGAGACGGCGAGCGGATCCATGCCCGCGTTGGGATGGAAGATGATCCGGGCGCCGGCCATCACGCCGAGCCGGACCAGCTCCGGATAGCGCCGCTCGTGGCAGAGGATGGCCGTGGCGGGGATGCCCTCGACCTCGAAGAGCGCGACGGCGTCGCCCGGCGTGAACCACTGCCGGTCCGCCGCGGTCAGGTGGCACTTCGCGTAGCGGTAGGTCTCGCGACCGGCGCGGTCGAAGACCACCAAGCAGTTCAGCAGGGAGCGTCCGCGGAAGACCGGCGAGCCGATGAGCACATGGAGCCGATGGCGCGCGGCCGAATCGCCGACGTGCTGGAGCGCGGCACGGAGCTCGCCCCGGTCCAGCGCACCGAAGTCGCAGGCGTAGCCGGTCGTGGCGCATTCGGGGAACAGCACCGCGTCGGCGCCGCGCCGCGCGGCCGCCCGGATCGCGGCATCGATGTGCGCCAGGTTGCCCGCGAGGGTCGGGGCGAACTTCATCTGCACGGCGGCCACGCGCAGGCGGTCGGTCGGTCGCGATCGGTTCCGGGAGGGCATGGCCGAGGCTATCACACGACTGCTCGACGGCCCACCGCCGGGCGTGTCTCATCGGCGCGCCACACCATGAGCGCTGAATCCCGTCTTTTCGAACTCAAGCTGGAACTCCCCATCGCGCCGAAGCCGATCGCGGTCTACAAGCCGTTGGTCGTCGTCGGCAACATCGCGTACGTCTCGGGCCACGGCCCGGTGCGGCTCGACGGCACGCTCATCACCGGCGTCGTCGGCAAGGACCTCGACCTGGCGGCGGGCAAAGCCGCGGCGCGCCAGGTCGGCCTCGCGATGCTCGCGAACCTCCGCGGGCAGCTCGGTTCGCTCGACCGCGTGAAGCGGATCGTGAAGACGCTCGGCATGGTCAACTCCGCGCCGGATTTCTACGAGCATCCGAAGGTGATCAACGGATTCAGCGAGCTGATGGCCGAGGTCTTCGGACCGGATGACGGCATCGGCGCCCGCAGCGCGGTGGGCATGGGGCCGCTGCCCGGCAACATCGCCGTCGAGGTCGAGGCGATCTTCGAGCTGCACTGAGCCATGCACGCCTCCTGGTTCCAGGTCGCCGGCGAGGCGGAGATCCCGTCGCCGGCCCTCGTCGTCCATCTCGACCGGGTCGAGGCGAACCTGCGCGAGATGCTGCGCATCGCGGGCGGACCGGCGCGGCTGCGGCCGCACGTCAAGACGCACAAGCTGCCCCAGATCGTCCGCCGCCAAGCCGAGCTCGGCATCACGAAGGCCAAATGCGCGACCATCGCCGAAGCGGAGATGGCGGCGACGAACGGTGCGGAGGACGTCCTGCTCGCGTACCAACCGGTCGGTCCCGGTGCGCGACGCATCGTCGAGCTGGCCGCGCGCTATCCGGGTTGCCGGTTCTCTTGCCTGGCCGACGACGCCGGGGCGGTGCGCGTGCTATCGGCGGCCCATGCGGCGTCCGCGATGGCGGGCCCGCTCGACGTGCTCATCGACCTCGACGTCGGACAACGACGTTCCGGCATCGCGCCCGGGGCGGCGGCGGTGGATCTGGCGAAGCTCATTGCCGCGTCCGCCGGGCTGCGCTTCGGCGGGCTCCACGCTTACGACGGACATCTGGGGATCACCGATCTCGCGGAGCGTACCCAGGCCTGCGAAGCGGCGTTCGTGCCGGTGTGGGAACTGGAGCGGGCCTTGGTGGCGACCGGCATCGCTGTGCCGCGCATCGTCGCCGGCGGGACGCCGACGTTCCCGATCCTGGCCGGTCGTGCCGGGTTGGAGCTGAGCCCGGGCACGTGCGTGTTCTGGGACGCGGGCTACGGCAAGAAGTTCCCCGACATGGCATTCCTCCCTGCCGCGGTGCTGCTGGCCCGCGTGGTGAGCAAACCGACGGCGGACCGGCTCTGCCTCGATCTCGGGCACAAGGCCGTCGCGTCGGAGATGCCGGCGCCGCGCGTGGTGTTCTTGGACCTGCCGGACGCGGTCGCGGTGGCGCACAACGAGGAACATCTCGTGGTCGAGACCCCGCATGCCGTGGAACGATCGGTGGGCGACATCGTGCACGCGATCCCGTGGCATGTGTGCCCGACCGTGGCGCTGCACCAAGAGGCCTGGGTGGCCGACGGCGGGAAGATCACCGGCCGTTGGCAGGTGACGGCGCGGGCCCGGCGACTGGAATTCTGAGGACCGCCCGGATCAGCCGAGGCGGTAGGTGATGCGCGCCTTGTTGAGGTCGTAGGGCGACATCTCGATGCGGACGCGGTCACCGGGGGTGAGGCGGATGAAGCGCTTGCGCATCTTTCCGGAGATGTGCGCGAGCACGATGTGTTTGTTGTCGAGTTCGACGCGGAACATCGTGCCGGCCAGCACCGTGATGATGCGGCCTTCGAGTTGGATATGCTCTTCCATGGATTTGCTATGCCAGCCCGTCCCGACAGACCGCGGCGCGGCTGACGACGCGTCCCGGAGATCGTTTTCCGCCTGATCGGAAGACCGGTCCCCCGCACGGGCAACCCGGGCTCGGAGGTGACCCCTCCAGCAAAGACCGAGACCCGACGGAAGCGCGGAAACTGACGAGTTCCAATCCGCTGGCAAGGCATATCTCGGCCGGATCGGCCAAGCGGCCAAGCGGCTGCAACTCCGCTTCTTCCAAGAAGGAGGCGTCAACTTTGCAAGCCGGAGGCTTGCCAGCTCATCAGCCGGGGTTGAGCGACAGCGACACCCCGGTGACCGGTGAGTAGACGAGCACCCTGCGAGAGGTGCCAGACCCCGACCGGGTTGACGGATCTGCGACCTCTGCCGGGGTCGTGGCGCAGGCCCGTTGTATCCCGGGGTGTCGTCGCTGCGCTCCTCGCCCCCCCCGGCTGATGGCTGACATCGATCCACGATGTTCTTGGCGGATGGATAGGCTGCAAGGAACGGAGATGCGCCCCGGCCGAGCGGGCCGCCATCACTGGGAGGGCGCAGCGAAGGCGGTCGTCGAGGACGGGCACCAGGGCGGCGTGGAGCGCGGCCGGTCCAGCGGCACCGGTCCACGTCGAAGTCGCTGTCCGCTGTGGCGTATCCGAGGGCGAGAAGGATCCGGACGCCGTTGATTTTCGCGGATCGCCCTGGATGACGTCTTTATCCTTACCGCGGATCCGATATGCGCCTTGACCGGACCCTGCATCGGCCGAGGCTCGTCGCCGTGTCTTCCCCGCAAGGTTCCCGCCGGACAAGCCTGATCGTCCGGGTGTCCGCGGTCGCCGTCTTCCTCGTCGTGCTGATGGTTTTGCTCGGTCTGGCGACGCGGGACAAAGGGCAGGGCAGGGTGGAGATCGCCGCGGCGCGGCCGGTATGGACCGCGACGCTGACCGGGACGACCGGCGACATCGCGGCGGTGTGGATCTGGACTAGGAACGCCACCTTGCGCACGAACCTCCGGGTGCCGGCTGAGCTGCGGTCCGACCAGAAGACCCTGCTGGTCCAGGTCCGGAGCGAGGGTAACTTGGCGTTGGCCATGGATGTCACGAGCACGAACCTTCATTCTGCCCATGTGCGGATCGTTGCCGGCACGAGTAACAGCGCGGAGTTCATCAGTTCTTACCCGTTCCGTCTCTTGGAGCTCGGAGGCTTCTCGGCCGCCAACCTGCCCTCCAGCGTGCCGTTCGGCCTGACGCCCGTCTACGAACGGCCTTGGTCGGCTTGGCCCGTCCGGTACGACGCCGTGACCCACCTGCCGGCCGGGAGATGACGGAGGTCGGACCGGAAGGCCGGATCGGAGCGCCCCGTTCCCTCCTTGCTCTCGAAGTTTCCGCCATCGGCGTCCGTTCCTGAGGGATTTCCCGCCGTTGACCCGTTCTCCCGGCGCGCCTAGCGTCCGCGCCCTGCGTATGCACGTACTCGTCTGCGACCCGATCTCACCCCGCGGCATCGCCTATTTCCAGGCACGTCCGGAGTTCAAAGTCACCGTTCTCTCCAAGCGGCTGTCCGAAGCGGAGCTCTTGCCGCTTGTCGCCGATGTCGACGCCATGGTGGTCCGCTCCGAGACCAAGGTGACCCAGAAGGTCCTCGAGGCCGCGACCCGCCTGAAGGTCGTCGGCCGCGCCGGCGTGGGCGTGGACAACGTGGATGTCGAGGCCGCCACCCAGCGCGGCGTCGTCGTGATGAACACGCCCGCGGGCAACACCATCACCACTGCCGAGCTCACCTTCTTCATGCTGGGCGCGCTCGCCCGCAAGATCCCCGCCGCGCACGCCACGATGGCCGCGGGAAAATGGGACCGGAAGGCCTTCCAGGGCACCGAGGTCTTCGGCAAGACGCTCGGCATCCTCGGCGCCGGCCGCATCGGCACCGAGGTCGGCAAGCGCGCGCTGGCGTTCGGCATGCGCGTCCTGGCCTATGATCCGTTCCTCACCGAGGCCCGGGCCAAGGCGCTGGGCTTCGAGGCTGCGAGCGACCCCGACAAGATCTATCAGCAGGCCGATTTCATCACCGTCCACATGCCGGTGACCAAGGAGACGCGCGAGATGCTGGACGCCGCCGCCTTCGCCAAGATGAAGCCCGGCGTGCGAATCGTGAACTGCGCCCGGGGCGAGATCATCCACGAGGCCGACCTCGTCGCCGCCCTCGAATCCGGCAAGGTCGCCGGCGCCGCGCTGGATGTCTTCCACGTCGAACCGCTGCCGGCCGACCACAAGTTCCGCACCCTGCCCAACGTCGTGCTCACGCCGCATCTCGGCGCGAGCACCGAGGAGGCCCAGGAGAAGTGCGGCCTCGAGGTCGCCGAGGTCATCACCGGTTTCCTGCTCACCGGCGAGGTGCGCAACGCGGTGAACCTGCCCGGCGTGGACGCCAAGACCTACGAGTTGGTGAAGCCCTACATGCTGCTCGGCGAGAAGCTCGGCCGCTTGCTCGGCCAGCTCGCGCCCGGTCCGGTCGATCGCCTGCACGTCACCTACGGCGGCAAGGCGCAGGAGCTTCCCCAGACCGATCCCGTCACCCGCGCCATCCTGCGCGGATTCCTGAGCACCGGCGCCGGGAGCGGGCTCAAGGACGTCAACAACATCAACGTCCGCAGCGCGGCGGCCTCGCTCGGCATCAGCATCGAGGAGAAGCGGTCCGATGAGCACGTGACCTTCAACGAGTGGCTGCACGTCCAGGCGTTCCACGGCGCGGACAAGGTCGTCTCGGCGGGCGGCACCTTCTTCGGTTCGCCGAACAACCCGCGCATCGTGCGCCTGTTCAGCCAACCGGTCGAGATCCCCATCAGCGGCACCCTGCTGCTCGTGGCCAACCACGATCGTCCCGGCATCGTGGGCTTCCTCGGGTCCGTCCTCGGCAAGCACGGCGTGAACATCGCCAACATGAGCCTCAACCGGGACGCCGCCGGCGGCCAGGCGCTCACCGTCCTGCACCTCGACAGCATCCCGCCGCAAGCGGCGCTCGATGAGCTGACCAAGGACGCCGCCATCACCAGCGCCAAGGTCGTCACGCTCTGAGGGGGCTCGACGTCCTCGGATCGGACAGAAGCCGACGAGCAGCCTGACGGCCGCCTTCCGGAAGGCGGCCGCCGGGAGGGCGGTTTTCTTGAGTCCGCTCCATGCTGCATGCTGTCAGGTGCCTGCGCTGCGCCGGGTGCGATCGGAAATGGCGGGCACGGCGGGTGAGGTGGCGCAGAGTTGCACTCTGCTGTACCGCGGATTTGGAATCCGCAGGCGCTGTGGCAGGTGAACAGGTAGGACTTGCCGACGCCCTGCCGAGTGCAACTCGGCGATACAGACAGCCAGTCTGCGCCACGGATGCCCGCCACTTCGGATCGGCCCCGTTGCGCCGCAGCATTGACGGCTCGTGGCGCACGGCGTCCCCTCTCGCGAATGGATCTCCAGCTCTCCGGCCGCGTCGTGCTCGTCTCCGGCGGCACCAAAGGCATCGGGGCCGCGGCAGCTCGCGGGTTCGCCGCCGAGGGCGCGCACGTCGTCGTCATCGGACGTGACGCGGTCGCCGGCACGCGGCTCGTGGCCGAGCTGCCCGGCAGCCGTTTCGTCGCCGCGGACCTCACGGTCGAGGCCGATTGCGCGCGGGCCGTGGCGGAGACGGTCGCCGCGCACGGCCGGCTCGACGTGCTGGTCAACAACGCCGGCGTGAACGACAGCGTGCCGTTGTCCGGCGCGCCCGCGGATTTCCTCGGCTCGCTCCAACGGAACCTGCTGCATGTCTTCTCGCTCGCCCACCACGCCCTTCCGCATCTCGTCGCGGCCCGCGGCGCGATGGTGAACGTGACGTCGAAGGTCGCGTGGACGGGCCAAGGCGGCACCTCGGGCTACGCCGCGTCGAAGGGCGCGATCAACGCGCTGACCCGCGAGTGGGCGGTCGCGTTGGCGAAGGACGGCGTGCGCGTGAACTGCGTGGTGCCGGCCGAATGCGAATCCGACCAGTACGACCGGTGGTTCGGCACACAGCTTGATCCGGTGGCGGCGCGGCGGCGCGTGGAGGACCTGGTGCCGCTCGGCCGCCGTCTCACCCGCGCGGACGAGATGGCCGACGCCATCGTCTGGCTCGCCTCCGCCCGCGCGAGCCACATGACGGGGCAGTTCCTCTTCGTCGACGGCGGCTACACGCATCTGGACCGTGCCGCGACGAGCCAGCACGCGTGGTGAGGGGTTGCGTCCGGGCGGATGGCGAAGCGGGTCCTCCCGTGAGCGCAAACGTCCCGGACCTTCGCTTCGCCGCACCGGTGTCCGAGAAGAGGGTCCGTGATCCGCAAGATCACCCCGCGAACACCGCCATCAGATGTCGCAGCTCCTCGTCGGCCTCGGCGTCGCCATCGACGGTCCGGGCGATCCGCGCCCGAAGGGTCTTGCCGGATTCCTGCCGTGGCCGGCTCACCGCCATCTTCACCGCGTCCCCGGATTCCCGAGCTTCCCGAGCTTCCCGAGCTTCCCGAGCTTC
>CAIWVP010000182.1 GCA_903916195.1 uncultured Verrucomicrobiota bacterium | reverse complement strand
TCGAGCACGATGGCGTCGTAGCTCCAGTTCATCGCTTTGTAGAGGCCCTCCTCGCCGTCGGCAGCGGTGTCCACGGCGTAGCGCTCCTCGCGCAGCGCCAAGGCCAGGCTGGAAAGCAGGTCGGTCTCATCTTCAACCAAAAGGATCCTCATAGGATGCGCGTGCCGGCAGCAGCATGGATCGGCGGTCCCCGGCCCACACGCCGGAAAACCCATCGCTGCGGCGAACACGGTGGGGGCGCGGACCTTAAGAGCAGATGAAGAAGCGCGTCTTCAGGCCGGGATCGACGCGACCGGCTTCATGGGTGCTTAAGGTTGGGAGGCCTAACCTGCGTGCGTATGAAGACTCTCGCCTTGTTGATCGCCTTCTCCACCGCAGCTCTGGCGGTCCTCGGCGCCGCCGATCCTCGGATCGATTCCTGGCTCACCGGACACTCCGGGCGCTACGCCCGCATCTACACCTCCGCCGCGGCCCAGACCGCCGGCAACGCTTCATCGACGTGGAGCAACGGGTCGCAGACCCAAGCATCGCCGGCCTACTCCGGCGTGCAGCAGGTCGCGTCGTCGACCGATTGGGTCTACCTACGCACGACCGGCCTGGGCAGCCACACCATGGGACCTTGGCCGGCCAACTTCCCGAACCTGCCCGCGAACCAGCACGTCAACTACCGCCTCCCGCGCAACCCGGTCGTGACCGCCACGAAGACGCTCACCGGCCTCGGGTCGATCGGCTACTTCGTGGACGGCGTGGCGATGTTCGATTCGCGCGACGGCTTCGTGTGGAACGGTACGGCCGAGGCCGGCAACGGCAACGGCTACTGGAACCGCGAGGCCTACGTGAACGAAGGCGCCACCTTCGACCCGGCCTACGCCCATCAGGAGAACAGCGGCACCTACCATTACCACGCGAACCCGGTCGCGCTCCGGTACCTGCTCGGCGACCATGTCGATCTCGACCCGACGAAGAAGACCTACTCCGAGTCCACCGCGCCGGTGACGCGGCACTCGCCGATTCTTGGCTGGGTTCGCGACGGCCATCCGGTCTACGGCCCCTACGGCTACTCGACCGCCACGGATCCCGCCAGCGCCGTGCGCCGGATGACCACGGGGTTCCAGCTCCGCGACGGACGACGCGGCACCGACGACCTCACGGTCTCGGGCCGCACGACCCTCCCGGCCTGGGCCACCCGCGTCTACAACGTCGCCGCCAGCCAGAGCGGTCCCGCCGTCGGCACCCGCTATCCGCTCGGCCGCTACATGGAGGACAACGCGTATCTCGGCGACGTCGGGCTCAAGCAAGGCACGGATTTCGATCTGGACGAGCACAACGGGCGCTTCGGCGTCACCCCGGAGTTCCCGGGCGGCACCTACGCCTACTTCGTGAGCATCGCCGCGGACGGGACGCCGACGTTCCCCTACAACATCGGCCGCTCGTTCTACGGCAACCCGCTCGGCGCCGCGGTGACCACGGTGACGGAGACCGTGGTGACGAACTTCGTGGGCGGCGCCGATAGCGCGTTGAAGATCGGCACACCGTCGGTCGCAGGAGGAGAAGTCACGCTGGTCTGGAGCGCGGCCGAGGGCGGGACCTATCAGATCGAGTCGACACCCGACCTCAAGACATGGACCCCCAACACCACGGGCATCGCCGCGGTCGGCGACATCGGTACCAAGGCCGTCGCCGGCACGACGGCGCCCGATTTCTTCCGCGTCACCCGGACGGCGTTGGCTGACCACGATTCCGTCACCAACAGCGCGACGACCGGTGGCGGTGGACCGGGCGGCGGGGGCGGCGCGGGGCCGGCGCTGGCTTCTGTGACACCGAAGTCAGGAACGCGCGGGTCCACCGTGACGTTGACGATGACGCTCGGCGGCAATCCACCGCCGGCCGCGGTGCTGCCGCGCTCCGCCGCGCTGGGGACGATCACCGGCACCGGCGTGTCGCGCTCCGGCACCACGGTGACCGCGCAATTCACGGTCCCGGCCGGCACATCGCCGGGATCGGTGACGGTCAGCGTGGTCTTCCCGGGTCCGCCGGGCACGGGCGACGTGACGTTCTCACTTGTGGACGGCTTCACCGTCCTCTGAGGACGCGGCCCCCACGACTTCATCGCCATGAAGACCCTTCGACCCGGAACCCGGCTCGGTCTGCTCCTCGCCACGATGGCGTGGGCGGTCGCGGTGCGCGGGGCGACGTGGCAGGTGGAAGTGGTGCACCGCTTTGGTGGCGTACCGCTCAAGCTGGGCGAGTGCGTCCACACCGACGCCGCCGGTGACGTCCTCTCGGTGACGCGCCTGGACTACCTGCTCTCGCGTTTCGCGTGGGTCGCCGCGGACGGACGCGAGGTCGTGCTGCCAGAACAGGTGGCCTATGTCAGCACAGGGGCGGGCCGGACCCTGTTCACGCTGCGCGACGTCCCGGCGGGAAGGTTCAGCGGGTTCCGCTTCCGGGTCGGGCCCACGCCGGACCAGAACCACCGCGATCCCGCGTCGATCCCGGCCGGCGATGCGTTGAACCCGACCGTGAACGGTCTGCACTGGGGTTGGCAGGGCGGCTTCGTGTCGATGGCGCTGGAAGGTCGATGGCGCGAAGCGGACGGGACCTTGGGCGGCTATTCGTACCACCTGGCGACCGATGCGTTGGCGATCGAGGTCGAGGTCCCGCTCCGCGCGGACGGCGGCGCCGACCGCGATCTCCGGCTCACGCTGGACGTCGCGACGATCTTCGCCGCGCCGCATCCCATCCGGATCACCGACGGCGCGGGATCGACCCATTCGCGCATCGGCGATCTGCTCGCGGTGAAGTTGGGCGAGAACGTCGCGCGGGCGTTCCGCGCGGAGCTCGTCTCGGCCGCCGCGCCGGTCGCCCCGGCGGCCGCACCGGGAACGCGGGGGGTCGCGGCCGGGGCGACGCCGTACCGGCTGAAGGTGTCGCGCACGTTCCCGCGCCCTTCGCTGCCGACGGACAACCCGCTCACCGAGGAAGGCGTGGCGCTGGGCCGCCGGCTTTTCCACGACACGTCGCTCTCGGTCAACGGCACGCAGTCGTGCGCCTCGTGCCACCAGGCGACGGCGGCGTTCACGGATCCGGGCCGGCGATCCAGCGTCGGCGCGGAGGGCACCGCCGGCACGCGCAACACGATGCCGCTCGCGAACCTCGCATGGCAGACCTCGTTCTTCTGGGATGGTCGCGCGGCGTCGTTGCGCGAGCAGGTGCTGATGCCGGTGACGAACCCGGTCGAGATGCACGAGTCGTTGGCCCACGTGGTGCGGAAGCTCGAACGGGCGGCCCAAGGGCCGGCGTTCGCCTCGGCCTTCGGCACACCGGACATCACCGCCGACCGCATCGCGAGGGCCCTGGAGCAATACCTGCTCACGCTGACGTCGCACGGCGCGAAGTTCGACCAGGTGCTGGCCGGCACCGCGGTGTTCGATGCCCAGGAGCAGCGCGGTTTCGAGCTGTTCCACACCGAGCACGATCCGCGGCGCGGACTGGCCGGCGCCGATTGCTTCCATTGCCACGGAGGCCCGTTGTTCAGCGACTTCGCGTTCCACAACAACGGCCTCGATGCCGAAGGCGACGCGAAGGACCTCGGTCGCCGCCTCGCCACCGGGGCCCCCACCGACACCGCGAAGTTCAAGACGCCATCGCTCCGCGACGTCGCCCTGACCGCGCCTTACATGCACGACGGACGTTTCGCCACGCTGGAGGAGGCGGTCGCCCACTACTGCACGGGCGTCCGCCGCAGCGGCACGCTGGACCCCAACCTTGCCAAGCATCCCGACGGCGGCATCGCGCTCGGCGCCGCGGACCAGGCCGCTCTGGTCGCGTTCCTCCGGACGCTGACCGACCTCGGGAGATCCACCGGGCCGGCCCCGGTCGCGCGCACGCCATGAGCACGGAAAAAATGGACGCAGGCAGGTCAGTACCAGCACCCCGACCCGATCTCATCCCCGGCGGCACCTCCACAGCGTCCGTGTGGACGCGACCGGGGGGACCGCATCATAGCCATCACTCAGTCATCCCATGAAGACACGACCGTTCGTCCATCTTTGTTCCCCGATCGCCATTTCGGTCGGCATCGCAAGCCTGCTCGCGGACGCACCGCCGCGGCAACCCGACCGCCGGGCCGAGCGTCCGCGTCCCGGTGCCGTCGCGCCGGTCCGGCCTACACCGCGACCGTCGTTCGGAGACCCGCTGCCGGGCCTCACCATCGCGCAGCAGACCGCCTTCGCGGCCGGTGCCGAAGAGTTCACCAACGTCGAGACGCCCGCGGGCGGTCTCGGACCGATCTTCAACAACGTCTCGTGCGTCTCCTGCCATGGTTCGCCCGCGATCGGCGGCAGCAGCGACCTGCTCGTCACGCGCTTCGGGCGGATGGTCGACGGGCGTTTCGATCCGATGGACGGCCAAGGCGGATCACTGCTCCAGCAGTTCGCCATCGATCCGGCGGTCCAAGAGGTCGTCCCGCACGAGGCCACGGTGGTCGCGCACCGGCAATCGACGCCGCTCTTCGGGCTCGGGCTGGTCGAGGCCATCCCGGACAGCGCCATCGTCCAGTATGCGCGCCGTACGAAGCCGGACAACGTCCGCGGCCGGGCCGCCGTGGTGGATGACGTGGCGTCCGGGCAGAAACGGGTCGGACGCTTCGGATGGAAGGCGCAGCAGGCGACGCTGCTCTCGTTCGCGGGCGACGCGTACCTGAACGAGATGGGCATCACGAGCCGGCTGTTCCCGGTGGAGAACGCTCCCAACGGCGACACGACGCGACTGGCGCGCTTCGACGCGTTCTTGGATCCGGAGGACGAAGTGGATCCGGTCACGGAAAAGAGCGACATCGACCTCGCGGCGGACTTCATGAGGCTGCTCGCTCCGCCGCCGCGGCTCGCGGCCACGCCGTCGTCACGACAAGGCGAGGCGCTCTTCGGCCAGATCGGCTGCGCCGTCTGCCACGTGCCGGTGATGCGGACCGGACCGAGCTTGGTCGCCGCCCTCGCGGACAAACCGGTGGAATTGTACTCCGACCTTCTGTTGCACGACATGGGCCGGCTCGGCGACGGCATCGGCCAGTCGGATGCCGGGATCCGCGACATGAAGACCGCGCCGCTGTGGGGACTCCGAGCGAGCGCTCCGTATCTCCACGACGGACGCGCCGCGACGGTGGACCAAGCGGTCCGCGGCCACGACGGCGAGGCGGCGATGGCACGCGACCGGTATCAACGCCTGCTGCCCAGCCAGCGCCGGCAGTTGCTGGATTTCTTGGACACGCTCTGACCGAAGGGCAAGTCGGACCGGCCCCGGGTGCTTCGTCGAAGTGCCCGGGACAGGGCGTTTTCTAGGTCTAGACCAGGCTAGGCTCCGCGCGCTCGGTCGGGTCGCCTTGTCTTCCTTTTGCCTTCTTTCCCTTCTTTGCCTTTTGCCCGCGGCTTGCCGCGCACTCGGTCGGGTCCCTAGAATCCTTCCATATGATGGATCCCGATCGCCGTGCCGGAAGGGTCGCCGCGTTGCTCGGTCTGGCCTTGATCACCGGTTGCGCCTCGACAGCCCAACCGGAAACCGGCGCGGCCGTCCCCAAGAAAAAGCGTTACGTCTATCTTCCCTCGGAGACGGGCAGCCACCTGCCCCGCCGCGTCGCAGTGGATGACGACGGCGCCACGAACTCCGTCTCGGGCGCCGTGATCAAGGTCGATCCTACCGCGCTGCGGGAGATGCAGCGCTCAGGTTCCCTGCCCAAGCGCGGTGGTAACTGAGCCGCGAAGCTGGACCGGCAAGCTGGAGCGGTGCCTCTGCCCGGATGCACCCGGGGATCACTTCGCGCCGGGCAGCTCGAACTTCAGCGGGTTCTCCGCGCCGCCACCGGCGCCGGCGCCGGGCAGCCCGTCGGCCTTCTTGTCGGCGAACAGGTCGCCGCGGTTCTTGAGGAATGCGTCGATGGACCACTTGCTGACGCTGTAGGTCCAAGCGGAGAAGGCTTGTTCCGCCTTCAGCTTTTCCTGCTGCTTCGTGAGCTTGTCGGCGAATTCTTTGTCGAGCTTGGTCTTGTCCTCGGGCTTCTCATCCTTGCCCGGCGTGCGTTCCTTGGCCAGCGAGGCGTCCACGGAGACCTGCACCGGGTAGCTGTCGTCGGCCGAGGCCTTGCCGACGCGGAGCTTATAGGTGAAGCCGGCCGCGGTCTGGACGACTGTCTCGACCGGTTGGTCGAGTCCGAGCGCCTTGAGGTCGGGCGCGATGATCACGTCGCTGAAGCTCGGGCCGCTGAGGATGCTGCTGAAGCCGGCGGCCTTGTTCTTGTCGAGATCCTCGCCGGCCTTGGCATCGGCCAGGGCCCAATCGCCGAACTCATTGGTGCGGGTGAGCCGGAAGCTGTTGGTCGCCTCGGCCCGGGTGACGGTGACGGCGACCGGCAGCTCGACCTTGATGAACTCCTTGGCGATCCAGTCCTCTGCCTTGGGGTTCGCGCCGGTCAGTGGATCGCCGACCACGGCCACGGTGGCGACATCGGTGCCGACCATGACGTAGCGGCCGTCGGGGAACGCGCCACCGCCGCCGAACGGCGAGCTTTCCTCGGCTGCGCCGCCGCCCTTCACGTGTTTCTTGCCGACGGTCAGCGTCTTCAAGGTCTTCCCGTCGGCCCCCATCAGCTCGACCGTCGTGGCGGTCCCCTGGGTCAGCTCGAGCATCGGCAGGCGCGACGGCCCGACCTTCACCGGTTGCGCGACCTTGAGGTCGGCGAGCTTGCGGACGAAATCGGCGAGCTCGCCGAAATTGGCGGGATAACCGCCGCGCTCCTTCACCGACCAACTATCGCCGGACTTGGCGATGTTGAGCGCGTTGGTGCCTTGGGTGAGGCGGATGGCGGCCACCGCGTTGACATCGATCTCGCCGAGGACCTTGCCACCCATCTGGCCGGACGATGCCTGGTAATCGGCCTTCTTGGAGTTGAGGACCATCAGGCCGCCTCCGCCGAGGACGACGGCCGCTGCCAAGAGCAGGAGAAATTGCTTCGACTTCATAACGCGAGAGGAGAGGGATCGGGGTTCACTTCGCGGCGACCTGCTTGCGGCGGGCGAGGGCGAGCGCGATGCCGGTCGCGGTCACGAACAGGGGCATCAGCGCGATGTTCGCCCACTTCAGCCGGTTCTCGAGGGCATCGACGTCCTGGCGCAGGTTGCGGCGTTCGACGCGGAGCTCCTTCTTGGTCTCCGCCTGCTGCTTGCTGAACTCCTTGAGCGCGGATTGCTGCTCGGGGGTGAGGATGACGCGGGAGGTGTTGCCCTCCTTCTTCACCTGCATCTCGCTGAGCTTGCCTTGGAGGTCGTTCAGCTTCTTGTCGAGCGACTCGATCTTCGCTTGGTAGCGGAGGCGGGCGTCGGTCTCCATCTTCTGGACCACCGTGAAGGGCCGGCGCAGCGAAGCGCGGCCGCGGGCACCGATGAGGTTGGAATCGCCGGCGGCCTGCTCGACGAGATTCTGGAGCAGGTTGAGGTTGCCGTTGCGCGGCACCGCGATGCGAAACATCGGGTTGACCTCGACGCAGTACGGATCGTAGAGGAAGTCGGCGTCGCCGAAGAGATAGACCACGCCGGCGCCCTTCGATTCCTTGAGTTGATCGGCGGCGGCCGGAGCGTTGGTCGCGCCCGGAGCGTTCGTCGCGCCCGGACGCCCGTCGGCAAAGGCCGTCTTGAACTTGCCGCTCAGGCGCATGCCCAAGGTGTAGCTGACGCCGCTGGGCTTGAAGTCGTCGACGATCTTCTGGCCGTTGAGCTGGGCGGTGACGCCGTCGACGATCTGCGATTTGTCGGTCGTCTTGAGCAGCACATCCTGGGTCAGGCCGTCGGCGGCCTTGCCGGTGAAGGCGCCTGCGAACGGGATCCACAGGTCGTCGCTCTGGCTGGTGACGGCATCGTCCTTGTTGATGCCGGTGGTGTTCATGAACAGGAACGATGGCACGTATTGCGGCTGTCCGTTGCGGCCGCCGAGCTGGCGCATGAAGTTGAGGTCGGCCACGACCTTGGCGGTGTCGAACTCATAGCCCCAGGCCTTGAGCAGCTTCGGCAGGGAAGAACCGCCGCCCATGTTGAAACCCATCGGGTTCGGTTGGCGGTTGTCGGCGAGGCAGAGGGCGTCGAGGAAGGCGACGAGCTTGCCGCCGCGCAGCACGAACTGGTCGAGGGCGAACTGCGCCTTGTCCGTGATGTCCTTCGGGTGGAGCACGAGCAGCACCTTGATCTTCTCGTCGATCGACTCGACGTCCATGCCGACCTGCTGCACGTCGAAGTCGCGCTTCAGCTCGTTGATGAAGACCCAGGGCTCGCTGCCCTGCTGGCGGCCCATCTGCATCATCATCGGGTTCGCCGGCTGTCCGAAGATCGGCAGCGGCGACATCACGCCGACGACCGGCTTGGTCGTGGTGAGGATCTGCGAGAGAGCGCGGGCGAGGTCGTACTCCAGCAGCTTCTCGCGTTGGGGCGAAAGGAAGGGCAAGGCGGCCTTCTGGGGCGGATATTCGATGGCCACACCGAGGTAGAGGGCCTCGCCGGTCTGGAGCATCTGGGGCTCGATGCCGTCGAGCTTGGCGGAATCTTCGGCCTCGGAATCGGGCTCGGGATCGAACTTCTTGATCTCGAGGTTGCCCTTGGCCTGCGCCTTGAACTCGGCGAGCAGGTCCTCGACCGACTGGGCGTAGGTCTTCAGCGCGGCCGGCATCCGGTCCTTGCTCTGGCTGATGTAGAGCCGCACCTGCACCGGCGAATCGATCTTGGCGAGGATCGCCTTGGTGCCGTCGGAGAGCGTGTGGAGCTTGTCCTTGGTGAGGTCCACGCGGGCCCGGACCTGGCTGATGATGAGGTTCGCGCCGATGACGGCGACGGCCACCAGCGCCACACCGCCGGCGGAGTAGAGGATCGTCTGAAGCTTGGACTGTTTCATGGTCGCTCGGGAAGGAAAGGGCTCAGGCGCCACGGAGGCTGCGCAGGATCACGCTGGTGCTGAAGAGGCTGAAGACCATCACGCTCCCGAAGAACACGAGGTCGCGGAGGTCCACCACGCCCCGTTGGAAGCCCGCGAAATGCGGCATCACGCTGAAGGCCGCCACGGTGTTCACGAACCAGTCCGGCGCCCAGCGCACGAGCAGGTTGGTCACCGGTTCCCATCCGCACAGGATCAGGAAGAAGCAGATCACGACGGATAAGATGAAGCTGATCACCTGGTTGCGGGTGAGCGCGGAGGTCATCACCGTGACCGCCAGATAGGCGCCCGCCAGCAGCAGGCTGCCGACGTAACCGGCGAGGATGGTGCCGAAGTCCGGCGCCCCGAGGAACCCGACGGTGAACACCACCGGGAAGGTGAGCGCCAACGCCAGCGCCAAGAACGCCCAGCAGGCGGCGAACTTCCCGACGATCGCCTCCCACGGCGCGATGGGCATGGTGAGCAACAGCTCCAAGGTGCCGACGCGTCGCTCCTCGGCCCAGAGCCTCATCCCGGCGGCCGGCACGAGGAAGAGGTACAGCCACGGATGCCAGGTGAAGAACGAGTTCAGGTTCGCTTCGCCGCGCTCGAAGAAGCCGCCGAGCATGAACGTAAAGAACCCGTTCAGGAGCAGGAAGATCACGATGAACACGTAGGCGACCGGCGAGTTGAAATACCCCGTGAGCTCGCGCTTGGCGATGGTCCAGACGTTGCGGAAAGAATCAGGAGACATGGGAACGATTTCGAGGTGAGAGGTTCGGGTGGCGAGGTGCGGATGCCCGGGACCGCCTCCGGTCGCGGGACGGTCGGGAATCCGGATCTCAGCGAGGCTAGGCTTCCTTGGCCTGGACGGTGTCGGGCAAGGTGATGGCGCGGAACACCTCGTCGAGGCGTCCTTCTTCGGTGTGCAGCTCGTCGAAGTGCCACGCTTCCTTCGCCGTGAGCTCGGCGACCGCCTTCGCGAGCTCGCCGTTGACGCTTTTGTCGCGCGGGAAGATCCGGGCGGTGACCGATGGGCCCGTCGCGTTCGCGTGGACCCGGCCGGCGACCATCAGGCCGCCGAGCTTGGACCGGACGACGTCCACCGCGACCCCTTGGACCCGGAGGCTGACGCTGCCCGCGACCTCGGACCTGGCCTTGAGCTCGGCCGGGGTCCCGTTGGCGACGACCGTTCCGCGGTCGATGATGATCGCGCGGGAGCAGACCGCCTCGACCTCTTCGAGGATGTGCGTGCTGAAGATGATGGCCTTCTTCTCGCCCATCCGCTTGATGAGCTGGCGGACCTCGTGCTTCTGGTTCGGGTCGAGGCCGTCCGTCGGCTCATCGAGCACGAGCACGTCGGGATCGTGGAGAATCGATTGGGCGAAGCAGGTCCGGTGACGGTAGCCCTTCGAGAGGGTGTCCACCGATTGATGGAGCACGTCGCGGAGGAAGCACAGGCCGACGGCCTTCTCGATGGCGGCGTCGCGCGCGGCGCCGCGCAGCCCGCGCATCTCGGCGGCGAACCCGAGGAAGCCGGCGACCGTCATGTCGCTGTAGCACGGGGCGCTCTCGGGCAGGTAGCCGATGAGCTTCTTGGCGGCGATGGGGTCCTCCGCGAGGTCATGGCCACCGACCGCCACCCGGCCGGAGGTCGGCGGGAAGAACCCGGTGATCATCCGCATCGTGGTGGATTTGCCCGCGCCGTTGGGCCCGAGAAACCCGAGGATCTCGCCGCGCTGGACGCTGAACGTGACGTTGTTGACGGCCTTCTTGGGGCCGAACTCCTTCACCAAATTCTCGACTGTGATCATGACAGGAACGTTGCCTTGGCACCGCGCGATCCGCCGTGACGGCCGGATAGGAAAATCAAACGTCCGCGGCCTCGTCAAGAGGGCGCGGACCGTCAGGCCGGCCACCACAGGATGTGATGTATGACAGCACGCGCCGAAGGGATGTTCAAACTTTGTCGGCGCCTAATTCAACACCTCCTGAGCGGCGCCGGACCACGCCGGCCAGGCGACACGAAAAAGCCCGCCTTTCGGCGGGCTTTTCGTATCGCGTGTCGCGGGACGGGCGGCTCAGTACTCGCGGCGGCCCTTCAATCCCGGCATCGGCACCGGATAAAGGCCCGTCGCATCCGCCAGGACCGGGGCGGCGGAGTCCATCGTGAACTTGTCGGCGTCCGGAGCGAACTCATGGTCGGAGTTCACCATCTCGTCCCAGGAGATCTCCTGTCCGGTGTGCGCGGCCATCCGGCCCATGGAGGTGGCGACGCTGGCATCGACGCCTCGTTTGACCTCGTTCCATGGTTTGTCATTGCGGATCGCATCGATGAGCGAGTCCCATTCGTTCTGGTACGGACTGGAGGTGTCCTTGCTCTGCCAGGTCATGTTCTTGCGGTCGGGAGCCTGGCTGGAATAGATGCTGGACGGCGGCTCGCAGTCGCCGTTCTTGGCGATGATGGCCGACCCCTTGGTGCCGTGCGCGAAACTGTGGTACATCGGCACCGCGCCGACCATGCAGCGGCCGTCCATGATGAACTTGGTGTTGTCGGCGAAGGTGTATTCGACGCTGTAGCTGTCGAAATTCTGGTCCACGTTGCTGCCGCGATAATGCCGGCCGCCGATCGCGTGGGCCTTCACCGGCCACGCATTTTTCATCCAGCAGCAATGGTCGATGTGATGGATGTAGAAATCGCTGAAGCAGCCGCCGCTCGCCCACATGAAGCTGTGGAAGCGGCGGATCTGCCAGAGCAGCTCGCTCCCCGTGCCCGGCCATTTTTCGGAGAAGGCGGACGCCAGCGGCCCGGCCATGCGATAGCCGCGCATCAAGATGATGTCGCCGATCTCGCCGTTCTGGATGCGGTCGTGCAATTCGATGAGCGACTTGCTGTGCCGCGACATGAGCCCCACGCCGACCTTGAGGTTCTTCGCCTTGGCCTGCTCGCCGAGCGCGTACATTTTCCGGGCGGACGGTCCGTCGGCGATCAACGGCTTCTCCATGAACACGTTCAACCCCTTCGAGATGGCGTAGGTGAAGTGGACCCAGCGGAAGGCGAGCGGCGTGGTCATGATGACGACGTCACCCGGCTTGAGCGCGTCCATCGCGTGCTTGTAGCTATCGAAGCCGATGAACCTGCGCTCGGGCGGCACGTCCATCTTGGCGGAGTAATCGCCGCTGAGCCCTTCATAGGTGGCCTTCAGGCGGTCCTCGAGCACGTCGGCCATCGCGACGAGCTTCACCGGGCCGTTCTTGACGCTCATCGCATTGGCGGCGGCACCTCCGCCGCGTCCGCCGCAGCCGACGAGGGCGACCTGGATGGTGTTGTTCTCGGCAGCGTGGACGTGCGGGACGACCATGCCGGCGAAGGCCGTGGCCGCGGCGATGGTCCCGGTGTTCTTCAAGAAGACACGCCGGGACGTGGGGAGAGCGGAAGATTCAGTGGACATGGGGAGAGGTTCCGCCCGCCGGCGAAGCGGTGTCAACTTCGGAGACTCGTCCCGGGCAAGAATCCTGGTGCGACTCGGGCGCCAGAAGGACGGTGGAATCAGAGGGCCCTGCGAGGCGTGGACGGCCGCCAGCCAAGCCACGCCGCCGCGAAGCTCGCGCCGAAGCGGAGCCGGGTCAGCAAGGGCGCCTTCACGAACGGACCGCCGAGACCGGACGCGGCAACCGCGCCCGCGCGACGAGCACCGGCGCGACGGTTTCCCGTGGGCGAGGACGAAGTCGGGGTTTTTGAGGAGGTGATCCATGAGGCGGATGAGCTCCCTCATGACGGCGGTGAGGGCGACTTTGAGGGGTTTGCCCCCCGCTCAGCGACGACCGCGGATGTGCGGGTCGCCGGGCCCACGCGGCCCCCGGGGAGCCCGGAGTCCCCGACCCGCGATGCGTCCTTGGCCGGCAACGGTCGGCGACCGCAGAGTCGCGGGGTGAGCCCGACCGATCACCTGAAGGCGAAGCTGCAAGCCAAGTTGCCCGAAACGCTCGACCTGCTCCGGCAGATGGTCGGCATCAACAGCTGGACGCGGAACCGCGCCGGCGTGGACCACTTGGCGCGGGTCACCGCCGAGGCGTTCGCCGACCTCGGGTTCACGGCCGAGCATGTCCCGTCGGTGGAACCGGCGTATGGCGACCATCTGGTGCTCACCCGACCGGGAAGGTCGGCGAAGTCGGTCGCGATGGTCGCGCACCTCGACACGGTCTTCCCACCGGAGGAGGAGGAGCGGAACGATTTCCGGTGGCGGCCGGAAGGCGACCGGATCTACGGCCCGGGCACCGAGGACATCAAGGGCGGCACGGCGATGATGTGGATGGTGCTGCACGCGCTCCGGGAACAGGCGCCGGAAGCCTTCGACGCCGTGACCTGGAGGCTCTTCTGGAACTCGTCGGAAGAGGTCTTGTCCGAAGATTTCGGCGTCTTGTGCCGGTCGCGCTGCCACGACGGCACGCTCGCGGCCCTCGTGTTCGAGGCGGAAGGCCGGAGCGGGGACACGCGCCGGTTGGTGGTGGCCCGCAAGGGCCGGGCGACCTGGCAGGTCGATGTCGCCGGGCGCGGAGCGCACGCGGGCGGCCGTCACACCTCGGGCGCGAACGCCATCGTGCAACTCGGCGCGACGGTCGGCCGCATCGCGGCGCTGACCGACCTTTCGCGGGACCTGACCTTCAACGTCGCCTCCGTCTCCGGCGGCGGCGGGCTCAACCGCGTGCCCCATGCGGCGACGGTCTCGGGCGAGTTCCGCGCCTTCGATCCGGCGGTGCAAGCGCAGGCCAAGGCTTCGCTGCTCGCCTTGGCCGGGCCAGGCGAGATCGCGAGCGTCGAAGGCGGCCATGCCTGCCAAATCAAGGTGACCCTCCTGGACGAGAGCCCGGCGTGGCCTCGGAACGCGGGCACGGACCGGTTGCTGGCGCTCTGGCAGAAAGCGGGCGCGGAGGCCGGCGTGCCGATCGAGAGCGAATCGCGCGGCGGCCTGAGCGACGGCAACCAGATCTGGCACGCCGTGCCGACGTTGGACGGTCTCGGACCGTCGGGCGACAACGCGCATTGTTCCGAGCGCAGCGCCGACGGTTCGAAGCTGCCGGAGTACGTGGAACCGGCTTCGTTCGTGCCCAAGGCGGCGGTGAACGTGCTCGCGCTCCGGCGCTTGGTGGAGCGCGGCGGGACCGGGTGAAGGCACGCCAAATTCCCCGAGGTGCGCCCGGCGGGTCGCGAGGCGAGAGTCTTGCGCTTGTCCAAGCAGGGGCTTGTGGCGGTCGGAAAGATCGGTCTTCCCGACCGGGCATGCGTCGGCGCTCCGTCCCCTTCCCCGTCCGCCACGACGGTCAGGCCGTGATCCCGTCCCGGGACAGTCCGACGATGGCCGGGCGGATCTCCATCGGCTCGCCGCCCAAGGGTGGCTGCCAGAGCCACGGCTTCCCGTCGGGCAAGCCAGCGGAGAAGTGACCGATGGTCGCACCGCCCCACAGATCGGGGCGGCGCACCAGCCGATGCGTTTCGATGTCCGCTCCGAGCATCTGTTGCGCGAACGCCAGGCAGGCCGATACCTCGACGCTGAAACCGGCTTCCTTCGCCTTGTGCCAGAAGCCGACGGCCAGTTCATACACTGTCTCGATGGCCTCGCGGCGGACGATCCAGAAATCGCTCCTGCCCAGCCAAGGCGACCCGGTGACGCCGAGGAGGGTCATCAGCTGTCGCACGCGATCGAGTTCCATGCTTTGCCAGACCGCGCCCGATGGAACCTCGGTGAGGTCCACCTCCAGCGGCACATGGATCGGGGCTCTGCCGAGCGCACCGAGCACGTCGTCCGGGCTGCCGACGAACACGGTGTCCGGTGCCAGCCACACGAACCCTTCATAGTTCAACCGCGTCATGCCGGCCTTCAGATAATGCAGCTGGAACAACCCGTGCGCCCGGTCGCTCTCGTAGGCGTCGTAGCACTCGCAATCCGCGATGGGCCGGTCGGTGAGCACGTGGAAGTCCCGGAACACGCCTGCCGCCCGCGCGGAGCGGACGCAGCGTTCCATCCGGTCGGCGTCCGGGCCGGTGGCCACGGACCAGTAGCAGTAGCGGTCGTTCATCGGATCAAAACGTAAGCGCCTCGATCCAACGTTGCCGGTGCTGTTCCGGGTTGCACAGATGTTCCCGGGCGTGCGCCGCGGCTTGGCGGCCGAGCTTCAGTCGCCAGGGATGGTCGGCGCGGAGCCGCCGCACACAGTCCCGCCATTCTTCGTAACCGTGGCAGATGAACCCGCTTTCTCCGGACACCATGAGCTGATGGAACTGATGCCCAGCCGGCACCACCGGCACGCAGCCGGTGAGCATGGCCTCCACCACCGCCCGGCCCCACGATTCCTTCACGCGGTGACCGAGCGGATACACGAAGACATCCAAGCTGTTGAGGAACGTCCGCGTCGGCTCCTTGTTCTCCGGCAGCAGCTCCCACTCGGGTCCGAACCGGTGCCAGCGATATTGCCGCGCCACCTCCGCGTTCCACGCCATCACCCGGTAGCGGACCTCCTTGAGGCCGAGTTCCTCGTAGAAGGCAGGAAAATTGAGCGGATATTTCTCCAGGTCGGCTCGGGAGAGGCGGCCGAGGGTGAACACAGGATGCCTCCGCTCGTGCCACGGGAAATCATCGGGATCGATGTAGTTCCCGGTGAGGAACGATGGCACGCCGCGGTGGGTATCGGCGAAGGCCTGCGCTTGGAACTCCGAGACGAACAGCACCCGATCGATCCCGCCAGCCTGCGCCGCCTCCGCCTCGCCTTTGAAGGCGAACATCATCTCGTTGGACCACACGAGCCGAAGCCCGCGCTCCTTCACCTCGCGCGCCCGGCCGGTGGTGAAGAAGTCCCGCTCGCAGATGGCCAACCCCACGCCAGCCAATTGCCGCGGCAGCTCTTTCAAGGGCACCGCCCGGACTTGGAACGGCTCCAGCAACGAACGCACCTCCCGGTCCTTGGCGGATTGGTGCGATGGCGGCACCACGGTGATCTGGAAATCCCGGTGCAGCAACCGGACCAGGTGGGCGATCTTCGTCGCCGCCCCGCCGACCTTGCCGGGCACGCCGAAGAGGTAGAGCGGGGGCTTGATGGGTTCAGCGGACATCATGAGTGAGGATGCGGGGAGAACCTCCCCGCATCCATGTTGTTCAAAGCGTATTAAGGCATATAACAATAGCCAATCCAAGAACCCAATCCTGAATCGTAACGCAATAACGGGGTCACGCACGTTGAACCAGGCTGGCAGCACCAGTAATAGCCATTTTGTTTGCAGGTTACTCCAAATGCACATGTGGCATTCGGGTTAAACACGGCACTGACATAGTAGTAACCAGATGCCAACGCCGTGAACGTGGTATGAAGAAGCATTCCTGTCGCAACTGTGGCAGTTAGGAGTCTGGGACTAAACAGCTTTTATAGCTTCATAATTATCTCTCTGCTTCCATGGTCGACCACCCTTTCGAATCATGAACGGCCAAGTTCCGTCTGGAGTGGTCATTTTGATTTTCTGCCGGGATTTATCAGCCATGAAAATGTGACACCTTTCGCAATGCGGAATCGGTGGCGCCTGCTGCCTGTTCAGAAGGTTGGGCGCTTTATGGGCGGTTGATAATCGCGGTGCCAATAAAGCTGCCATAGCTGTTCCAACTGCACCGTAGCCACATGCCCGTCGTAGAAAGCCACGTTGATCGCTCCCGGTAACGGTTGGTATCGAAACCGCTTTGGAGGAGCGGTTGATGTCCTTCGATGTCGAGGTATGCAGGGCATCGCTAAAGCTTCATCCCAAGAGGAGGGAACGATGTCATTATTTTTTGGTAGAGCAATGTTGCTGATACCATCCGAAAACATGGGGGTCTGCGTCGGTTGGTTGATGTCTCCTTCATCCCCAAATAATCGCCCACCCCCCTCGACCGCCGGTGCTGCCATGGTGGTATCGTGTCGAGGGTTCCCAAATAAAACCCATCCGTTGATAACGTAGCTGCCGGCACGAAATGCTGGGATTATCTCGCGCGTCTCAAAATCACGGACCAATAAACGGACACCATGGGACCAATTGCGGTCGGTCCAAGCTGTGTCCACTTTCCCAAAATGAAAGCTTGGATCGCCATCTTGTCGCCCCATTTTATTGGTAGAAGTGGCTGGACAAAGCCAACCTTGGGACGGTCGCCCCACTTCAGAAGCGTACCATTCTCCGACGGAATCGCTTCCAAAACGCCGTCCCGAATCTAACGCCATCTTGAATGTCAGCCCGATCTGCCGCTCGTTGCTCATACAGGCCGCGCTGTTCGCCCGCTGCTTGGCCTTGCTCAACGCCGGCAACAGCAGCCCGGCCAAGATCGCGATCACCGCGATGACGACCAGCAACTCGATCAGCGTGAACGCGCGGTCGGCCGTGGCCGGCGCAACCGGAGTCGCTAATGGCTTGGGCACTGGGCAACTCATAGGGCGAATCTTCCTCGGGACTTCACGCCACGGCCGGTCCGGCGGCCTTCTCCACCTGCTTGAAGTGGTGGTCGAACGACAACTGGAGCGCCCAGAGGATGACGCAATTACGGAACACGCCGAACAGCGCCTCGTGCTTGCTGGAATTGAACATCCCGGTGAGGCCCAGGCAGCCGCACTTGGGTGGATCGGCTAAGGTGGACAGATGCCAAAGATAGCCGGTGAACAGAAACATCAGCCCCATCGCCATGCTCAGTCCGAACCGCAGGTCCAGCCTCCGCACCAAGATCACACCCAGATATAATTCGGCGATGATCGTCGCGGTGATCAGAGCCTTGGCCACGGCATAGGGCACGTTGAGCGTTTCGAGCGACATGGTGGCTTGGCCGGGGTAAAGCAGCTTGTAGAAGCCCGCCCATAGGAACATGACGCCCACCAGCGTGGGGGTGTGTCTGAGGATCCACGTTTTCATGAAATCTGTGATCGTCGGAGAAAGTGGCGATGGAAGTTCTGGCGTGGAGAACCGACCGGACCTCAGAACGGCACTTCCAACTTCAACAGCACATCGGACATCAACCGGCCCAGCACCCATTGCTGGTCCAGGTCGGACCAAGCGAGGCTGAGATAAACCGGTCCCGCGTTCGTAGAAGTGTTCGACCGCGCGTAGAAGCTAAGGTGCGCGTAAAGCTCGTCCGGTCCGCCGCCCTCGGACGAGGCGTGTTTGGGCGCATAGACAAAGCCCGGCTCCGGAGCCACACGGAGCGTGGTCAGGCCTTTGCGCGTGGGACCGTTCACGATGGTCATGCGCGAGTTCGTGCGGCTGGTGACCAACGTCATCCGGTCCAAGTTGACGGCGGCGAGCCGCGGTCGTTCAGCCCCCCGGCGGCGGACCGGTGGCTTGCCAGAGCTTGGCCATGACCTCCGCTGGCTCATTCACCGCGCCCAACGCCGCGGAGTATTCATTCGTCACCGTGGCGTTCAGGGAGAACTCCCAGCGCACGCCGTTGGTCTTCAGGCGGGTATAGCTGGCGAAATCGGGGCGTTGCAGATAGGTCAGCACCTCCGCCAAGCGCGGTTTCAAGGCGGCCACCTGTGTGGCGGTCAATCCATCACTGGGCCAAGCGAGCCGCGCCGATAGCTGTCCCGACCATGACTCTTGGGCCGCGGCATAGTCGAGCCCGTTCCAATAAGCGGCCAGCTCGCGGATGCGGCTTCTCGAAGCCGTTTGGTTCAACGCCTTGCGCTCCGCCGCATAGCGGTCTGCCAGTGATCCTCGGACCGAAACCGCCGCCAGTGTGACCAGCACGAGGGTCGTGATGTGGGTCCATTGCCGGAAGGAGGATTTCATGGTGAGGTGCGCTGGTGGGTCAGAATCACTGACGCCGAGATGAGGCTCATTTCGACGCATTTAAATCCGAGTGCTTGTCCGCTACTGCCCACCCAAAAGCCAATTTATGTCAAGCGCGGTTTCAGCCTTCGCTCAAGTGGACCCAGCACTTAAGATGAGGCTGTGCCGCGCGATGGCGTCGTGAGGAAGGAATACCCGCGTCCGAACGGCGCACACGCCGCCTCTTGGAAAGAAGGACCTCGTGCTCCCCGCCCTCGTCCGGTCGGCCCGAAGGGCCTCCCAGCAAAGCCTCAAGTTCATCCGCTGGCTCCGCCGCTCCCTCCGCGACAAACTCACGGAACACG
>CAIWVP010000181.1 GCA_903916195.1 uncultured Verrucomicrobiota bacterium | reverse complement strand
GCAGAGCACGTCCTTGGTAAGGACGAGGTCACCGGTTCAACCCCGGTCTTGGGCTCCAAAGGTTCGGTATGCAGCGCGACAACAAAACTGAAACCAAGTAACACGTCAGTCACATGGCTAAAGAGATTTTCCAACGCACGAAGCCGCACCTCAACGTGGGCACCATTGGCCACGTTGACCACGGCAAGTCCACTTTGACCGCAGCCCTCGTCGCGGTGCAGCACCGCAAGGGTCTGGCTCCGGCGATTTCCTACGCGGACATCACCAAGGGCGGCACGGTTCGTGACGACACCAAGACGGTCACCATCGCGGTCTCGCACGTCGAGTACGAGAGCCCGAAACGCCATTACGCCCACGTCGACTGCCCCGGGCACGCCGACTACGTCAAGAACATGATCACTGGTGCCGCCCAGATGGACGGAGCAGTCCTGGTGGTCAGCGCGGCGGACGGCCCGATGCCCCAGACCCGTGAGCACATCCTGCTCGCTCGTCAGGTCGGCGTCCCGAGCATCGTCGTGTTCCTGAACAAGGTCGACCTCGCCGACGCGGACTTGCTCGAACTGATCGAGATGGAGATCCGCGACCTGCTCAACAAGTACGGCTTCCCCGGCGACACCACCCCGATCATCCGCGGTTCCGCCACGGCGGCCCAAGCCGGTACGCCGGAAGGCGAGAAGGCCATCGCCGATCTGCTCGAGGCTTTGGACACCTTCGTCCCGGAACCCGTCCGCGAGAACGACAAGCCTTTCCTCATGTGCATCGAGGACGTCTTCACCATCGAAGGTCGCGGCACCGTCGTGACCGGTCGTGTGGAGCGCGGCACCTTGCTCAAGATGTCCGAAGTCGAGATCGTCGGCCTCAAGGACACCCGCAAGACCACGGCGACGGACATCGAGATGTTCCGCAAGCTGCTCGATAGCGCCACCTCGGGCGACAACGTCGGCGTGCTGCTCCGCGGCACGACCAAGGACGACGTCGAGCGCGGCATGGTGCTGGCGAAGCCCGGCTCGATCAAGGCGCACACCAAGTTCAAGGCCGAGGTCTACGTCCTCACCAAGGACGAGGGCGGCCGTCACACGCCGTTCTTCACGAAGTATCGTCCGCAGTTCTATTTCCGCACCTCGGACGTGACCGGTTCAGTCACCCTGCCGGAGGGCGTCGAGATGGTGATGCCGGGCGACAACGTCTCGGTCGACATCGAGCTGCAGGCCCCGGTCGCGATGGAGAAGGGTCTCCGTTTCGCGATCCGCGAAGGCGGCCGCACGATCGGCGCCGGTCGTGTGAGCGAAGTGCTCGCGAACTGATAGGTATTTCGCGGAGGCCGGTACGACCGGCCTCCGCTCTCTCTTTTCCAGCCCGGCGGGAAAAGGTCTAATGACAGGGCGTTAGCTCAATTGGTAGAGTAGTGGTCTCCAAAACCATTGGTTGGGGGTTCGAGTCCCTCACGCCCTGCCAGACTCCGCGGAGGGGTGGCAGAGTGGTCTAATGCGGCGGTCTTGAAAACCGCTGTGGGCTCACGCCCACCGGGGGTTCGAATCCCTCCCCCTCCGCCAAAGCGATCGTGCAAAATTTTTACATCCAGCTCCTCGTTTGGGCCGCCGTCATCGGCGGACTCTTCGCTTTCCTGTGGAAACAGGGTCACCTCGTCCGGCTCTCTACGTATGTCGGTGAGACCCGCGACGAGTTGCGGAAGTGTTCTTGGCCTTCCAAAGATGAGCTCTGGCAATCGACCCTGATGGTCGCGGTGGTCATCTTTGGCCTCGGCCTCTTCACGGTCGTGGTGGACTTCGTCGTCCTGAAGTTCGTACGCTCGCTCCTTTGAGCGTCACTGCCATGAAATTCCAGTGGTTCGTCCTCCATGTGCTCGCCGGTCAAGAGCAAAAGGTGCGTGACAGCGTCGTCAAGCGCCTGAAGACCGACGAGATGGAGCCTTACATCAAGGAAGTGCTCCTGCCGATGGAGAAGGTGGTCGAGGTCCGGAACGGAAAGAAGACCGTCACCAACCGGAAGTTGCACCCGGGCTACGTCTACGTGGAGATGGCTCTCTTGGACGACAACAATCGCCCGATGGAGCGTCCTTGGTACTTCATCAAGGATATCCAAGGCGTGATCGGTTTCGTCGGCGGAGAACGCCCGATGGAGGTGACCGCCGAGGAGATCGCGGTCATCAAGGAACAGGTCACCGACAGCGAGGACACCGAGAAGCCGAAGGTCAACTTCGAGGTCGGCGAGACCGTCAAGATCAATGACGGGCCTTTCCTCAACTTTAGCGGCGCGATTGAAGAGATCGAGCCCGACAAGGGCAAGCTCAAGGTCACCGTGGATATCTTCGGACGCAAGACGCCCGTCGAACTTGAATACTGGCAGGTCGAGAAGTCGTGATGCCTCTCAGCGACGACGCGCCCCTCCGCAACCTATTGGACACGTAACATGGCAAAGAAAGTCACAGGTACAGTCAAATTGCAGATCTCGGCCGGTCAGGCCAATCCTGCGCCGCCCGTCGGCCCCGCGCTCGGTTCGCAGGGCATCAACATCATGGCGTTCTGCAAAGAATTCAACGCCGCCACCAAGGACAAGGCCGGTCTGGTCATCCCCGTGGTCATCACGGTCTATCAGGACAAGTCGTTCTCCTGCATCTACAAGTCGCCTCCCGCTTCCGTGCTCCTCAAGAAGGCCGCTGGAGTGGCGTCCGGGTCCAAGACCCCCAACAAGGAGAAGGTCGGCAAGGTGACCCGCAAGCAGATCCTGGAGATCGTCAAGGCCAAGGGCTCCGACATGAACTGCAACAGCGAGGAAGCGGCCGTCCGCACCATCGCCGGTACCGCCCGCAACATGGGCATCGAAGTCGTCGGCTGATCGCCGACCGTCGTCGTCAAGACCCCGTCCATCATCGGACGGGGTCTTTCTTTTGGCACCGACCACTCCGGCCTCCATCGTGGTTGCCTTCGTGTGGCCCGGCCCCTTAACTCCGCGCGCAACTTTTCCCGGTCGGGACCGTTAAACCGCCCGTCGTCCGCGACTTGCATGGCTTACTTGCCGCTCCAATCGATCCTCGAACGCGCCGGGCTCGCCACTCCGGCGCAATTCCGCGACCGGAGCGCCGCGTGGCGCAAGGTCGAGGAGGCCGGCACGGCCGAGACCCAGTTGGCGTTCTTCGCCCGCGAGGCCGGCCTCACCGACGAGCAGTTCCTCCAGAAGCTCGCGGCCGCGCTCGGATGGCCGTTCGTCGAGTTGCCCAAGCTCACCATCCCTCCCGAGGTGCGGAAGAAGGTCTCGACCAAGACGGCCTTCCAGTTCTCCGTCATCCCGACCCAAGCGCAGGACGAGCAGGCGGGCGGACCGCTGCAGATCGCGACGCACAACCCGTTCGACCCCGCGATGCAGGCGGCGGTGCAGTTCGACGCGCGCGGTCCGGTGCAGTTCGCGTTGGCGACCCGCGGCGAGATCGAGAAGGCGCTGAAGAAGTACTACGGCGTCGGCGCCGAGACGCTCGACGAGATGTCGGAGGACGAACCGCTCGACCTGGAGATCGCGAACGACCGCGAGATCACCGGCGACGACCAGGACGCGAGCGTCATCAAGTTCGTCAACCAGGTCATCTGGGAAGCCTTCAAGGACCGGGCGACCGACATCCATTTCGAGCCGTCCGAGGACGAGCTGCGCATCCGCTACCGCATCGACGGCATCCTGCACCAGACACCGTTGCCGCCGCAGATCAAGCGCTACCAGTCCGCGCTCATCTCGCGCATCAAGGTGATGAGCGGGATGAACATCGCGGAGAAGCGCCTCCCGCAGGACGGCCGCATCAACGTCCGGATCAAGGGCGAGGAGATCGATATCCGCGTCTCCACGGTGCCGACGGTCTGGGGCGAATCCGTCTCCCTACGTCTGCTCACCCGCGGCAAGATCTTCTTCGGGCTGGAGAAGCTCGGGTTCGCGAAGGACGAGGAGGACGCGATCCGCGACATCATCGTCAAGCCGCACGGGATCTTCTTGGTCACCGGGCCGACCGGGTCCGGCAAGTCGACGACCCTCTACGGGTTCCTGTCGACCATCAACTCGGTCACCAAGCGCATCATCACCATCGAGGAGCCGGTCGAGTACGAGCTGAAGGGCATCAACCAGATCCCGGTCCGCTCCGATATCGGGCTCACTTTTGCGATGGGCCTCCGGCACATCCTCCGGCAGGACCCCAACGTGATCATGGTCGGCGAGGTGCGCGATCTCGAGACCGCGGAGATCGCCATCCGTGCGGCGCTCACGGGCCACCTTGTCTTCAGCACGCTGCACACGAACGACGCCCCCAGCGCCTTCACCCGTCTGATCGACATGGGCATCGAACCCTTCTTGGTCGCGTCGTCGCTGGAGGCGGTGATGGCCCAGCGTCTTGTCCGCACCATCTGCCCGCATTGCAAGGTGCCGCAGAAGGTCGACCGCGATTACCTGATCAAGTGCGGTTTCCCGGAGCACGAGATCGCCTCGACGACCTTCCTCAAGGGGCTCGGATGCGAGGAATGCCGCCAACTCGGATACCAAGGCCGCACCGGCATCCATGAGCTGTTGCTGGTGAACGACGCCATCCGGCCCTTGGTGATGAACCGCGCGGCCGCCTCCACCATCGCGATGGCGGCGCGGCAGCAGGGGATGCGCACGCTCCGGGAGGACGGCTGGCGCAAGGTCCGCGCGGGCGTCACGACGTTGGAGGAGGTGTTGCGGGTCACCCAGTCCGAGGAGCACATCCGCAGCCTGGTCGAAGACAAGGGAGGCGCGCGATGAAGGCCAATTCTCCACGCTACCAGGGTTGCAACGTCCTATCGACCACCGCCGAAGGCCGTCGCCTCTGGCAGTTCGGCATCAGCAAGGACAAGCCGACGCCCGCGGGCGACCTATCGCTCGGGCCGGGAAAACCGTTGCCGCAAGGAGCGGTGGCGCGCGGGTGGCGATCCCTGGTCCAGCCGAAGCTGAACATCGCCTGGCTTCCGGCGGAACATGTCTTCCTCCGCGCCGTGCAACTGCCCGCCGCGAATGCCGAAGAGATCCCGGGCATGGTCGAGTTCCAGCTCGAAAAGCTCTCGCCGATGCCGCCCGCGCAGGCGGTCTGGACCGTCGAGGCCGTGCCGGACGCCGACGGCGCCGGGCAGACCGCGATCGTCGCGATCGTGTCCCGCAACGCCGTCGAGGAGGTCTTGGGCGGACTGGAGAAGGCCGGATACGTCGCCGACCGTCTGGAGCTCCCGCTCCTGCGCGAGCTCCGCGCCGCGAAGCCGGACGGCGACGGCCTGTGGATCTTCGTCGAACCCGCCGAGGGCGGGCACAACGCGCTGGTCGGTTGGAACATCGCCGGGACTTGGCGCGAGGTCGGGCTCTTGCGGCTCGCATCCGGACCGGCGGGGGCCGCGTTGTTGGTCGAGCTCCTGACGCAACATGCGTGGGCCGGAGAGCTCGCCGGATGGTTGACCACCTTGCCGGAGGTCCGATTGGTCGCCGCGCCCGAAGCGGTGGCTGATCTGGAGAGCGCGTTGGCTGCTTGGTCGGGCCGTCCTGTCCGCACGCAGCCGCGTCTGCCGCTCCCGGAGCTGGCCGTGCTCGGCGCGCAGCACCATCTCCGGCCGACGACGGTCTCGCTGGTCCCCGCGGACCTGGTGCAGCGCCGTCGCGACCAGTTCATCGACGGCCTCTGGATCAAGGGCCTCGGCGCGCTGGGCGTGGCATATCTGCTCGCCGTGTTCTGCTACATGATCGCGCTGAAGGTGCAGGAATACCGGCTCGACGGCGTGCGCGACGACGCGAACCGCCTGGCCCTCGGCTACACCAACACGCTCCAGCTCAAGGCGCAGGTCGCGGTGCTCCAAGACCAGATGAGCCTCCGGTACGCCGCGCTCGATGCGTGGCGGGCCGCCATCGAGAACCTTCCGGAAGGCCTCACGCTCGGGCAGCTCGATTTCTCGCGCGGCCGCACCTTGGACCTGCAGGGCACCGTCGCCACGGACAAGACGGCCGACGTGACCCGGTTCAACTCCGACCTGAAGAAGGTCGAGGTCGACGGCCGGCCGCTCTTCTCGAAGGTCGACGCCGCGCAGATCACCACCCAACCCGGCGTCCCCTCGGCGCGCTGGACCTTCAAGGCCGAGCTCAAACGCACCGAAACGCCATGACCGCCTGGCTCGACAAATTGAACCTGCAGCCGCAGGAGCGCCGCATGGTGCTGGGCGGGCTCGTGGTGGTGGCCCTCGTGCTCAACTACTGGATCATCTGGCCCTACTTCGGCGAGTGGTCGAAGGTCGGCAACGAGATCTCCAAGGCCGATTCCCGCAAGACGACCTTTCTCGCGGAGATCGGCAAGAAGCCCACCTATGAGCGGCAGCTCAAGGAGGTCGAGAAGGCCGGAGCCGGCGGCGTGCTCGCGGAAGAGCAGGCCAACCGCGTCCAATCGACCCTCTACACCCAGGCCGCGACCCATGGCGTCACGGTCACGAGCCTCACCCCGAGCCGCACGGCCGGGCAGACCAACGTCTTCTTCGACGAGGTCGCCATGACCGTCTCGGTCGTCGCCGGCGAGGCCGAGTTGGTCGCTTTCCTCCATGCGCTCGGGACGGGCGATTCGATGATCCGCGTGCGGGACCTCTCGCGGCTGCGGCTCGATCCGACCCAGACCAAGCTGCAAAGCACGCTGACCATGGTGGCCAGCTTCCAGAAAAAGCCCAAGACGGTCGCACCGCCGTCCCGACCTTCCTCCCCCGCGGTCGTCCAACCGAAGGGGCCGCCCCCCGTGGCCGCCACGAACAAAACGTCCGCGGCCAAACCCGCCAAGAAATAGCTTCCCGTGAAAACGTTCCTCGCCCGCACCTCCGCAGGATTCTTGGCCGCGCTCGTCGTCGCCTCGCCGCTGGCCGCCCGCCAGAACGATCCCGCGCCCGTCCCCGTCCCCGCCAACCCGCAAGCGGTGTCCCAGGCGCTGCCGCCGGCCGATCCCGCGGCGACCACGGCCACGACCACGACCGCGACACCGATCGCCGCGCCCGCGAAGCCGGTCTCCGATCCGGCCGCGCGCCTGCCGGCCATCCCCGGCGCTTTTCCGCGCCGCCCTGCGACCGGCGTGACGGCCGCTGCGACCAACGTTTCTGCGGCACCCGCTTTCCCGCAACTTCCCACCGCGAACCCGACGACCGGCAACGCCGCGACGCCGACCGTCGTGCGGACACGTCCGGCTCCTCCTGCGCCGCCGGTGCCCGGTGGTGCTCCAGCCGCCGCTGCGGGCACATCCGCTGCATCCGCTGCATCCGCTGCGTCCACCGACGCCTCCGCGGCCTCCGGTTCCGACACGGCAAACGGCGACGACGCGACCGACGTCATCGATTTCAAGAAGATGCCGCTCGACCAGTTCCTCGACCAATACGCGGCCGAGGCCCGGCGTTCGGTGCTGCGCGGACAAGGGCTTCCCCAGGCGAGCATCGATTTCAAAGCGATGACCCCGCTCAACCACGATGAGCGGCTGCAGATGTTCGACACCATCCTCGCGCTCAACGGCGTGACGATGATCCCGACCGGTGAGAAGGCCGTGCTCGCCGTGCCCACCGCGCAGGCGATGCAAGAAGGCGGAGCGTTCAGCCGCACGACCAATTCCACCGACTACGCGGAGGCCAGCCAGTTCGTCACCCATGTCGTCCAGCTCAAGCACGTGACGGTCGAGGAAGCGGCCGAGACGGTGCGGCAGTTCGCCAAGAACCAGAACGGCATCATCGGCCTCCCCAGCACCAAGACGCTCGTGATCCGCGACTATGCGATCAATGTGAAGCGGATGCTGGAGATCCTCGCCAAGATCGACGTCGAGACCCCGCAGGACTACGAGCTCGAGGTCATCCCCATCAAGTACGGCCGGGTCGAGGACATCTACGCCACCATGAGCAGCGTGATCGGAGGAGGAGGCGGAGGCTCGGGCGGTCTCGGGGCCTCGGGAGTGCCGGGAGGTCCGGGCCAGACGACCGGACGGTCCTCGCGCGGTGGGCTGGGCGGTTCACGAGGAGGACGCGGCGGCGGCCTCGGAAGCAGCGGCGGGCTCGGCGGCTACGGTGGTGGTTCCCGGGGCGGCTATGGCGGCTCGACGGGCGGGTACGGTGGCGGCGGCGGCTACGGGACCTATTCGGCGGGCGAGTTCACACCGCAACAGGCCACCGGCAACCGGGTGGTCACGCCCGGCGCGGCGGCCACGCCCGGGGTCAACCGGACCGGCCAGACCGGCGGTCTCCAAGGCCGGTACAACGCCGTGAACCGCGGCCAGGGCGCTCCCGGTTCGCCCCAGATCGAACCGCTCGTCACCGACGCGCAGATCACCCCGGATTCCCGGGGCAACGCGCTGATCGTCTATGCCAGCAAGAAGGACATGGCGATGATCAAGAAGGTGCTGGAGAAGGTGGACACGCTCCTGCCCCAGGTGTTGATCGAGGGCATCGTCATGAACGTCTCGGTCGGGAACAACTGGAACTACAGCCTCACCGCCGGCGAACGCCCGCACAAGGCCGGCAACAGCGTCATCGGCGGCACGGCCAACAACGACAAGGGCCCGCTCGGTTCCGGCATCGGCTTCCTCACCGGCGCGCTCACCTCGGCAGCGACCAACGGCGGCATCAACGCCACCTACCCCGCCGCCGGCGGCCTGGGCTACTATGCCCTGCTCGGCAACCGCTGGGATGTCGCCCTCAACGCGGTCGCGGGCGACAGCCGCGTGGACATCATCCAGCGGCCCCGGATCATCACGTCGCATGCGGTGCCGGCCGATTTCTTCATCGGCAGCAGCGTCCCCTATCGTCAAGGCGGCTACTCGTACGGCGGCCAGGAGAGCTTCCAGTATTCCCAGTTGCCGGTCGGCATCAGCCTCAACGTGTTGCCCTACATCACTCCCGACAACCTGGTGGTGATGGAGATCGAGCAGCAGATCGACGCCATCGACGGCTCGTTCAATGCCGCGAGCGGCATCCCGCCGCAGACGTCCAACAAATCGGCCAGCTCCACCGTCACGGTCCGCAGCGGCGACGTGATCCTCTTGGGCGGTTATCTGGACAACAACAAGCAGAAGAGCGATTCCGGCATCCCGCTGCTGAAGGACATCCCGGTGCTCGGGAACCTGTTCAAGAGCAAGAACAGCAGCAGCTCCAAACAGGAGCTCATGATCCTGGTGCGTCCGACCATCCTCGCCAAACCGCAGGACGTCGCCGATTACACCCGCACGCAGCGCGAGGTGTCCGGCAACATCCAGGAGCTGGAACGCACCTTCCAAGAACAAGAGGACGCCAGCCGGATCAAGGCCGACAAAGAGCGCGCCAAGATGGCCAAGAGCAAGAAGAAGCTCGGCGCCTCGGCCAAGCCCTGAGCGGAGAGGGTCCGCGGCGTGCGGTCAGCGCGACGCGGGTTCCGGGATCTTCGGACGGCCTGCTCCGCGAAGCACGAAGAGCAACGCCAAGCCGGTCGCTAGGATGAGCAGGCTGGTCGTCTGCCCCGGGGTGAAGACACCGGAAGAAGGCTTCGAGACCACGTCGTAGTCGCCGCGGAACAACTCCGCGAAGGAGCGGATGAACGCGTAGCCGACCAGATACGAAGCGAACACCAGGCCGTCGAACTTCCGACGGCGGTGCAGCCAGGTCAGCGCTCCGAAGAACGCCAGGTTCAGCAGCGCTTCGTACACCTGCGCCGGATGGACGAGCGCCGGGAAGGTGCTGTGCCCTTCCGGATAACGCACCGCCCAAGCCGCCGACGACGACCGCCCGAAACAGCAGCCGTTGAGCAGACAACCGGTGCGGCCGAAGACGTGGCCGAGGGCGATGCCCGGCGCGAGGCAATCGGCGACTTTCCACAGCGGCGATCCGCGGCGTTTCAACGCGATGATCCCGGCCAATGTCGCCCCGATCAGCCCGCCGTAGAAGACGAGCCCGCCCTTCCAGATAGCGAAGACCTCGGAGATCGGCTGCCCGGCGAAATCCTTCTGCCAATAGCTGGCGACGTAGAGCATCCGCGCGCCGATCAACCCGCCGCCGATGAGCCAGGGCGCCAAGTCGTAGGGCAGCTCCGGATCCAGCCCGGCGCGGCGGGCATTGCGCGACGCGGCCCACAGACCGAAGACGAACCCCAGCGCGACCAGCAACCCGAAGGTGTGGATGGGGAAGGTGCCGAGATGGAAGAGGATCGGTTTCAAGAGCGCGGAGAGCGTAGCCGGCGGGTGCGGCGAAAGAAAGTGGCGCGAGAACCCCGCGAGGTCTTGGAGCAATGGTGGCGAAGCGGAGCGGAGCTGCCGCTTTGGCGGGGAACGGTCGAGAGGTCGAGAAGTTCGTTGCCACGTACGGCGGGCGAAAGCGGTGGCAAGCAGAGCGGAGCCACCGCTTTCGGACGACCGGAAGGCTTCGGATATAAAGACGCGCGTCCGGCGGGCGAAAAGCGGTGGCAGCTCAATGCATCTCCACCGCGCACGAGCCGAGGCCGCCGCGGTAATAGTTGAACTGCACGTCCGGATGCTCCGCGAGCAACGACATCGGCACGGAGGTGTCCACCATCCGCTGCGAGATCATCAGCGCCGTGAGGCGCTGGCCGAGGGCGTTGTCGTGCGCGCCGGCGTGCCAGATGGACACCTTCTCCGCCTGCCACGTCTCCACCGGCCCCACGGTGATCGCTTGGGTCGGCACCATGGTGATGTTGCCGCCGCCGCTCGTGCGCGCGTTCTGCGCGAGCGTGAGCGGATGCAGGTCCACCACGCGCGTCGCGAGCTTCCGGAACTCGGCGGGCGTCGGCGGCTCCTGCTTCCACTTTCCGCGCCGGGGCAGAGGATCGTTGAAGGCCCAGTGCTTGGTGTCGCCTTGACCGCCTTGCATCACCGCGCACCGGACACCGGACGCCCATGACGCCCGGTAGGCGGCGGTGTCGCCCTTGGGGAAGTGGAGGTTCGATTCCGGCATCCGCAGCTTCTTGGAAATCCTTCCGAAGCACATCTCGCGGTCCGCACGCTCGAACGACAACGGATGGGTGACCGGGACCTCCTTGCCCGTCGCCGTGTCGAACCACTCGTCCATGCCCCAGAAATGGGCGGAGGCGAGCGACAATCCGAGGGCGTCCACCATCCGGGCGACGAGCGGGAGCTGCTCGGTGGGGCCGATCGGTCCGCAGATGCCGACCGGGTTGTCGGACGTGCTCTGCCGCCAGGCGGTGATGTATTCGAGTGCTTCCGCGAGGTAGAAGTCCTCGAGCGTGTCGTAGAACACGACCTTGAAGCCGGGCCGGGAGAGCCGGAGCAGCTTCTCGGGCGTGAGCTTCGCGGCGTCGGCGATGAGCGCGGTGTCGAGCGTGGTGTAATCCCACCAATCGGGGGCGATGGAACTGAGTTTGCGGGGCATGGGATGGGTGGATGGAGGAGGGTGGAGGTGGACCGTCGATGGGATCCCGGAACTCGACGCTAGCGTCGGGGGGACGAGCTTTCGCCTGCGAAGAATCTTCCTCCAAGCGCCTCGCGCAACGGATCCGCTTCTTCGGCGCAGAAACCCATGTGCGAATGCCGCCACCAGCCTTCGGCATGCCGGAACTTCTCCGACATGCGTCCGACGGCCAAGGATTCGTCGTCCGCGGCCTTGATATAGCTGTTCATGCCCTGGCTCACGTCGAGCCAGTCCTGCTGGCTCTTGTGCGCGGCGAGGGCGGCGAGCTTGGTGGCGTGGACGCTCGTGGTGTCCACGAACGCCGCGGGCGCGACCGGGCGGCGCAGCGGATCGACGAGCCCGTGCGGCGTGCAGTGGTAGAGCGTCACCTCGACGTCGTTGACCGGTCGCACCGGAGTGCTGCGGAAATTCGGCATGCCGTGGGTGAAGGCGGCCGTGACCGCGAGCCGGCAGGTCGCCGTGTGGTCTTCCATGTAGTCCACCGGCGGATGCGTGAGCACCAGCGAAGGTCTCACCTCGCGGATGACGGCGGCGAGCCGGCGCAGCGTGCGCAGGTCGTAGAAGATCTCCAGGTCGCGGCAGAAGGGCGGATGCCAATGCGCACCCAGGATCGTCGCGGCCTCCTTCGCCTCGGCGCGGCGCCGGCGCGCCGTCTCGGCCGGACCGGAGCGGGCGCTACCGCAGTTGCCCGCCGAGAGGTTGAGGCAATGGATCTCCCAGCCGGCTTCGCGGAGCAGCAGCAACGTCCCGGCCATGCGGAACTCGATGTCGTCCGGATGTGCGGCGATGGCGATGGCGGCGGGCATGTCTTCGCCACGACAAAAGCAGACCGGACGGCATGAAGTCGAACCGTGAATCACCGGCCGCCCTCGGACCACCACGACAGCCCCCGGACAAGACAGCGACGACCGGGCCGGGCCTCACAGCTTGGGCCTCGGTTGGATCCGTTCCGGACGCGACACGATCACCACGGTCCTCGGCTCACGCCGCAGCCGATCGCAGCGCTTCCAACTCCTCCCATCGCGCGAACAACCGCGCCGCCTGCGCTTTGGCGGTGTCGAGCTCGGTGATGACGGCGCTGGCGCGGGCTCCCTGCGTGCGGAAGAAATCGGGCGAGGCCAGCATCGTCTCCAACCGGGCGACATCGGCCTCGGCCGCATGGATCGCGGCTTCCATCCCCTCGAGCTCGCGTTGCTCCTTGAAGCTCAGCTTGCGGCCTTTTCCTTTCGGCGCCACGACCGGCTCGGGTACCGGGGACTTCGGGGCCTGCGGCTTGTTCGTCTTCACCGCGGGGACCGGCAATCCGGCGGCCCGCTTCTTCTTCTCGAGGTAATAATCGTAGTTGCCGTCGCTGTAGGCGATCTGGCCGTCGCCTTCGAAGGCGAGGATCCCGGTGCAGACGCGGTTGAGGAAATAGCGGTCGTGGCTCACGACCAGCACACAGCCTTGGAACGAGGTCAGCGCCTCCTCCAGCACGCGCAATGTCTGGAGGTCGAGGTCGTTGGTCGGCTCGTCGAGGATGAGGAAGTTGCCGCCGCGCTTGAGCACCTTGGCCAAGAGCAACCGGCTGCGCTCGCCGCCGCTCAGCCACTTCACCGCCGCGGTGATGCGGTCGTCGGTGAAGAGGAACCGCTTCAGGTAGGCGCGCAGCGAGAGCTTGATCTCGCCCCATTGCACCCATTCGGTGCCGTCGCTCACCTCGTCGAGCACCGTGCGGTCCTCGCGGAGCTGGAGGCGCGACTGGTCGACGTAGTTGAACTTGGTGAGCTGCCCCACCTTGATCGTGCCGGTGGTGGGCTCGAGCTCGCCGAGGATGATCTTGAGCAGCGTCGTCTTGCCCAGACCGTTGCGGCCAGTGATGCCGATGCGGGTGCCGTTGGCGAAGCTGATGTCGAGCCCGGAAAAGAGGCTGCGGCCGCTGAACTCCATGCCGATGCCCGTGAGGTCGACCACGCGGTTGCCCAGCTGCGGCGGCGGCGGGATCACGAGGTCCATGTCGCCCTCCTCGGCCGGCGGCGCATCGGCCTCGGCGGCAAAGAACCGGTCGATGCGCGCCTTCGATTTGCTGGTCTGCGCCTTGGGGCGGCGCCGCACCCATTCCAGCTCCTTGCGCAGGAACATCTGGCGCTTGTGCTCGACGAGCTCCTCGCTGGCGAGCTTCTCGGCGCGGGAGAAGAGGTACTCGGTGTAGTTGCCGACGTAGCGCTCGAAGACGCCGTTGCGCAGCTCGACGATGACGTTGGCGACCTGGTCGAGGAAATGGCGGTCGTGGGTCACGACGAGCAGCGCGCCCGGATAGCTGGCGAGGAACTCGGTGATCCACTCGACGGAATCGGTGTCGAGGTGGTTCGTCGGTTCGTCGAGCATCAGCACGTCGGGCTGGGCGACGAGGGCCCGGGCCAGCGCCACGCGGCGGCGTTCACCGCCGGAGAGCTTGGCGACGTTCCGGTCGTCCGGCGGGCAACCGAGTTGGTTGAGCGCGGTGCGGATGCGTGTGTCGATGTTCCAGCCGTCGAGGTGGTTGATCTTCTCCTCGAGCTCGTCGTGCCGTTTGGTGTGGCCGGGCAACGTCTCGAACTCGTGGATGAGGTCGAGCACGTGCTGGGCGCCGCCGCGGACGCTCTCGTACACCGTGTGCGCCGGGTCCAGTTCGAAGGTCTGCGGCAGGTAGCCGACGATGGTGCCGCGTTGTCGGGTGATCTCGCCGCTGTCGGCTTCCAACTCACCGGCGAGGATGCGGAGGAAAGTGGACTTGCCCGCCCCGTTGCGGCCGACCAGGCCGACACGGTCCCCCGCCGCGAGCCCGAACGACGCATGGTCGAGCAGCACGCGGTCGTTGTAGCGGAGGACGATCTCTTGGGCGGACAGGATGGCAGGGGCGGCGCTCACGTAGGCCGGACAGCCTACCGGAAAGAATCACGCGACACCAAGACCTGAAACGAACGGCGGACGTGAAGCGCCGTAGATGGCTCGCCGGAGCGATGCCCGGGGACGGCATCCGTCCGCCTCTCCATGCCCCGCCGGCGCACAGGGCGGCACAAAAACGGTGCGGGCATCGCGCGGAAGACTTCCGCGGGACATCCGCACCGTCGCGTGCAGCGGGCCGGGACAGCCGCCTCAGGCTTGCACGGGCGCCGTATCCGGGGCCATGCGGCGACGACGCCACGCGGCGGCGCCGATCATCGCCGCCATCGCGGCTCCGGCGGCGTAGGTGCTCGGCTCGGGGACGGCGGTGAGGGTGACGCACACGTTGTCGATGGCGAGGCCGTGATCGTTCACCGAGGCGTCGTCGATATCGCGCCAACGCAGGAAGATGAAGTTGTTCGCCGGCAGGTCCAGGCCCGAGAGCGTGAAGCTGGTGGTCGCGGAGTTCGCAGCGGCGTTGCCGTCCAAGGCGGTCGCGCTGCCCCCGGTCTGCGGCGAGGTGAAGGTCGAGCCGACGGGGCCCGCGACCCAGTTCAGGCCGCCGTCGCCTCCATCTCCGGTGGCGATGCTGGGGTCGAGTTTGCCGATGTAGTTCGGGTAGCCGTTGTTGACGTGGGTGTCGTTCTGGACGGCGGAGATCGCATAGCTGAACGCGATGGTCTGCGCTCCGGCGCCGGAGTTGCGCCACTGCTCTCCGCGGTAGCTGATGGTCATCGTGCTCTTCGTGCTGCCGGAATCGTTGCGGATCAACAGGCCGTACGCGACGGTCCCGCTGCCACCGCCGGGGACGGCGCCCAGGGCGCGGTCGTTCGCGGAGGTGGTGCCGAAGTTGAAGAGCCCGGTCGCAGTGGAAGAACCGTTGCTGGTTGTGTAAGACGTCTGGCCGTTGTTGCCGCCCGTGCTGCTGGATTGCACGAACCAGCCGAGGTAGGAATCGTTCTTCCAGGTTCCGCCGCTCCCGCTGTTGGGCAGGCGTTCGCCCGTGCCTTGGGGGATCCCGAACGTCGCGTTGGAATCGAAGGTCTTGATGTTCCCGGAATAGCTGACGGTCCCTGGGTTGTCGGAGCCCGCGCAAAACGGGCAATCGGTGACGTTCTGCCAGGTGGCAGATGCGGGATAGGCGGCGGCGAGGCCGAGCGCGAACGCGGCAAAACGGGAAACAGTTGGGTTTGTGATGGGGGGAAGGGTTAGATTGCGAACCACTAAAATAATGGCCTGCCCCCGGCCCCGAAGACCACCCTATGTCCGATAAGCAGGCAGGGCCGGAGCGGTACCGTGACCCTGCCTAACCAGGACACGGACACATCTTTGGTTACTAGGCATCCCGCTCAGGGCACGCTCCCCTGGATCGTATGAAGCCATCCTTCACCAAGGAACCGTCCGAGGGCCCGCCGATGTTCGAGGACAAGTCGCGTTGGCTGTGGGTCGGCCTGGTCGTCTTCGCCGTCGCCGTGGTTGTCGGCCTGGGGGTCGCCAAGCCGGCATACCGCAAGGTCAAGGCGTGGCGGGCCGTCCGTCTCGTGGCCGAAGGGAACGAGGCGATGGCGGCGGAGGACATGACGGCGGTCGCGCGCATCGTGAAGGCGGCGATCGGGCTCTCCCCCGATTCACCGCCGGTGCTGCGCCTCGCGGCCCGATATTGCTCGCGGGCCGAGATCGCCGAAGGGGTGAACTATTGGCAGATGCTGCTCCGGTCGGGCACGGCCACCCCGCAGGACCGCCAGGAGTTCGCGCGCTTCGCGCAGAAGCTGGAGCGCTTCGATCTCTCGGGCGAACTGATCGACGAACTCTTGTCGCGGGACAACGAGGACCGGACCAACCGTCTGCTCCGCCTCGACCAGAACGCCCTGCTCGGCAACTGGCCGCTCGTCGTCCGCGGCGCCGAGGTGATGCGCGAGAAGGACCCGGCGGATCCCTACCTCCAGTACATGCTCGCCCGCGCCTATCTCGCCACGCGCGAGCCGGAGCTCGGACCAAAGGCCGCCGACCTGCTACGTGCCCTCGCGAAGGACGAGAACCCCCAGCGCCTGCCGGCCCTGCGGACCTTGGCGTCGATGTACGGTCCGCCCCCGGACGAGATGCGCCGGATCGCCGACCAGCTCGACGTGGCGACCAACGCCCTCGCGGACCGCCTGCTCGCCTGGGACGTCCGCGAACGTCTCGCGCCGGAACGGCGTCCCGAGATGCAGGCCCAAGCGTTCGCTGTCGTCCCCGCCTCGCCGTCCCCGGCAGACACGGTCACCGCCGTCGGATGGTTCCGCGCGCGCCGCCGCGCCGACCTCGCGATCCGGCTGGTGCCTTCGGAACGCGCGAAGTCGGATGGTTCGTTGTTGCTCGCGCACTGCGAACTGCTCGCCGACCTCCAGCGATGGGATGACCTGGGCGACCTGCTCAAGGAGCCGAAGCTGCCGCTGAACCCGGTCGCGATGGCTTGCCTGCGGGCGCTCCATGCGCACGGGACCGGTCGCGAGGACGAGACGGAGGCCCAGCTATGGCGCGCGGTGAAGAACGCCGGCCAGGTCGTCCCGTTGCTCCAGTCTGTCGCCGGGTTCGCCGGACAGATGGGGCGCACCTCGATCGTGGAAGCGGCCTGGACCGCCATGCTGCGGAACCCGCTCACCGTGGTCCCCGCATCGACGATGCTGCTCCGCCAGGCGCGGCAACGCGACGACCTGGTCATCGAGCGCCTCGTCTACCGACACCTCTCCGTGCCGCTCGGCCAACAGGCCGAGGTGCGGTTCCAGCACGCCTATCTCAACGTGCTGTTCGACGAGCAGGTCGCCGAAGCGCACGCCGACCTCACCGTTCTCGCCGCGAAGGACCTCCGCGATGTCCGCCTGCGCATGGCATTGGCGCTCGCCAAGCTCCGGCTCGGCAAGGCCGAGGAGGCGTTGACCCTCTGCGAATCCGGGGACATCGCGTGGGCGAAGCAGGAGCCGCGCTGGCGCGTCGTGTACACCGCGGCCCTCCAGGCCAACGGTCAGCGGGCAGCCGCGCGCAAGATCGCCGCCGCCATCCCTATCGGCCCTCTGAAGTTACCGGAGCGGGCTCTGTTGCAAGAGATCTTGAAGAAGCTGTGACCCGGCGGGCCATCCGCCCCGGACCTGCGAACTTCCTTGGCACGTGCCAGGACGCTGCACACCGCTCGGGATCGCGGGCGCGGAAAGCCGTTGCGGAAACGACCCGGCCCGCTATCCATCCAAGCTGTCGGGGCCATCGCGTCCCGGACCAGAACGACACCGCACCAAAGCACACCATGAAGAAGCTCATCGCACTGCTCGCCACCGCGTTCATCGCCGGCACCGCCTTCGCGGGCGAGTTCCCCGACATCAGCATCGCCGAGGTCAAAAAGCTGGCCGCCTCCAAGAAGGCGACCATCATCGATGTCAACGGCACCGAATCCTTCGCCAAGGGGCACGTCCCGGGCGCGCTCAATTTCGAGGCCATCGAAGCTTCGTTCGCCAAGGCCCTGCCGGCGGACAAGAACGCCCCGATCGTCGCCTACTGCGGCGGGCCCCAGTGCAAGGCCTACCAGTCCGCCGCCAAGGCCGCCGAGAAGCTCGGCTACAAGAACGTGAAGCACATGTCGGCCGGTCTCTCCGGCTGGAACAAGGCCGGCGAGAAGACCGAGAAGGCGAACTGAGCCGGACCGCATCTTCCAAGACACGGGCGTCCTCGACCGAGGACGCCCGTTTTGCTTTCCGCGGGTCGTGTCCGCCGCGAGGCCGCGGACCGCACGCTTCACCAGCCCGCGGGCAGATCGGTCAGCGTCTTCCGCAAGATGCGCCGGATCGTGCGCTTCTCCTCGACCGGGAAGGCCACCGAACCCGGCGCGTTCGGATCCTCCGCGAGCGCCCGGCCGATCTCGTGATGGATCTTCTGCCGCAGCACCGGCGGGAGCCCTTGGAAGACGACGCTGTCGATCATGTGGCTGCAGCGATGACGGAACAGCCGCGTGCGGAGGTCGAAGTCCTTGAGCGAAGCGCCGTCCACCTCGCGGCGTGTCGCCGAGAACTCCGACTTGAACGCCGGATCCCCGGAGATCCCGCCGGCCGGCAGCGGGACTTCATCGAGAAAGAGCAGGTAGCGCGCGAGGATCCGCGCCTGCCGATCGAGCTCGTCCTGATGCTCGCGGGTCAGACCGCCGGCGTCCTGGTGCAGATAGGTCCGCGCGCGGTAACCGGCCTCGATGGCGCGGTTCACAAAGCCGACCTGATGCTCGTGCACCAGCTGGGGCAGGACATCGCTCGTGGCGACGAGATAGCGTCCGAAGCTGAAGCGCGAGCCCGGCGGGTTGGGGGTCTTGGACAACACCCCGGCGGACATCTCGCCGATGAGGTTGCCCCAGTGGTTGGTGAAGTCGCCGGAACCCGTGACGTACCAGCCTCCGAAGCGCTCCTCGAACGGGATGCCGTGGCCCGTCTGGTCGCGCCGGAAGGAATCGAGGCTCCCGCCTGTCGGGCCCGGAGCGACCGATCTGACGACGAGCCCGGGCAAGAACCCGGTGTCCTCGCCCGCGTGGCAGTTCATGCAGCGCTTCGACCGCTCGGCGCGGACCGGCGCGGCGTCGCGCGGGATGTCGAAGATGTAGAAGATCCCGCCGAGCTCCGGGTCGAGGGAGACGATCTCGATCCGTCCGCCGGGGATGTAGCCGAGATAGGTGTCCTCGTTGAAATAGAGCGCCCGCGGGCTCGCCGGCCCGATCAGGCTCAACTGCAGGCTGGTGGTGGAGAACACCAGCATCTGCGACGACGCCGGGATCCCCAGCGCCTTCAGCAGGTCGGCGAGGAACGCCTTCTCGCCCGCGCGGTCCAGCACGAGCGCGCCGGATTCCAGCGATGCCTTCAGCCGCGTGAAACGGTCCGCCGGCGTCCGGTCGTGGTATCGGTGCGGCGGTTGGTCGAAATCCTGGTAGGTCGCCTCGGCGAACGTCGCGGAGAGGCTCCAGAGGCCGAGGACCGCGACGGACATCCAGTGCTTCATCAGGCACAGGCAGGTTAAAGGACGGCCGCGCCGGGCAACAAGCTCCCGCTCGGGGCTCATCGCCATTTCGTCACGATGCCGGGCTTGCGCGCGGACCGCGGGACCGGAAGCTCACGCGATGATGACTCGCCGAGACTTCCTCCACGCCACACCGGCCGTGCTCGCCGCGGCGATGGCGGCGCCGTCCCTCATCGCCGCCGAGGCCGCCGCGCTTCCGCCCGAGATCGGTCGCAGCTCGCGTCCCGTCCGCTCCGGCGACGGCGTCGCCGTCCTCGACCTGGGGAGCCGCAAAGCGGTCCGCGTCCTCCAGATCACCGACAACCATTTCTTCGCCGGCGTGAAGTCCGGGTTGACGGTCACCGGTGACGACGACGCGACCGAGCGGGATTGGCAGAGCTTCGTCCGGATCTTCAAGCCCGACCTCGTCGTCGCGACCGGCGACCTCTGGCACGACAACCCGGGCGGACGCGGCCACGCGGCGCAGGAACATTCGCTCCGCCGGTTGTCGCGCCTCGGCGTGCCATGGGCGGTCTGCTGGGGCAACCACGACCAACTCGACGACTACCAGCGCGGCCACGATGCCTTCGAGTCGGCGGAACGCTCCCTCTACCGCGGCGGCGCGACCCACGGCGATTATCGGATCGATCTGCGCGTCGCCGGATCCGGCGGCGCGGTCAGGACCGCGGCCCGCCTGTTCCTGATGAACAGCAACGACGCGGGTCTGGGCGCGTGGCAGACGGCCTGGTTGCGGCGCGAGCATGCGGCGCTCAAGGAACCGTCCGGGGCGGTCCTGCCCGCGATCGGTTTCTTCCACATCCCGGTGTTGGAGCAGAAGACCCTCTTCAAGGCCGGCGCGACCCCCGGCGTCTGCAATGAAGCGGTCTGCCACGAGCAAGAATCCGGCGGCGCGCTCCCCGGGGTGGCCGCGGCGGGCTCGATCCGCGCGACCTTTTGCGGTCACGACCACACGAACGACTACGCCGTGCGCGGACGCGACGTGGACCTCGTCTACGGCCGGGCGACGGGCTACTCCGGCTACGGCGGCGAAAAGGTGAAAAAGGGTGCGAAGCTCATCGAGCTCGACCTGGTCGACGGCCGCTACACGCAGGTGACGGTCTTCGCCGACGGTTCGCGCTGGAAGCCGGCCTGAACGCTCCCCCGCCCCGGCGGCCTTCCGTCGACGTGCCAAGAAAAGCTGGCCAGAGCATCGGCCGCCGGGCTTTGATCCCGCAGGTCCGTCACCCGCTCACCCCATCTCAAGATGCAGAAACGCGCTCATCTCCTCCTCATCGCCACGGTTGCCGCCGGGGCCTTCATCATCGCCGGTTGCGCCAGCTACGGCGCGAAACCGAAGTACACGATCGAACAGATCATGGACCAGGGATTCAAGGGCAAGGAATCGCCCTCCGCCCGCGTCGGCAAAGGCGAGGGTTCGCCCGCCGACATCAAGCTCCTTGCCGAGCTCACGCGCGCCCTGCCCCTGAATCCGCCGCCGCGGGGCGACCTGGCCAGCTGGAAGGAGAAGTCGACGGCTCTCGCCGCCGCCAGCCGATCGCTGGCCGACGGCAAGCCGGGAGCGCTCGAAGCGTGGAAGACGGCCGTGAACTGCAAGGCCTGCCACAGCGTGCACAAGCCCGAGAAGAAGTGACCCGCCCGGCAGGCGGCCTTGCCTGTCCCGGCCCCGCGCCCCGACGACGTTCAACCGTTGATCGGGGCGTCGCCTTTCCGGGACGCGAAGGCCGTGGCGCGGGTGCCGCCTTCGAGCACTTCCGCGGCGATCGCGATCAGGCTGCGACCGGAAGGTCGGGCGCCGAACAAGGTGCGGACATAGTCGGCGTTGCGGCGCGGGTCGGCAAAATCCGAGGCGATGTCGTAGAGGTGCTTCACCTCGGTCACTTTTCCTGCCTGCGTGAGACGACGAAGTTCGAACGCGTAGAAATCCGGGCTCCGGCGCATCACGAACTTCGCGAGGATCGAATGCCAAGGAGTCATGCACCGCATCAGCAGATCCCGCTCGAACTGGTCGTCCGGGCAACCGTGATGAAGGCGATAGGCCTGGCGGAAGGTGGTCGTCGACATGGGGCCGAAGGGTTTCATGCCGCCCCGAGCAATCATGCGCCCGGATGCCTGACGGCCGGTATGCGCGGGGTCAAGTGAAGGTGGGCGAGAGGGCTGTCGCCAGGGGGGCCTTGGGCTTCATCAGATACCGCCCTACCCAGGCATGACGACCTCGTCGTCCTTGTCCGGTCCGCGCGCAGGGGTCACTTCTCCAATGCTACCCGGACGTCGAGGCCGCGCAGCTCGAAGAGACGTTTGATGGTGTCCTCGATCAGGTTGTTCGGGCACGACGCGCCCGCGGTGATGCCGACGGTGACCGGACGGTCCTTGGGCAGCCAAAGCGGTGTCCCGACTTCTTCGTTGATGTGCTGGTTCCAGTGCCGGATCAGCGTGGCGGATTCCATCATCGCCGCGTTCTTGATAAAATAGGTCGGCAACACGTGCTCGCCCATCTCGGCGAGGTGCGACGTGTTCGACGAGTTGTAGCCGCCGACCACCAGCAGGAGGTCCATCGGATCGCGCAGCATCTTCTCGAGCGCGTCCTGACGCTCCTGCGTCGCGCCGCAGATGGTGTCGAAGAACCGGAAATGGCGGTCCGCCTTCTCGGGGCCGAACTTCTTCCGGATCGCCGCCTCGAAGCGCCGCTGCACCTCCATGGTCTCGCCGCGGAGCATCGTGGTCTGGTTCGCCACGCCGACGGCATCAAGATGGACGTCGGGATCGAAGCCCGCGGAATAGGCGCCCTTGAACTTCGCGAGGAACGCCTCGCGGTCGCCGCCGTTGACGATGTGGTCGCAGACGTAATCGGTCTCGTCCAAGGTGAAAACGACGAGGTAATGACCCGAACCGTACGCCGTCGCCTGCGACGTGGTGGCCTTGGTCTCCTCGTGCTTGGCCTTGCCGTGGATGATGCTGGTGACGCTGTCCTTCGAGTATTGCCGGACGCGCTTCCAGACGCTCATGACGTCGCCGCAGGTGGTGTCCACGAGCTGGCAACCCTTCGCCGTGAGCTTCTCGCGGGTGGTGACCTCCGTGCCGAAGGCCGGGATGATCACCACATCGCCGGCCTGGATGTGCTCGAGGTCGGCGTCGGTCGGTTTCGGCGGGATGCTGACGATGCCGAGATTGCTGATCTGATCGTTGACCTCGGGGTTGTGGATGATCTCGCCCAGCAGGAAGATCCGCGTCGGCGGAGGAAAGACGTTGCGCGCGGCGTAGGCCAGGTCGATGGCGCGCTCCACGCCGTAGCAGAACCCGAACTCCTTCGCGAGGCGGATGGTCAGACCCTCGGAGCTGAGCTGGCCGCCGCCCGCGCGGATGCGCTCCACCAGCTCGCTGCGATAGTGCGCGACGACCTGTGCGGCCACGGCCTGCATCACGTCCGGCGTGCGCAGGTTGACTTTCTTGGGGGCCGGCGTTGCGGCGGGCGCTGCGGTCGACATATCCGCGCGAGTCTAGTGGCGGGCGGAAGAGCGTCGAGGGAGTTGTTCGGCCGCGGCACGCCGTGTCCGGGGCATGGTGCCGCGGAAGCCGCCGGCTCGGCCCGATCAGCCCGCGGCCAAGCGACGGAAGCCTGCTTCGTCGATCACGCGCACGCCCAGCTTCTGCGCCTTCTCCAGCTTCGATCCCGCCTCGTCGCCGGCCAGCACGAAATCCGTCTGCTTGCTCACCGAGCCGCTGACGGTCCCGCCCGCGGCCCGGACCATCGCGGAGGCCTCGTCGCGCGACAGCGTCGGCAACGTCCCGGTGAGCACGAAGGTCTTGCCGGCGAGCGGACCCGCCGTGGCCGCCGGTCCGGGTCCCGGCCGGGTCCCGGCCGGGTCGATGCCGAGCTCCCGGAGCCGCCGGAGCGTCGTCGCGCCAGTGCCCGAGGCGAAGTGGTCGAGCACGGAAGTCGCGGCGACCGGGCCGACCTCGACGAGCCGCTCCTTCACGCCGCCCGCCACCAACCTCGCCTCCGTCTCCGCGATCTGCGCCGCCAACTCCGCGGCGCGCGAGGTCCGCTGGACGCGTTCGAGCTCGGTCTTCGGCGGGTCCTTGCGCGACCGCGGCGACACGGCCGAACGCTCGGCCTCCATCACGCCCAGCGCCTGGATGTCGCGCAGCACCGGCGAGCCGGCGAGCTCGGCGAAGCCACCGTGGACCTGCCCGAGCTGCCACGCCGTCGCCTCGCCGACCTCCGGGATGGCGAACGCCAGGATCCAGCGGTGCAGCGGGAGCCTCCGCGCCTCCTCCAGGGCCTCGATGACCTTCGTCGCGTTCTTCTCGCCGAAGACGCGCGGTTCCTCGTCGGTGCCGAGGTCCAGCACCGCGAGCTGTGCCGTGGAGAGACCGAAAAGGTCCAGCGGCTCGTTCACCAGCCCGCGCTCGACGAGCTTCTCGGCGACGATCCCGCCGAGCGACGCGATATCGAGCGCCTTGCGGTTCGCGAAGTGCTCGAGACGGCGCGTCTTCTGCGCCGGGCATCCGGCGACGTTCTGGCAGCGCCATGCGACCTCCTCGCCGCCGCCCGCCGAGACCGTGTCCTTGGAGATCGGACCGCCGCAGGCCGGGCACTTCCCTCCGACGTGGCGGATGAGGTCGAACTCTTCCGCGCCGGGCGGACGCTTGGTCTTCATCACCTCGAAGACCTCGGGGATCACCATGCCGGCCTTGCGGATGACGACGGTGTCGCCGATGCGGATGTCCTTGCGGCGGATCTCGTCCTCGTTGTGCAAGGTGGCGCGCGAGACGGTGGATCCTTGGACGAAGACCGGCTCCAGCTCCGCGACGGGCGTGAGCACGCCGGTGCGGCCGACCTGGATGGTGATGGCCTTGAGCACCGTCTCGGCGGGCGTGATCCACGGCACCGGTTTGTGGACGATGGCGTGGCCGGGCGCGCGGCGCTTGTCGGGGATCCGCGCCCAGTCGGCGATGCGGTCCACCTTCACCACGATACCGTCGATCTCGTACGGCAGCCGGCTGCGCAGATCGCGGCTCTCGTCGTAGCCGCAGACCACCTGGTCGCGGTAGCAGGCGATCACCTCGTCGATGCCATCGCAGACCCACCAGAGGCGTTGGGTGGGAAGCCCGGACCGCGCGAGCGCGCCGAGCATCCCGGAGTGCGTCTCGAACGCGATGCCGTCGCAGGCGCCGACCGCGTAGAACACCGCGCGGACCGGCCGCTGCGCGACGAGCCGCGGGTCGAGCTGCTTGAGCGTGCCGGCGGTGCCGTTGCGCGCGTTGGGCAACGGCTTCTCGCCAGCGGCGACCAGCTTGGCATTGAGGGCATCGAAGTCCTTCGACGCCATGTACGCCTCGCCACGGACCTCGAGCAGCGCGGGCGGGGCCGCGAGGTCGAGCTCCAGCGGGATCGATCGGACGGTGCGCAGATTGGCCGTGATGTCGTCGCCGAAGCGTCCGTCGCCGCGCGTGACGCCGAGCACGAACTTGCCGTGGCGGTAATGCACCCCGAGCGACACGCCGTCCACCTTCGGTTCCACCACGTACTCCACGCGATCGCGTCCGAGGTGCCTACGGATGGTGGCGTCGAACGCGCGCAACTTCTCCAGCGTGCGCTCGTCCTGCAGGCGGCCGCGCCGTTCGCGGTCGGGGACCTCGTCCTTCGTCGGGAGCTCGGAGGCCTCGATCTTCTCCAGCGACAGCATCGGCTGGAGATGTTCGACGCGCCGGAAGCCGTCGGAGGGCGTGCCGCCGACGCGCTGGCTGGGGGAATCGGCCGTGGCGAGACCGGGGAACTCCTTCTCCAACGCGAGGAGCTCCGCGAAGAGGGCGTCGTACTCGCGGTCGGAGACGGCCGGGGAGGCCAGCACGTAGTAGGCGTGGTCGTGCCGGAGGAGCTCGGCGGTCAGGGCGGCGTGGCGCGTCGATGCGGACCCGGGCGTCATGCGCGCAGCGTGGCCGGGTGACGGCACGGAGAAAAGCCCGTTGACGGCGTCGCTCACCACTCGATCACCGCAGCGCCCCAGGTGAGGCCGGCGCCGAACACGACGAGCAGCACCAGGTCGCCGCGCTCGATGCGGCCTTGGCGGACGGCCTCGTCGAGCGCGATGGCGACGCTGGCGGCACTGGTGTTGCCGTAGCGGTCGACGTTCACGAAGAGCTGGGCGGGATCCGCGCCGAGCTGCTCGCCGACGGCGTCGATGATTCGCTGGTTCGCCTGGTGCGGGATGACGCACTTGATCTGCGAGATGGAGAGCTCGCAGCGCGCCAGCGCCTCGGTGGCCGCGGCGGCCATGGCGTTGACGGCGTTCTTGAAGGTCTGCTTCCCGTCCATGCGCAGGAAGTGCATGCCCTTGGCCACGGAATCCGCCGTGGCCGGGCACGCGCTGCCGCCGGCGGGCTGCTCGAGCAGGCCGGCCTTGCCGCCGTCCGACCCGAGGCAGGTGGTCAGCAGGCCGTGGGCGTTGGGACGGTTCTGCAGCACCGCCGCGCCCGCGCCGTCGCCGAAGAGCACGCAGGTGTTGCGGTCGGTCCAGTCGATCACCGAGGACATCTTCTCGGCGCCGATGACGAGCACGGTGTCGTAGGTGTGCGAGGCGACGAAATGGCTGGCGATGTCGAGGGCGTAGACGAAACCGCTGCACGCCGCCTCGATGTCGAAGGCCGCGGCCCGGGTCGCTCCGAGCTTCTGCTGCACGAGGCAGGCGGTGCTCGGGAACAGCATGTCGGGCGTGATCGTCGCCACGATGATCAGATCGACCTGGTCGGGCGTGATGCCGGCGTTGGCCAAGGCCCGCTTAGACGCCTCGGTCGCGAGGTCGGAGGTCGCCTCGCCGGGGGCGGCGATGCGGCGCTCCTTGATGCCGGTGCGCGACGTGATCCATTCGTCGCTGGTCTCGACGATCTTCTCGAGCTCGGCGTTGGTCAGGATCCGCTCCGGCACATAGGAACCGACGCCGGTGATGGACACCGTCCGCAGGTGCGGGCGGCTGGAGCGGGGATGTCGGAAGGAGGTCATCGCCGGTTCAGGTCGAGGCAGCCGGATCCGCGGTCGCCTCGGTCGCCATCGCGATCTCGCGCACGATCGTCTCGTTGAGCTGCCGGTCCACCAAGCGCGAGCTTTGCCGGATGGCGTTGGCCAAGGCGAACCGTTTCGCCGAACCGTGGATCTTGATGACGGTGCCGTTGATCCCGAGCAGCGGTGCGCCGCCGTAGGTGTCGGGGTTCATCCGCTCCTTGATGTGGCCGAGGCCGCCCTTGGCGAGCAGCGCGCCGATGAACCGGAGCGGGTTGGCGGTCAGTTCCTCCTTGAGCAGCGCGCCGAAGGTCTTGCCGAGGCCTTCCGAGGTCTTGAGCACGATGTTGCCCACGAACCCGTCGCACACCACGACATCGACCCCGCCGGTGAACAGGTCGTATCCCTCGCAGTAGCCGATGCAGTGCAGATGCGTCCGGCGGACCAGTGCGACCGCGGTGCGGGTGAGCTCGGTGCCCTTGGTCTCCTCGGTGCCGTTGCTGAGCACGCCGACGCGCGGTCTCTCCACGCCGAGCATGGCGCGGGAATAGACCGATCCCATGACGGCGAACTGGAGCAGCGTCTCCGCCGGGCACTCCGGGTTCGCCCCGCCGTCCACGAGCACCCAGGCCGCGGTGCGGGAAGGCATGATGCAGGCGATGGTCGGGCGCTCGACGCCTTCGAGCATCCGTAGGCGGATGGTCGCGGCGGCGACGATCCCGCCGGTGTTGCCGGCCGAGATGACGGCGTCCGCGCGGCCGTCCTTGATGAGGTCGACCGCCCGGAGGATCGAGCAATCCTTCTTCTTGCGCAGCCCTTGGACGGGCTTGTCCTCCATGGTGAGGACCTCGCTGGCGTGGTGGATGCCGAACCTCGGGTCGCGGAGCCCGATGCGGTCGGCGATCGGACGGAGCTCCGCCTCCGGTCCGACGACGGACAGGTTGCGGATCCCGGCGTCGGCGGCGAGGCCGATCTTCACGCCCTGGAGGAGTTCCTCCGGGCCGTGGTCGCCGCCCATGACGTCCACTGCCAGGCGCATAGAAACGACGGAGCGCCGGCCCGCCCTCGGCGGTGCACGGCGCTCCTAGGGCCGGTCAGGCCTGCGCTTTGACAGTGATGACCTGGCGTCCGTTATAGTAGCCGCACGACGGGCAGACGCGGTGCGGGATGTAGGCCGCCGCGCACTGCGGGCAGGAATTGAGCTGCGGCAGTTGCAGCACGCTGTTGTAAGCACGGCGCATCCGCTGACGGCTGCGCGACGGTTTACGTTTAGGGACGCCCATAGGTCGTGTTTGTTTACAGTTTCAGTCGATCCAGCGCGCCCCAAGGAGAACCGCCGTCGGACGGCGGGACCTCGAGACGCAAATCGCGGGCCTTGGCCTTTCGGGCGAGCCCGCGACAATCTGGTCTGCACAACGGGTTCGCTGGCAGGCCGAGCAAAATGTCCTCCCGCAAAAGGGGCGTCAAGTCGGCAATATCTCCGTCTTTGGGCACGGCCTCCTCGCCGATGAAGGTCGCGAGGGCCGCGAACTCGGGCATCTCGAGCTCCGATCGGAACTCCATCAGGCATCGCGCACAGGTGCAGCCCAAGGTGATGGAGAGCTTACCGCTGATCGCCAGGTCGGCTCCTTGGCGCTGGATCCCCAGCTCGTAGGACATCGGCGAGACGAACTTGATCAGCGGATCCGTGAAATCCGCCGCGAAGTCGTCGACAGCGAGTTCGCCTGCGATCCGCGCGGGACCGGATTCGAGCAGACGTAGGTTGACGGTGAGCGGCATGGGCGGACTTTCGGTCGTCGGTGACCGGGATGCAACAGGCGGTTGGAGTCCGTCGACCTCCCGGTCAGCGGCGATGGAGGCGCACGTCGCCGGCGTCGATGGACAGGGCCGTCGAGTTCGTCGACAGGGCCGTGGCCGGGTAGTTGGTCTGCCACGGATGGAAGCTGCCGTGTTGGACCGACAGCCCGAGGTCCAGCCCGACCTCGCCGAACGAGAAGAGCAGGGCGAACCGCTTGCTCGGGAGCGTGAACCGGCCTTCGGCGTCGGTCCGGGCGTCGTCCTGCATCCGCAGAAGCTCTTCGCCACCGCGAAGGAACTCGCCGGTGCCTTTGCGCCACGTCCAGATCTTGCGACCGACCCGCGCCCACCTCACCGGACCGCCGGAAGCGTCGTCCACCACCCGGCCGGTCACGCGCGGCGCGGCGAGATCGACCGAGGGGCCGTTGAAGGAGGCGCATCCTGTGGCGATGCCGGCGAGCACCGCGATCCCAACGAGTTGTCCGATCCGCATGGGCCGCACGGTAGCCCCATCGTGCGGACACGTCACGGTCTTGGCCTCATCGCGCGCCATGAATCGGCTTGTCGGGCCGTCCGGAGATGGTCTGCTGTCGCCGTGGACCCTTTTGCTCCTGCCTTCGCCGGATCCCTCGCGCTCGCGTGGATCGTCGCGCAGGCGGTGCGACGAGATTGGATCGAAGTCCACGAGCAGGACCGCGCGGCGGCGTCCCGCGAGCTCACGCTCTGGACGGCTCGCGGCTTGGTAGGCCCGATGGTCGGCGTGGCCGTCTGGAACGTCTTGGCGCTGGCCGGTCCGCCCTGGGGCCTCGAACCGCTCGCTCCGCAGGCGGTCGGCACAGGTCGGGTGTGGAGCTTCTTCATGGGGACGGCCGCGTCCTGCTATCTCACCGCGATGACGTGGACCGTGGTCAGCGAAGCCTGGTTGCTGCCGGTCGTATCCGGGCGGATCCGTCGTCGCCGGGATTTCTGGCAGAACGCGGCGGTCCTCGGTGGACCGGTCCTCCCTCTGGTCGGGTTCCTCGCCTACCGGTCCTGGTGGGCGTTGATGGTCGCGGTGCTCGCGGGAGGTCTTTGGCTGGCTGTCCGCGCCGCGCTGCCGCTGGTCCATCGGCCGCAGATCTCCTATTCGCGGGCCATCGCCAAGATGAAGTCGGGCGACTACGCGGTCGCCGAACAGGAGGTGTTGCTCCAGCTCGACGAGAAGCAGGACGACTTCGCCGGCTGGATGATGCTCGCCGAATTGTATGCCCGGAACTTCGGCCAACTGGCGGAAGCCGACCGCACCGTGCGCGAGCTCTGCCTCGATCCCCAGACCAAGCCGGTCGAGGTCTCCAGCGCATGCAACCGTCTCGCGAACTGGCATCTCGACCTGGGGTCCGATCCCGCCGCCGCAAGACGCGCATTGCAGGAGATCGTCCGCATCCTGCCCGGCACGCCCTTCGCGCGCTCGGCCGAGGCGCGGATCCGCCAGCTCCCCATCGACGTCGCCGAGCTCGAGGAACGACGGCAGCCGCGATCCATCCGGTTGCCCGCCCTCGGTGACGCACCGGTCCAAGGCATGGCTCCCAAGGCCGGCCACGCCGAGGTCTCCGCAAGACGGGCAGAAGCCAAGAACCTCCGTGCCCGGCTCGAGGCCCGACCCGAAGACCTCGCGACCCGGCTCCGTCTGGCGCGCCTGCTCGCGGAAAAGCTCGGTGACATGGAGGGCGCCCTCGTCCACCTGCGATCCCTGAGAGAAGCCGCCGATGTGACAGCCGCGCAGCGGGCAGAATGGCTCGCCTTGGAAGCAGCTTGGGCGTTGAAACTCCGCCGCGACGAACCGGCCGCACGACGGCTGCTCGGTCAGCTGGCGATGGAACATCCGGGAACCCCGCAGGCGATCGCGGCACGGCGTCAGCTCGAGCTGCTCGACCGGCCGGAAGAATCGGCGGACGACACGCCGAAGCCGCCGCCTCGCATCGTGGTCCGCGTGTCCGAGGCCTGGACCGCCAGCGCCGCGACCCCACGACCGACGACGAGCGCTTGATCTTTTTCCTGCCCAAAGCGGATCCCGTCACCGATCGTGGGTCCCTTCCCATGGATATGAACCCGATCGCACCGCGCCGTCTCCGCCGACCGGCCGGCTTCTCTGGCTGGCTCGCCTGCCTGCTCGCCGTCCTATCGGTCGCGCCGGCGCTCGCGGCTCCCGTCCGCGTGCTCGTATGGGACGAGCAGCAGCCGCAACAGCGGATGACCTATTCGAACTGGCTCGGCGGACAGATCGCGGCCCACTTGAGGACACGTCCGGGTCTCACCGTGGAGACCGCGCGCCTCGATGATCCGGAGCAGGGGCTCTCCGCCGCTGCGCTCGACGCCTGCGACGTGCTGGTCTGGTGGGGACACGTCCGCAACGGCGAGATCTCCGCGGCCAAGGGACGCGAGATCGTCCGGCGCATCCAGGACGGCAAGCTTGCCTTCCTCGCTCTGCATTCCGCCCATTGGTCCACCCCGTTCATGGAGGCGATGAACTGGCGTGCCCGCGAGGATGCGCTGAAAGCCCTCGCGCCCGCTGACCGCGCCACCGCCGTGTTCCGCGAGACGAACCTGTTCGCCAACCTCCGCACCGCGCCGAAGTATACCGACCGCCTGTCGCCGTCGGCCATCTATCGCAAGCCGGTGGGCGGTCCCGTGCAGATCGACCTGCTGCTGCCGAACTGCTGTTTCCCGGCGTACCGGCCCGACGCGATGCCCAGCCAGGTCCGGGTGCTGATGCCCGGACATCCCATCGCGCGCGGCCTGCCCGCCGGATTCACCATCGCGCAGACCGAGATGTACGATGAACCGTTCCACGTCCCGCCGCCCGACGTCGTGGTCTTGGAGGAACGTTGGGAACGCGGCGAGTGGTTCCGGAGCGGGATGGTCTGGGAGATCGGCAAAGGGAAGGTCTTCTACTTCCGCCCCGGCCACGAGATCTACCCGGTCTTCAAGAACCCGGACGTGCTCAAGGTGATCGACAACGCGGTGCACTGGTTGGGCGGGCGGAAGTGACCTGCGGGCCGGGCCGGAACGCGCGGAACCCGGGGAAATCTATGCTGGCTTGGCGGCCTCTTGGCGCGGTATGTTTCTGTTTGGATCCCATGAAAGCTTCACGCCATTCTTCGGCCGCGTTCACGCTGATCGAGCTGCTCGTGGTCATCGCGATCATCGCCATCCTTGCCGGCATGTTGTTGCCCGCGCTCAGCCGAGCCAAACAGAAGGCCTTGGCCATCCGATGCACCAGCAACATGCACCAGATGGGCATCGGCTATCACCTGTACGCCGACGACAACCGGGATTCGTACCCGGTGTACAACGACTGGGGCACGCTCGGCGGCAAGAAAGGCGTGATGGGCCTGCACGGTGGCCTGACCGCGGCGACCAACCGGCCGATGAACAAGTACGTGTCGGCGAACGAAGCCTACAAATGCCCGGCGGACAAAGGCGATTCGCTCTGGATCTCCACCTTTCCGAAAGGCACGAAGAGCTGCTACGACGCCTGGGGAAACAGCTACCTCACCGTCTGGTCGGTCGAGACGCTCCGGGTGAAGCACGTGACCGGCGATTCCAGCGCTCCCAACTCTCCGGCCGGCAAATCGATGAAGACGAGCGAGATCGCGCTCAGCGCCTCGAACAAACTGGTCCAAGGCGACTGGCCTTGGTGGGCGGACCGCGATAAGAAGGACCTGGCCAGCCAGTGGCACAACTACAAGAGCCAATACCGGTTCAACGTCCTCTTCGGCGATTCCCACACGGAGTACTTCCAGTTCCCCAAGGAAGCCTACCAGTGGAACTACACCGGTCCGGCGCCGGATCCGAACTTCAAATGGTGGTGAGCGCGGGCAGACCGCGCGGACGCGACCGTCCAGATCAAACCCGCTTTGTGTCCTGTTTGGATCCGTGCGGCCTTGATGCAGCCGCGAAAGACGCCTCCAGTCCGGCCAAGTGCCGGTCGAGCGTGAAGAGCCCGGCCATCCTCCTCGCACCCATCCTCAGCCCCGCGTAGGCGACCGGATCCGAGAGGCAACGTCCGATGGCGGCGGCCAGGCCCGAAGCAGTCGGTGGATCCGCCGGGGCCAGGTGCCCGTTGACTCCTTCGTGGAGCCAATCCGGGATGCCTCCGACGCGGAACGCCACGCTCGGCACCCCGAGATGGCCGGCTTCAAGACCGACCTGACCGAACGGCTCCGGCCAGATGCTCGGGACCACGAGCAGGTGGCTGTCGCGGAGCAACCGGTCGCGCTCCATCGGTTCGACCCAGCCGGTGAACGTGCAGCGGATCCCCTCGTGACGTCGCGTGATCTCCTCGGCGCGACGACTCCAACGGATCCGGTCCGGTCCGTCGCCCGCCATGCAAAGATCCACCGGCCGCCCCGATCCCGACCGCACCATCGGCAATGCGTCCAAGAGCAGTCGGCCTCCTTTCAAGGACTGCATCCTCCCCATGAACAAGAGCCGGACCGCGCCGGACGACGACAAGGGCCCGTCGCCGGCTCCGGACAACGGTGGGAGCACCGGCAGATGGACGATCCGGACCCGGTCGCCCAAACCGTGCCGGCGATACTCTTCCGCCATGTGGGCGCTGGTGACGACCATTGCCCGGCATCGCCGGATCGCGGTCAACCGTTCCGCTGTGTTGCGGTACTCCCTCCACAGGGTCGCCGGGCTCAGACCTCCGCACCGACGAGGAAGATACAGGGCCAAGCACGCCGCTCCGAACCGCCGCGAGCATGGGGCCGGCTCGGGCCACCGGTGCACCTTCGCCCCGCCGATGCAGGTCCCCCAGTACGCGTGCGCGAAATAGACCTCGGGCGCGATCTGCCCGGCCCGGCCTTCGAGCCTGATGTCGACGAGACCGTGGTTGAAGACGATGTCCGGCGCCCACTCCCTCATGCGGGCCAGCCAACTTTCGGCCCCGAGCGTCTCCGAGCAGAACCGCGGGATCTCCGGGTCTTCGGAGAGCCACGGGCGGTCCGCCGGGTCCGCCGTCTCGTGGAACATCGCCAACCGGTGCCCCCGGGCGCGCAAGGCCGGGACCACGGTCCGCAGATAGGTCTCGATCCCGCCGACGACCCGGGCGTTCGCGCTGACCATGGCGATCTTCATCTCGGGATCAGGTCTGACGGTCTTGCGGGCATCACGGCCGGAACTCGACGGCGACACCGCTGTCCTGGGACCCGATGTCCAACCCGGGCGGCACCGCGTGCGGGGCGGCTCCAATCGACATCACGGCACCAAGGAAGCACATAGGCAATGCCGCCGCCCGGAAGTCGTCGCGGCATGCCGCGTCCGCCTCCGGGCAACGTCAGCATCCAGTGGTGGACCCGTCCGCACAGGGACCGGAACGAGGGGCCAGGGCTGGACCGAGGACCGGGTTCGACGACTTCGGTGTTCACTCAGGCTTGAAGATCCAACTCTCTTGAAGAGCTCCTCGACGCTACCGGGGCGGCGGCGGGCCGACCAAAGAAAAACCGACCGCCATGGTCCCGCCGGATCCACGGGTTCCGTGCGGTGGGCCGGCGTCCATCAGGCGTCCCCCAACGGATGGAGCGGTTGGCGGCGTGCGGCACGGAGGCGCTGCTGTTCGAGCTGCGCAGCGACATGCTTCTCGTGCGACAGAGCCGCGTCGGTCAACTGCGCATTGAGCACAGCGATTTGTTGGTCGAAGCTCGCGTTACGGAGGCGAAGGATCACGTCGGCCAGCTGCTTCTCCGGCTCGGGGATTGCCCGCTGTTCGCTGGCTGATTCGGTGATGAGCCGGCACGCAAAATCATCACCCTCGAACTGCGCGAGCAACCCGGCGACATCCGTGCCCAGGGAGAAGTGCAGAGCCGCGATGCGCCGCACCGTGGGATGGGTGACCCAGGCCGGTTCCAGGTGCGCGGCCGCGAAGTGCGCCTGCTCCGGCGAAAGCAGCAGATATTTCAGCAGCCAGAGCTCGGCCTGGGGCGGGCGCGCGGGCGGTTCGGCGGCGCCTTCGTCGGGCTCGGTCAGCGGCGGTTCGTCGGGTTCGGACCGGCCCGGCGCCGGCCGCGCCTTGCGAAATTCCGTCCGCACCGCGTCCACGCCCACGCCGAGCCGCTGGCCTGTCTTCTGCGCGTAGGTGTCGAGCAGCACGGCGTTGCCGGTCTTGTGGAGGTCCTCGCCCATCTTCCGCACGACGTGCATGCGTCCGCGATCGCTCGTGGTGTCGTTCTCCGCGCAGAGGTGGCGGAGGTAGAAATCGAAGTAGCCCTCGGCGCGCTTCAGGACGGCTTGGAAAGCCTCCGCACCGTGCTGGCGAAGGAAGCTGTCCGGGTCGTCCGGCGCCGGGATGCTGGCGACGCGGATGGCGAGGCCGGATCCGAGCAAGCCTTCGAAGGAGCGGATGCTGGCGTTGCGGCCGGCCTTGTCGCCGTCGAAACAGAGCACGACCTCGTCGACATAGCGCTTGAGGATGCGCGCATGGTCGGCGGTGAGCGCGGTGCCCTGGGGCGCGATGACGTTGCGGACGCCGGCGGCGTGGCAGGCGATGGTGTCGAGCTGGCCTTCGCACACGATGGCGTGGCCGGCGTCGAGGATGGCGCGCTTGGCCTTGTCGAGGGCGAACAGGACCTTGCCCTTGGTGAAGAGCGGCGTCTCCGGCGAGTTCACGTACTTCGCGGTCTTCTCGTCGCCTTGCAGGATGCGTCCGCTGAAGGCGATCACCCGGCCCTGCTCGTCACAGATGGGGAACATGAGCCGGCCTCGGAAACGGTCGTAGTGCCGGCCGGTCTCCTCCTTCTTGATCACCAGTCCGGCCTGTTCGCAGAGGGCGAGGTCGAATCCCTTGGCCTTGGCCCAGTTCACCGTGTCGTCCCACGCCTCGGGCGCCGCGCCGAGACGGAACTCCTTCACCGCGTCCGCACCGACGCCGCGCTTGGCGAGGTACTCGCGGGCGACCTGGCCGCCGGCCTCGTTGGCGAGGCACTGCTGCCAGCGCGCGGCGACGGCCTCGTGCAGCTTGAGCAGCGAATCCTTCACGCCGCGCGCCTGCTGGGCGCCGGGGTTGTCCTCGTGCTCCAGCGGGATGCGGGCGCGCTCGGCGAGGCGGGTCAGCGCCTCGACGAAGGTGATGTTCTCGTGGTCCTGGACGAAGCGGAAGACGTCGCCGCCCTTGTGGCAGCCGAAGCAGTGGAAGATCTGCTTCGAGGGGTTCACGTTGAAGCTCGGCGACTTTTCCTTATGGAACGGGCAGAGCGTGACGAAGTTGGTGCCGGCGCGCTTGAGCGGCAGGTAACCGCCGATGATATCGACGATGTCGCTCGCGGCGCGGACCTGTTCGCGGAAGTTGTCGGAGAAGAACGGCACGTCCGGCGGAGTAGAACACGGAAGGCCCGGAGAGGCAGAGCGAACTCGTTCCCGGCCGGTCATGGGCTGGAGGACCGGAAAACAGGAGAGAAGCGGCTCCGGCGCAGGTTCCTGTTTTCCTGCTTTCCCGATTCTCCTCGTTCCCTCCAAGAACCGAGGTTCGTGGTCGGCGGCGGTCCGGGCTACGGTGTCCGCGATGTCCGCGCTGGAGTTCCGGTACGTGAAAGGGGCGATCCATCTGCCCGCCCTCCGGCTTTGGCTGGATGCCCACCAGGCGATCGGGCCGGACGAGACGGTCTTCGTCTCCCACGCCCACAGCGACCACACCGCGCGCCACGCCCGGGTGGTCTTCTCGGCGCCCACGCAGAAGCTCATGCGGGCCCGGATCTCGGGCAAGCGCGCCGAACACGTCCTCGGATTCGGCCACCGCGCTTCCGCCACCGACCTTGGACCCGGGACCTCGGACTTCGGGCTCACTTTGCTGCCGGCCGGGCATATCTTCGGTTCGGCGATGTCGTTGGTCGAGACGGAGAGTGGTTCGTTGCTCTACACGGGTGATTTCAAGCTGCGTCCCGGCCTCACCGCCGAGATCTGCGGACCGCGCCGCGCCGACACGCTGGTCATGGAGACCACCTTCGGGCTCCCGCGCCACGTGCTGCCGCCGACCGACCAGGTGGTCCGCGATATCGTGACGTTTTGTCGCGCAGGTCTGGCCGAAGGCGCGGTACCGGTGCTGATGTGCTACTCGCTCGGGAAGAGCCAGGAGATCCTGCGCTCGCTCACCGATGCTTCGATCCCGGTGATGCTCAGCCCTCCGGTGGCGAAGATGACCGAGGTCTACGAGGCGTGCGGACACCGCTTCCCCGGATGGCGACCGCTGGATGTCGAACAGCCCGGAGGCCATGTCGTCATCTGCCCGCCGGGCCCGAAGCTCGACGAGCTGCGATCGAAACATCCGAAGGTCCGCACGGCCGTGCTGACCGGCTGGGCGATGGAACCGGGTTGCCGTTATCGATACCGGGCCGACGCGGCGTTCCCGCTCAGCGACCACGCGGATTTTCCGGATCTGATCGAGTTGGTGAAGCGGGTCGGGCCGAAACGCGTGTTCACCGTGCACGGGTTCGCGGCGGAGTTCGCCACGACGCTGCGCGACATGGGCATCGAGGCGTGGGCGCTGGGCAAGGAGAACCAGCTCACCTTGCCGCTGGGCCTCGGCTGAAGCACGGCGCGGTGCTTCCGCTCGGGTCCAGGAGGACGCCCGCGAACGGTCGATGGTGACGGATCCCCGCGTCCGTCACAAAAGCGGGTTGAAGTCATGGGGCGCTTCCCGATACTTCGTCCGGTCAACTCGTCCCCGGCTTCCGGCCGCTTTCTTTCATCATGCTTGAGTGGAACATCCAGTCCCGCGGCCACGTCTGTCTCGTGAGCGGCCGCGCGTTCGCCGACGGCGAGGCCTACCACACCGTGCTACTGGAACAGCGTCACGGATTCGAGCGTTTGGACCTCGCCGCCGAGGCCTGGCGCACGCACGGCGCGGAGATCCTGGCGCGTCCGCACCTCATCTCGCATTGGCAAGGCGTGTACCACGCGCCGCCGCCGGTGACACCGGACGCCATCCTGAAGGGCGACGCGGAATCGCTCCTGCGGAAGCTCGTGGAGCGACGCGACGCGAGCCATGCACCGGCCTGCTACATCCTCGCCGTGATGCTCGAGCGCAAACGGGTGCTGAAGGTGAAGCAGCAGCTCCGCGAGAACGGTCGCCGCGTCTTCATCTACGAGCAGCCGCGGACGGGCGACATCTTCGCGATCGCCGATCCCGACCTTCACCTCGAGCAGCTCGAAGCCGTCCAGCGCGACGTCGCGCAACTGCTCGAGCACGGCCTGCCGGTCGAAGGCACGCCCGAAGAAGAGCCGTTCAATCCACCCAGCGAGGTGGCGACCTTGGCCCCGGTTTGAATCCCGCACCGTCCGCACCGTCCGCCTCCGTCCGAGCATGATCGACACATCCGCCCTCGAGACCTCGCTGGGTCACGCCTTCCGCGACCGTCAGCTGCTGATCCTCGCGCTCACCCATCCCTCGCTGGCGCACGAGGCCGGCGTCGGGCACCTGCAGCACCACAACCAGCGGCTGGAGTTCCTCGGCGATGCCGTGCTGCAGCTCATCCTCACCAACGAGCTCTACCAACGTTTCCCGGGGCACGGGGAAGGCCCGCTCACGCAGGCACGGGCGCAGTTCGTGAACCGCTCCTCGCTCGCGGAGCAAGGGCGCCGGCTCAAGATCGGCGATTTCCTGATCCTCAGCCGTGGCGAGGAGACCACCGGCGGGCGCATCCGCAGCTCGACGTTGGCCGACGCGTTCGAAGCCGTGCTCGGCGCGGTGTTCTTGGACGCCGGCTACGAAGCCGCCCGTGACCTGGTCTCCCGCCAGTTCCGCAGCTCCTTCGGCGAGCTCGGCGAGCTGCCGAACCTCGAGAACCCCAAGGGCGAGCTCCAGGAGATGCTCCAATCCTCCTCGCCCAATCCGCCCAACTACGTCGAGATCTCGTCGAAGGGACCTGACCACGACCGGCAGTTCGAGGCCGCGGTCTCCCACGAAGGCGTCGAGCTCGCGCGGGGCACCGGGCGCAGCAAAAAACTCGCGGAGAGCGCCGCCGCGGCCGCCGCGTTGCATCGCCTCAAGGCCCGCCGGAACACGGCGAACACGGCGAACGAGGCCGCGACGGCGAAGACTTGACCGGTCGGCGACGGTCCGACGCGGACCGGGCCGGTTCCTTGACGCTACCGGGAGCCCCTCCTAAGTTTCGCGCGCTTTGAAAAACCAGCCCCCCCGGAATTTCTCCATCCCGATGGTCATCGAGCAGGACGGCCGCGGCGAACGCGGATACGACCTGTACAGCCGGCTGCTCAAGGACCGCATCGTGTTCCTCGGCACCCCGGTCGATGACATGGTCGCCAACGTCATCGTCGCGCAGTTCCTCTTCCTCCAGATGAACGACCCGAAGAAGGACATCCACTTCTACATCAACTCGCCGGGCGGCAGCGTCTCGGCCGGGCTCGCCATCTACGACACCATGCAGTGGCTCACCTGTGACGTGAACACCTACTGCGTCGGCATGGCCGCCAGCATGGGCGCGGTGCTGCTCTGCGCGGGGACCAAGGGCAAGCGCTTCGCCCTCCCGAACGCCGACATCATGATCCACCAGGTGCTCGGCGGAGCCGAAGGCCAGGCCAGCGACGTGGAGATCCGGGTGAAGCACATGCTCCGGCTCAAGCAGCGCCTCAACACCCTCATCGGCCACCACACCGGCCAGCCCTACGAGACCGTGGAGAAGGCCTGCGACCGCGACAACTTCATGACCGCCGCCGAGGCCAAGGCCTTCGGGTTGGTGGACGAGGTCGTCGCGTCGCGTCGCGAGGTCCCCGCCTTGGTCGCCGAGGATTCACGGGCGCTGACCGCGACCTGATCCCGGGCCGGACAGGGGGCGGGTTTTCTGACCCGCCCTCGCATGCCGGGCATCCGACGACGCGCCGGACTGAAAAGTCATCCCTCCCGGCTTCGCGCTTACCCCTTGGGGCGCGGTGGCGCAGAAATTCTGTCCGGACCAAGCTGCTGCCGATGCCTCGGTTGGCGACGTGCCAGCCTCCCCCAAGGACCTTCCTCCCGAGAGCACCGGCCACGGTTTCTTCCGGTCGCGGACGCTGAAGGGGACCCTCGGATTCCTCCACGCCCGGCTCGGCACCACCCGCCGTGGCGAGCCGACAGAACCTCCGCTGCGGGCTAGCCTGCCTCCGCCGCTTGATCGCAAGGAGAGGATGCAGCCGATCCGCTTGCGGGTCCTCAGTCAACGGTGCAAGATTGCAAGATCGGAGCCGATCGGGTCACTTCATCTGACACCACCGTGGGATACATCCTCATCGCCTTGCAGCTTGTCGTGGGTCTCGGGATCCTGAACGTGTGGATGCTCCGGTCGGGGCAAACGACACCTTATCGCGGCGGTGAAGCGAGAAACCTGCGCGAGGAGTTCGCCGCCTACGGGCTGCCGTTCTGGTTCATGTGCGTGATCGGCGTGCTCAAGGTCGGGCTGGCGCTCGCCTTGCTTGCCGCCATCTGGATCCACCGCTTCGCACAACCGGCCGCGATCGGCCTCGGGTTGCTGATGCTGGGAGCGTTCTTCATGCACCTCAGGGCGAAAGACCCGATCAAGAAAGCCCTGCCCTCCATCGCCGTGCTCGCGATGTGCGCCGCCATCGCGTTGTTCTGAGGTGTCGTCGGATCAGAACGCCGCCAGACAAAGGTACGCGTTCAGCGCCAGATAGAGCAGCGCCGGGACCGCCTGGAAGACGGTGTCCTTGATCCTGATCCGGACGCCGACGGCGACCAGCATCATGACGGCAAGCCCGGCGGACGCCGTGCGTCCTATCCACGGTTGGCTCTGGCCGGCCAGCAGTCCGATCGCCGCGCAAAGCTGCAACCCACCTACCAGCATGCGCAGCGAACCCATCTGGTAGCGGTCGAACTCCCGCTTCATATAGGCGGAGAGAAAGCAAGCCGACCCGTAGGCGAGAAAGGAGAGGGATGAGAAAAGGACCAGTCCAGGGTTCACTGGCGGGAGCATAGCATCATTGTCCATCCGTCCTGAGGACCTTCGCCAAGATCTTCGCCAAAGGGGAGAGCGAAGCGGCCCCCCAAGAAACAGGCACAGGCACGGCGGCGAGGATCGAGTCTCGTTTCCGTGGCCCGGGTTGAACTGCCGGCATCCGCAGTCGCACGGCGGCGCCTTCGCTGCGGGACCTCTCCGGACCGACCCGACCCAGCGCATCCCAACCGATCCAACCGGAAGGCGGGTGCCCTTCGCTCTTCCGTCCGGCATCTTGCTCTGGCGTCAGGCTTGGATATCGGCATGGTCATGGCCGATGGCGCGTGCGAACCAGATCACGATGTGCAGCTTCTGCGGCAAGAGCCGCTCGGAGGTGAAGAAGCTCATCGCCGGCCCCGGTGTCTACATCTGCGACGGCTGCGTGGTTGTCTGCCAAGGCGTGCTGGCCAAGGAGCAGCGCCAGGAGACCACCAAGGAGCTCCGGCGGCTCAACGTGCCCAAGCCGGCCGATCTCAAGCGGCATCTCGACGCCCATCTGATCGGCCAAGAAGACGCCAAGCGCACCTTGAGCGTCGCCGTGTACAACCACTACAAGCGCGTGCTGAGCAACGGCGGTGCGACCAAGGACCCCGACGACGTCCATCTGCAGAAGAGCAACGTGCTGCTCATCGGGCCGACCGGTTGCGGCAAGACCTTGGCCGCCCAGACCATCGCCAAGCTGATCGACGTCCCCTTCGCCATCGCGGACGCGACCTCCATCACCGAGGCCGGCTACGTCGGCGAAGATGTCGAGAACATCATCCTCCGGCTGCTCCAGAACGCCGATTACGACGTGAAGCGGGCCCAGATGGGCATCATCTACATCGACGAGATCGATAAGATCGCCCGCAAGACCGAGAACGTCTCCATCACCCGCGACGTCTCCGGCGAAGGCGTGCAACAAGGCCTGCTCAAGATCCTCGAAGGCACGGTCTGCTCCGTGCCGCCGCAGGGCGGACGCAAACATCCTCAGCAGGAGTACATCCGGGTGGACACCACCGACATCCTGTTCATCTGCGGCGGCGCGTTCGTCGGGTTGGACCGCGCCATCCAGCGACGCCTCGGGCGTCGGGTCATGGGTTTCGCCGCCGGCGCCGAGGCCGAGCAGGCGGCCAAGATCACGACCCACGAGGTCCTCAAACGCGTCGAGCCGGAAGACCTCCTGTCGTACGGATACATCCCCGAGTTCATCGGACGTCTCCCGGTGGTCAGCGTGCTGGATGAGCTCAGCGAAGAGGACCTGGTCCGGATCCTCACCGAGCCCAAGGACGCATTGGTCAAACAGTTCGCCAAGCTTCTCTCGCTCGACGGCGTCGAGCTGACGTTCACCGCCGATGCCATACGGGAACTGGCCGCCCAAGCGGTCAAAAAGGGCACCGGCGCCCGCGCCCTCCGCGGGCTGGTCGAGCGGCTGATGCGGGACGTGATGTTCGAGGTGCCGACGGCGCCGGACATCTCCTCGGTCACCATCAACCGCGCGGTCGTGCTCGGCGAGGCGCTCCCGTGGGTCCAGACCAAGCCGATGGCGGCCGCGGCGTAAGGGGGGGCTTGCTCCCAGGACACAGGGGCCAGGCAAGATCGGCGGGCGAGCGCCGTACTTCCAACCTTCCTGCCGGCGAGCCGGCAGCCCCTCGCGGTTGCGGTCCACCCGGAGCCCAGGTTTGCGACCAGCCGCTGCGCCACGTTGCGCTCGGCCCGGCGCGGGAAGAGTTCCGCACACCCGGATCCGCCAAAGGGCCACTCCGCGCCCGATTCCATGACTGCCGGCCTGGATCAGGGGCCGCTTGTCCTTGGGGCCTTTTGTCGTGGGGGTATCGCCCCCCTCGGAGTTCCGATGCGGGATGGATCTGACCCCGCCCTCCGTCCCGTTGTTCGCCTCTATTTTGTTGCTTTGCTGTGACAAGCCCGGGCAAGTTCCGCTCACCCCATTGGAT
>CAIWVP010000180.1 GCA_903916195.1 uncultured Verrucomicrobiota bacterium | reverse complement strand
ACTGGACGAGGTTGAAGGTGAACGAATCGTAGTTGTCGATGACCAGCAACATGCGGGCGCAAGCTAGCGGGAGGCCGCGCCGAAGGGAAGCGCGCCGGCGGATCAGGAGCGTGGCGCGCCGACGGCTCCGGAGTCGGAATCAACCACCGGTGCGGGAACATCCAGACCGCGCGCGAGTATTGGACCAAGACGACCGCATGAAACCCACCCCGAAAAAGCGAGGCCGAGGACAGCCGGCCAAGGAGCCGACGACGCAGATCCGGGCCTACTCGGCCGATGTGCCGAGGCTCGCGAAGCACGGATCGACGCAGGCGGAGGCGGTGCGGGCCTTGCTCACCAAGCGCCAGCAGGACAGCGGCGCAGTTTCGCCCAGGGCTTGATGCGGATCTCGTTGAGCGGGCATCCGCAGGCTCGGGAGGGGTGCCGGCAGGTGTTGTCCACCAGCCACTCGCAGGCGGCGCAGGCGGTCCGCCGCGCGACATCGGGCCGCGGGTGGGACCGGACATGCTGGCTGGCTCGGAAGGCAATCACGTTAGAACCCCCGCGCCATGCCCGTCACGCGCCAAACGGAGTCGGCGGAGTTATAGGTGAACGTCATCTGCCACTTTGCGTTGGCTGCGCTCGGGACCATCCCGGAGGTGTAGTCCGTTCCGAAAGCCACGCTCGCCGGCCATGTGATGACGCGCCCGCCCGTGCCGTCCTGCTTGAATGACACGCGGAGCGTTTGCCCGTCCGTTGGCGTCCCCGACAGGATCATCGCTGTGATGTTTCCGGTCAGCGCGGCAAACTCAATCACATCATAAGAGTCGGTGGCGAACGTCACCGGGTTTGAAAACGTGATAGCGAATGCTCGAGGGGTGATTCTTTTTGCAGTCAAAGTTTGCGCGTAGGTCGTGATGACCACGGTGGAATCCAGCCTAGCGTTCGCGATTGTGCCAGACAGGTCGGTGGCCGGGATAGTGGCCGACGCCGTGAACGGCGAGGCGCCGTTGCCGGAGATGTATCCGGTCAGCGTGGTGGCTCCGCTGCCGCCTTTTGGGACGGTCACGGTGGCCAGCGTGCCGACGGCCGTGACGTTTGACGACCCGGTGAATGCTGGGCTTGTCCATGTCATGTCGCCGGTGATTCCGATGGTGCGGCCGGTAGCCAGCGCGGTGGCCGTTCCGGCATTGCCCGAGACACTAGTCTGGTCGCCGGTGTTGCTGCCAGACAGGTTAAGGCCGGTTATGTTTCCACCGGCAGTGATGCTACCGAATGACACGACCGAGCCCGCGCTGGCGGCACTGGAAACCGCGATTGTGGTTGCCGAGGCATCGCCGAGCGTCGGCGTCGTCAGGGTCGCGCCGTCGGCGAGCACGACCGAGCCTGTCCCGGTCGATGTGGTCGAGCCGGTGCCGCCGTTCGCCACCGGCAACGCGGTCCCGGAGTAGGAGATTGCCAGCGTGCCTGAGACGGTGATGGGTGAACCTGAGATTGACAGGAACGCGGGGACCGAGGCCGCGACACTGGTGACCGTGCCGCCGTTGGTGCTGCTGCTGCTCGGCGGTGTCGCCCATGTACCGTCGCCGCGCCAATAGGTCGATCCGCTCGCAGATGTGCCGCTGTTGAGCCGCGCCACCGGGAGATTCCCTGACAGGTCGGTGGCGGGGATGGTGCTCGAACCGCTGAATGCGGAGGTTCCATTCCCGTAGAGGTAGCCGGTCAGCGTGGTGGCACCCGACCCGCCTTTATTCACAGGAAAAGTGCCCGTGATGGAAGTGGTGGGAATGCTGGTGGATGCAGTGTAAGATCCGGTTCCTGCCCCGATGATGTAACCGGTGAGTGAACCCGCCGCCAATTCGTCGAGCTGCGAATCGTAGCTCTGGACTTGGATTCCGATGGTAAGACCGAGGTTGGATCGCGCGGCGGAGGCAGAGTTGAGGTCGGACAGGTTGTTCGTCGCGAACAACGCGCTTGTGACGACGTTCGTCAGCGTTTCGCGGAGCTTGCTTGCCGTGATACTGCCACCGCTCGGGAGGTTGGTGGCGATGTGGTTCTTCAGTTGTGCTGGTGACCAGAGCTGACCGAGCGCCGAAGTGGCGAGGAGGAGCGATAGGATGAGTCTTTTCATGTGGTCTTGAAGTCGGAGCTGCTGAAGTCGGTCGGGTCGAAGTCGCCGGATGCCGGGACGTATCTGATAAAATCGGAGACGATGGGGACCTGGAGGATAAGCGAGTCGGTGACGACCGGCGTGATGCCGACAGCGTTGCCGGCGCTCCCGTAGCAGGTCGGGGCCGTCGAGTCGTAGTGGAACACCTGCGCGCCGAGCGGGGGCGCCACGATGGTGCCGCTCTTGGCCATGACGCAGGTCTCAGTCGAGACGCTGACAAGCTCAAAATCAAGGTAGCCGGTGCCGGTCGGCCAGTAGCGGGCACCGCACATCGTGGCGCCGGCGGTGGTCGGCAGCTCGGTCCTCGATGTGCTCTGGATGACGGTGGTCTTGACCAGCAGCGCGGCGGCATCGGTGGCAATCATATCCCGCCACGATTCCGGGATGGCGTAGATGGCGTCGGGGTCGGTGGGCTCGTATCGCCAGTCGATGACTCCGCTTGTGGTTTCCAGCGTGCTCGGCGAGGTAAGCGCGGCGTTGTGGACCGCGAGGTTTGAAGGTCCTCCTGCCCATGCGCCGGTGAAGGAGAGCGCGGGAACGGTTGGGGAGCCGATGTAATATCCTTGGCCTCCTGTCGGTCCTCCAGCCGTCCCGTCGTTGTTGTAGATGGGCACGGCGGCACTATCGAAGCCAGACCGCTCGCGGCTCTCGAATTGATACGGGAGCATTACCCGGACCTTGTCGAGCTGGTTGCAGATGCGGCTCAGCCAGTTGAAATGCTCGGCGGCGGCGATGGTCAGCGGGGCCACTCCGAACCCCTTGGGCGCATCGGCGCGGATCTTGGTGGCGTCGAGTCGGGCGGTCTCGGTCGCGGCCAGGGTGGGCACCCAGGGCAGGCCGTTGGCGTCGTAGCACACGTTCGCCCAGGTGTAATCGTACACGGCGGCGATGCCGGTGGCGCAGCCGTAGGTCTCAGAGGTGCGGCCGTCGACGAACCCTTCGCACATCAGCCGCAGGTACAGCTCGGCGGTGCTCAGCGTGTCGTGCTGGAGCTTGGTATCGCTGGGGCCGGCAACGGTGTTGTCATCCATCCACGGCTTCTCGACGAGCTTGACCAAGTAGAAGTGCGGGAAGCAGGTCGCGGTCGGGTGGTCGGGGTAGGTCTGGATGACGGAATCCGCAGCGGCGTCACCGGTTTTCCACGAGGTGGGGAGGTGCGGAATCTTGCCGTTGAGGTGCGCGAGGTAGTAGAGGATGCCGCTCTCGTCGGTGCGGTAGGTCTGCGCGATGAGCGCGGTGATGAAGGACGGGCTGTTGAAGAACGTGGATGAGATGTCGCCCGCGGCAATGGCGTCTTCGTGGGCGTGTAGCCGGCCGGTCAGAGTCACCTTGACGAGGTCTTCGTTGCCGCTGCCGATGACGTTCTCGGTCCGCAATACCTCGAGGCACGGCTCGTAGATGCGGCAGGACTTGTAGAAGTCGATGGTCGCGGTTGAGTTGGTTCCCTCGGCGTAGCGGTAGGATGTGGGCAGCTCGGGGGCCAGCCAGATTTTCTGCCCGCAGGCAAAGTGGTTGTTGAGCGCGGCGGGAAGCGGCGCGGCGGCGAAAACGGGGTAGAACTGGCAGCGGTCGGACAGGCCGAAATAGTCGGAGTAGGCGCCGGGTTTCCACAGGCTAGACTCGTTGTCGCGGAAGCCTTTGAGCTGTAGGCCGAGCACCCATTCGTTGCTATACGAGTTGGGCTCTGCGAGCACCTTGATTCCGTTGGCCTCGTAGACCAGGCCGCTGCCAGTGAACTCGCGCACGGCGGTCGCGGTAAAGGTCGCGCCCGCGTTGTAGGCGGCGCTGTCGTAGCCGATGGTCGCGCCGGTGACACGGTATAGCCGGCCGGGCAACAACGAGCCGCTGGCGATGGGCGCCATGGCCGGGCCGATGCCGTCGAACATGTCGCCATTGACCGGCCGGGTGACCGGAGGCGGAGCGACGATGGAGGATGCAAGGAACACGGCTCCGCCGCCTGCGGTGGTGTAGGCATCGTCCCCGGTCACGCCGACGAATGTGTCGCCGATGGCGTAGGTCACGGCCTGGTAGTCCACGGTGCCGCCCGCGGTGCCGCCCACGACGTAGGTCACGTAGGGGGTGATCTCGCCGCTCGGGACGGCATTGGTCGGCGGTGGGCCGTCGTTGGGCTGATACGCGCCGAGGCCGTAGCCGTGGCTGTAGCGGGTGAACCACAGGACCGACTTGCCGCCCTCCACGGCGTAGGCGCGGAGCTGGTGGCGGTTGAGCAGCCGGACGCGCTTGCTCAGCAGCCGGGCGGATTCCATCACGGCGTTTCCGTTGATGGCGGCTTCGGATGATATGAGGTCGGGCGTGGCGTGCTGGTTGATGAGCGCGCCCCATCGCCAGTAGTCGTCGCCGATTTCCTTGGCGCGCTCTTCGTCGAGGCCGCTGCCGTCGGTGCCGTTGGTCGGGACGAGCGTCGCGCCTGCAAGCCTCAGGACGAGGCACCAGTCGTGGTGCTGGGGAAGATAGCTCAGAAGCTCTGCGGGCTCCACCAGTATGCCGCCATCCGCGTCTGTGAGGGCAGCCCCGTTGACGACCTTGAACGTCACGCTGCCGACGGCGGGCTCGGTGAGCACCAGCACGTCTTCGGCGTGACCGAGGGCATCGGGCGTGAGCGTCACGGTGCCGATGACCACGCCATCGTCGAGCACTTGCACCGTGGCGGATCCGCTCAACTTCTCTGCGCCGGCGAGGATGGAGTGGATGCAGAATCCATCGGCGACGCCGTGGGCGGTCGCGCCGGTGATGCGGTTCGCGAGCAGTGTGCCGACCGGGATGTTGCGCGAGCCGGTGGTCTCGAAGGTTTGGTAGTCGGCAACGACGGTCTCGGCGTCGGTCTGTAGGCCGTGCGCGGGCGCGAGCGCATACTGCCGCGTGAAAAAACGCTGGGTGTCGAAGCCGACCGCCCGGACGGACTTCTCACGGCGCTGGGCATCGGTGCCGCGGAACTGCGACGCGAAATGATTCAGCACGCGCGAGGGGAACTCGCCGTCCTGCTTGGTCAGGCGGTTTCCGCCCGAGTAGGGGCCCTCGATGTAGTAGCGGGTGTCGAGGTACTCGGTCGCGCCTGAGTTGAGCACGACCACAAAGGCCCAGGGGAAGCGGTAAATGAAGGAAACATCCGTCGAGAGCCCGCCGTAGGCTTCCGGGCAGGTGCCGGCATAGGTCTTGGTCGTCAGGCCGAGCGCCGCGCCCGCGGCGGTGACGGAGAAAAACAGCGTGTAGTTCAGCAGCGGAGCGGTGGTGGTCGAGCCGCTGCCGGTGCATTCGCCAAGATACTCGGGGGTGGGCGCATACCCGCCGTAGGATTTGCCGTGCTCGCTCACGCCCGCGCTGACGATGGCGAAGTGCGACCGGGCCGCGGTGAAGCTGGGCGAGAATATCAGGCCGGTGGTTCGGTCGTAGGCTCCGCGCTGGTACTTGCCCAGCTCCCAGTTGTACCGGGCCGACCCGGCCGTGTAGGCGCTGCTGATGGAGAGAGGCACGCCGCCAGCGAGCGGGTCGGACAGGCGGACGGCCTCGTTGTTCAGGTCGAGCGCCTCGGCCCCGAAGACGAAGGCGGGCATGAACGAGGCGATGTTCGCGCCTTCCTCGGTGCCGGGCGGGCTCAGCGGCCACTCGGCTTCGGTTGGGAGGACCGACTGGTAGAACTCGAGGAACTCGCCGCGAGCGGGGAACAGGTAGCCGCTCGGATTCCGCATCTGCAAAAGTGCAGAGTAGAAGTAGAAGACAATCCGCCACGGCTCCGCCAGACCGGAGACGAGGCGCGCGTTGATGCCATTGGCAAGGCTCACCAGGTTGGAACTGGAGAACGGCTGGCCGGGCGCTACCTGGGTGACGCGGGGGAAGGAGACGGCCATGAGCGCGTCAGAACGCTTCAGCGACAATCACGTTCACATCGGCGGCGGTCGTGTTGGCGCGGACCTTGACGATGATGTTGGCCGCCAATCGCACCGGGCCGAAGAACTCGCCGGGATAGATGCGGAAGGGATAGCTCGTGCCGTCATCGGTGGTCACCTCGACATAGTCGGTGGTGTTCTGGTTCCGGAGCAGGACGACGAACTGGTTGGCGGGGTCGACGGACCCGACCGGGATGGCGGTCTTGGTGCCGGCGGCAAACGTGGTGACGTCGCCGACCATGTTGGTGCCGGTTGTCATGTCAGACGACTTCGTGCTGGTGGCGTTGGTGACGGTCGAGCCGCCCTTCGACACGGTGAGTTTTGCGGTCCAGGAGATTTCAGAGGCCATAGGTCAGGGGGTTGGGGTGAGGGAGGAAGGAAAAAGGAAAAAGGGAGAAGGCAAAATGGCCCGAGGGGTCAGCTCCAGACGGCGTCTTGAGTGCCGCCGCTGCGGCCTCCGCCGCCGGTGCTGCGCTTGGTCAGCGGGAAAAACGTGCCGCGCGGGGTGCGCAGGTAGCTCGAGGTCCGGTCAAAGGCCGGGCGCGCCGAGCGGGTGGTGGCGCGCAGGCGGGCAAGCGGGTTTGCGGCGAGGGGGATGGGGTCGGTGTTCACAGGAAGGAAAAAGGGAGAAGGAAAAAGGAAAAAGGGCCGAGGTCAGGCGACGATCTTGCGTTGGGCGAAGAGGCCGAGGCGTTCGGCGAACCAGTACTCGAGGCGGTAGTGCCAGCGGCCGTCGGCGAGCTGGTCGCCTTCGGGCGCTTTCTTCAGCCAGTAGCCGGCGGCAGTGGTGCCCGCACGGGTCTGGGCATCGACGGTGAGTGCGGCCATCTCGACTTGCAACTCGGCGGGGATGGTGGGCTCTTCGACGAGCAGGCGGGCGGTGGAGTAGAGCCGGTCGACGTTGGTGAACAACGGCGAGAGCGGCCGCGTGGT
>CAIWVP010000179.1 GCA_903916195.1 uncultured Verrucomicrobiota bacterium | reverse complement strand
CCGCCGCCCGCGACGGGCGATGGCGAGCAACTGAGTTCTTGGTCGGACAGCAGCCGCAAGGCCTTCTCTGATCCCGACGGCCACTTCACGCTCGATCTGGACGAGGAAGAGCACAACGTCATCCAAGTGGGCGCCGAGGACCACCTGCCGAAGATTTTCCCGCTCCCGCCTGCTCAGGGCGAGTACGTCACCGTGACCGTGCTGCTCGAACCGGGCGAAGGACCGGCCGGCATCGTGGTCGATCCGGCCGGCAATCCCGTCCCCGGCGCGGAGGTGGCGCTGGTCACCAAGCAATCGCACGACATCAACTTGCAGCGTGGACGGTTGATCTCGTACGGCGCGGGCAAGATCGTCCGGTCGGACGAACAAGGCCGGTTCAAGCTGCTCGTCGCGGCGGATCCGCGCCGGATCGTCGCTGCCAGCGAGATCGGATACGGCGAGGCGACGCCCGAAGAGTTCCAGCAGACCAAGACCATCGTTTTGCTGCCTTGGGGGCGCATCGAGGCGACCGTGCTCAGCGGCGGGAAACCGGTGTCCGGCCGGAGCTACATGCTGTCGACCCAACCCCAAGGCTGGGGCGAGGGCTCGCTCAACGTGCAATGGGACGGATACAAGGCCGAGACCGACGCCGAGGGGAAGTTCACTATGGGCAAGGTCCCGCCGGGTCCGCGCGGCCTGACCCGGCTCATCCAGACCGAAGCGAATTCCTGGTCCCACTCGCAGACCATCCCTGTCGACGTCAAACCCGGCGAGACGACGGTGGTCACCTTGGGAGGCACCGGCGCCACCATCAGCGGCCACGCCGAGGCCACGGCACTGGTGTCGGGCAAGGAAGGCGCGCGGATCAACGGCAGCCTCAACACGCCCCCTCCTCAACCGCCGCAGGGACTGAAGACACCCGAAGAATTCCAAGCGTGGGCCGAGTTGCCCGAGGTCAAGGAAGCCCAGAAATCGTTCCGCAGCTACGCGGCGGAGTTCAAGCCCGACGGTACATTCTCGTTCGATGGCGTCCCGCCCGGGGAATATACGTTGTCCTTGATGGCTACCATGAAGAAGGCGGGCGGGCAGCCGTGGGAAGTGATCCAACTGGGCCGCTTCGAACGGCCGGTCTCGGTGCCCGAGACGGCGCAGAACTCGGTCGTCACGCTCGATCTGGGCGAGATGGTGCTATCGCCGCCGCTCAGTCCGGAGGCGGTCCCCACGCCATGACCGGGAGGCCATCGGTCTGCGAGGGATGCGATCGGAAGTGGCGGGCACTCGTAGCGCAGCAACGGGTGGTCTTGTATGTCTCTTTCCCTCGTCCTTGTCCGGCGACAGCCGGACGGGAGGATGAGGCGGCGGCGGCGGTCGGAGGTCGGCGGATGTAGGGCAGGCTTTCCAGCCTGCCGGTTCGGCGGACTTTCCAGTCCGCCGAAATGCCCGGATGTACAGGGCGCCTGGGATGTCCGCGATGTTCTTGGGACTGACAGTCCCAAGAACCGGCAGGCTCGACAGCCTGCCCTACAAGCTCACGGCTGGAACCAGACGTTCGTCGAGACCCGCACGTCGGGCTCTTTCCGGCGGTCCAGATCAGGCCGCCGCCGAGCAGGACCGAGACGCCCAGCAGGTTGCCCACCCGCGATACGGCAGCCAGTCTGCGCTACCTCACCCGCCGTGTCCGCCACTTCCGATCACACCCTCTGCGAGGACCGCCAGCGCGGGCGAGAGATACGGAGTCTAGGCTTGCCGAACCCCGCGCGGATCGCACGGTGCCGAGGTGAACCGTTCCTTCCTGCCGTGGGTGCTCGTCGCGGGTCTGCTCGGCGGTTGCGGCAAAGACGAGACCTCCGCGCCTCGCGCTGCTTCCGCGCCTTCGCCGGCACCGGCAGCTGCGCCGGTGACTCCGCCCGCGCCGGTCCGACCGCCTGAGGTCGCCGCGGTTCCCCCCGCTCAAGCGACGGCCCCAGCGCCGGCGCCGTTGATCCCGTCTCCGAAAGCACCAGCGACCGGGCCGATCGCGACGTTGAAGGTCGGCGGTGTCGACGTCTCGCCGGAGCGTCTGGCGGCCGACTTCCCCGAGGCCCGACGCGCCATCGCCGAGGCCGACCGCATGCTCCAAGAGATCCGCGCCGCCCGTCAGACGTCCGCGCCTCCGGCGAGCGCATCGGCCGCATCCGCCACATCGCCTGCGTTGGGCACCCTGGCGGCTGGAGATCTCTCCGGAGACGTGGTGACCCGCGGCCTCAAGGAAGCGCTTGGCAAGGGCCTGGAGCGCGCGCTGGCGCAGTTGGGCGGCGACGGTGGCTTCCTCACCAACATCGCCGTCCGCATCCCGATGCCGGGTCAGTTGACCGTCGCCGATGGGTTGTTGCGCAAGATCGGCCAAGGGAAGCTGGCCGATGATTTCGTCGCCTCGATGAACCACGCCGCCGAACAGGCCGTGCCGGCGGCCGCGGAGACCTTCGCCGGTGCCCTGCGCCAGATGACCGTGCAGGACGCCCAGAAGCTGCTCCAAGGCCCCGACGACGCGGCGACCCAGTTTTTCCGTCGCGCGACCGCCGCCACGTTGCGCGAGAAATTCCTCCCCATCGTCCAGCAGGCGACGGCGAAAGCCGGTGTCACCGCCGCCTACAAGCGGGTGGCGGACAAAGCCGTGTTGGCCAGCCCGTTCGTCCAGCAGGAAGCGCTGGATGTCGACGGCTATGTCACCGGAAAGGCATTGGACGGCCTTTTCAAGACCATCGCCGACGAGGAGAAGCGCATCCGGCAGAACCCGGTCGCGCGCACCACGGACCTAGTGAGATCCGTCTTCGGCGCGTTGAAGCGTTGAGAGAACCGGGGCGCCGGAAATGAAGCCCACGGGGTCGGTGGACCCTCGTTGGACAAGATGGTGCGCGGTACAGGGTTCGAACCTGTGACCCCTACCGTGTCAAGGTAATGCTCTACCACTGAGCTAACCGCGCACTGCGTCGAAGGAGGTCGGAATCTATGGAGCCCTGTCCCGCAGACAAGCGTTTTCTTTTTTTTGAGGCGGATTGGTCCCCGCATAGAGGGGCGCCAAGGCGGGCGGTCCGCGCGCTCGCCTTCGTCCGGGCCGGTGGTTAAGGTCCGTCCATGCCGTCCCCGACAGGATTGATCGACCGGGTCGCCCGCATCGTCGCCGCCACGCCGGTCCTCGACATCCATACCCATCTCTACGACCCGAGCTTCGGATCGCTGCTGTTGCGCGGCATCGACGACCTGCTGGTCTACCACTACCTCGTCAGCGAATCGTTCCGCCGATCCGACGTCCCGGAGGAACGCTTCTGGAGCGCCACCAAGACGGAGCAGGCCGACCTCATCTGGGACGCCTTGTTCGTCCGCCATTCCCCCGTCTCCGAGGCGTGCCGCGGCGTCTTGACGGTCCTGGACGCCTTCGGCCTCTCGCCGAAGCAGGGCGACCTGAAGGCGCTGCGGCAGTGGTTCGCTGGACAGAAGCCGGCGGACCACATCGAACGGGTGATGGCCTTGGCGAACGTCCGCGGCATCGGCATGACCAACTCGCCGTTCGACGACGAGGAACGGCCGTTCTGGGACGCCGGCGTCGCGCGGGATCCCCGGTTCTTCGCTGCGTTGCGCATCGATCCGCTGCTCGTCGCCTGGAAGCAGACCGTCCCGCAGTTGCGTGCGTGGGGCTACGATGTCGCTCCCGGGCTCGGCCAGCGCAGCGCCGACGAGGTGCGGCGGTTCTTGGCCGACTGGACCCGCCGGATCGGCGCCCGGTACTGCATGGTCTCGCTGCCGCCGGGCTTCGCGTATCCGGCGGACACGGAGACCGCGTGGCTCATCGAGCACGCCGTGCTGCCGCACTGCCGCGACCACGGCCAGCCGTTCGCGCTGATGATGGGCGTGAAACGCGCCGTGAACCCGGCGCTCCGCATGGCGGGCGACGGCATGGGCCGCAGCGACCTGTCGGCGCTCCAGGCGCTTTGCGCGGCCCACCCCGGGAACCGCTTCCTGGTCACCTGCCTGAGCCGCGAGAGCCAGCACGAGCTCGTGGTGCTGGCGCGGAAATTCCGCACGCTCCATCCGTTCGGATGCTGGTGGTTCACGAACACGCCCCAGCTCATCGAGGAGATCACGACGATGCGTCTCGAGCTGCTCGGCACCAGCTTCACGCCGCAGCACAGCGATGCACGTGTGCTCGACCAACTCGTCTACAAGTGGAGCCATTCCCGCGAGATCCTCGCGCGCTGCCTCGCGGAGCGGTACACCGCGCTGGAGGCAAGCGGATGGCCGGTGACGGACGCCGAGATCCAGCGCGACGTCTACGAGATGTTGGGCGGCGCGTTCGAGCGCTTCTGCGCGGGCTGAAGCTCCCGGAGGGACCGCGCGCCACGCCTCGGGCGCATCCTGACAACGCCCCACGAGGTAGGGTGGCGCTGCTGCGCCGCCGATACTTCGGCCGGGACCAGCGCAGCGAGGTCCCGGCCAGCCGGCCGACCGCGTCACGAGTCGTCACCATTTCCACGGACGCGCGGCAGCGCGTCCCTACCGGTCCGGGGCAGTGTGCGGATGCGCGCGCCACGCTCCTGATCCGCCGGCGCGCTTCCCTTCGGCGCGGCCTCCCGCTAGCTTGCGCCCGCATGTTGCTGGTCATCGACAACTACGATTCGTTCACCTTCAACCTCGTCCAGT
>CAIWVP010000178.1 GCA_903916195.1 uncultured Verrucomicrobiota bacterium | reverse complement strand
TTGTCGAACTTCGACTTGGTGACGGAATCGTTCACGTTGATCGCCGGGACAAGCAGTTTGCCCTGCTCGGCGAACTTGTAGAGGCGGTGGACGCCGGTGGTGGTCTCCTCGGAGACGCCCTTCCAGGACTTCACGATCTTGGTCCAGATGCCGGGCTTCTCCTTCGCGACGCGCTTGAGCAGGTTCTTGATGACCTGCTCCTCGTGCGAACCGCTCTTGGAGTCGACCCACTTGTCGCCCTTCTCGAGCTCGTATCCTTTGTGGATGAGCAGCGTGACGTCGCCGCCGTCATCGACGACGAGCTCGGGGCCCTGGTCGCCCGGGAAGAGCACGGCCTTGAGGGTGAGCTCCCAGTATTCTTCCAAGGTCTCGCCCTTCCAGGCGAAGACGGGCGTGCCGGTCGCGGCGATGGCCGAGGCGGCGTGGTCCTGCGTCGAGAAGATGTTGCAGGAGGCCCAGCGGACGGTCGCACCGAGCGCGACGAGCGTCTCGATGAGCACGGCGGTCTGGATGGTCATGTGCAGCGAGCCCGTGATGCGGACGCCCTTGAGGGGCTTCTGCTTCGCGTACTTCTTCCGCACGGACATGAGGCCGGGCATCTCGTGCTCGGCGACGGCGATCTCTTTGCGGCCCCATTCGGCGAGGCCGAGGTCGCGGACGACGTAGTCCTTGCCGGCCGGCGTGAGCGCGGCGTAGGCGGCGTAGTTGGGGAGCGCGGAAGCGACCTCGGCGAGGGCGACGGCGGCGATGGACTTGGATTTCTTGGCCATATTCTTCAGGGAGCAATCAGTTTTCAGTGATCAGTTTTCAGTGATCAGTTTCCAGTCAGCGAGCGCGTCACCGGGGTGACTGGACACTGAAAACTGGACACTGATTACTTTCCGCTTCAGCGGGCGGCTTTCTTGAGCGCGGCGACCTTGTCGATCTTTTCCCACGGCAGGTCGGCGTCGACCTTGCCGAAGTGTCCGTAGTTCGTGGTCTTGCCGTAGATCGGACGGAGCAGGTTGAGGTGCTTCACGATGTCGGCGGGCTTGAAGCTGAAGACCTCCTGCACGGCGTCGGTGATCGCCTGGTCGGTCAGGCCGCCCTGGGCGGTGCCGAAGGTGTTCACGTACACGCTGACGGGTTCCGGGTAACCGATGGCGTAGGCGAACTGGATCTCCGCGTGGGTCGCGAGACCGGCGGCCACGATGTTCTTGGCGACATAGCGGCCCATGTAGGCGGCGCTGCGGTCGACCTTGCTCGGGTCCTTGCCGGAGAAGGCGCCGCCGCCGTGGCGGCCCCAGCCGCCGTAGCTGTCCACGATGATCTTGCGGCCGGTGAGCCCGGTGTCGCCCTGCGGCCCGCCGACGACGAACTTGCCGGTCGGGTTGATCAGGAACTGGGTGTCCTTGGTGAGCATGCTCTTCGGCAGGACCTTCTTGATCACCTGCTCGATGCAGAACTCCTCGATCTCGGCGTGCTCCACGTCCGACGCGTGCTGCGTGGAGATGACGACGTTCGAGATGGAGACCGGCTTGTCGTCCTCGTACACGACGGAGACCTGCGATTTCGCGTCCGGGCGGAGCCACTTGGCGAGCTTGCCGGCCTTGCGGATGCGGGTGAGCTCGCGGCCGAGGCGGTGCGCGAACATGATCGGCGTCGGCATCAGCTCGGGCGTCTCGTTGCACGCGAAGCCGAACATCAGGCCCTGGTCGCCGGCGCCCTGCTCGGCCTTCTTCTTGCCCTTCGCCGCCTTGGCATCGACGCCCTGGGAGATGTCGGGCGACTGCTGCGTGATGAGCAGGTTCACGAACACCTTGTCCGCGTGGAACACGTCGTCGTCGTTCACGTAGCCGATCTCGCGGATCGCCTCGCGGGCGATCTGCACGTAGTCGAGCTTCGCCTTGGTCGTGATCTCGCCGCCGACCACCACCACGTTCGACTTCACATAGGTCTCGCAAGCGACGCGGCTGAACTTGTCCTGCGCGAGGCAGGCGTCCAGGACGGCATCGGAGATGGTGTCGGCGACCTTGTCGGGATGGCCTTCGCCGACGGATTCGGAGGAGAAGATGAAGCGTTTGCTCATGACTGTTTTGTTGGATGTGACGGAATCGGACGCCAACGTATTGACGTATCTCGATGCGTTGATATGTGGTCGGAATAGCCGCGTCAACGCGCGTTTTAAGAATCTTGGGGTCGGCGACGGAGGTCCCGACGGAGGTCAGCGGCCGACGGCTTCGACCTGCCCGCCGGGGCGCACGCGGATCTCCGCGGCTCCGGCCGGGACGGATGAGACCGTCTCCTTGCCGCCGGGCCAACGCACCAGGACCTCGTTCGCGGGCGCGGGACCGCCGAGCACCGACACCAGGCCGTCCTGCGAACCGGATCCCGATCCGGCGTGCAGCTCATGCCGGGGCCCGACGTACGAGCCGGACCGCAGCCGCAGCGACGCGCCGATGGCATCGGGGTTCGCATCGGGGCCGTCGAGACGGACGCGGAGCCCGGGCTTTGCGGCGTTGTTCCGGAACAATCGCGTGGCACCGCCGTTCTGGGTGATCGCGAGGTCCAGCCGTCCATCCCGGTCATGGTCGGACACGGCGACGCCGCGTTGCTCGCCGAAGATCTGGATGCCGCTCACACCGGCATCCATCGCGCGGAGACCGCCACGGCCGTCGCCCTTCAGCACGAGGCCGCTCCCGGCGTCGTGGCGCGGCAGCTCCGGCTGCACGCCGAAGAAGTTCTGGGCCAGCACCACGTCGTCGTGCCCGTCGCCGTCCAGGTCCGCGATGGCGACCCCGAAAGCCGGCGACATCTGCGCCTCGACCGGCAACGCATGCGCCTCGAAGTGGTCGCCCCGGTTGAGGAAGAGCGTCGTCTCCAGACACGTCGCCTCGACGACCGCCGCACGCGGCAAGCGGTCGCCCAGGATCTCCACGATGCCCGCGGTGCTGTACGCGGCGTTCGAGCGGAAGCGTCCGGAGAGGAACGGCATCGCCTTGGCCAGCACACCCAGCTGGCGTTCCGGGACGTACTTGCCGAGCCCCGCATCATGGCGGGCCTCGACGAGGTCATGGACGCCATCGTCGTCGAGGTCGCCGTGATAGATCCGCAGCGGCCGGCCGCGACCGGATTGGTAGGGCGTGTCGCGGCCCCAGTTGCTGGCGACGATATCCATCCGGCCGTCCTCGTCGAGATCGCCGACCGCGACGCCGTTCCACCAACCGGTGAGTTCCGCGAGACCGAGGGCCCGGGTGGTCTCGGAGAACTTTCCGTGGCCGTTGTGGAAGACGCGGACCGGACCCCAATCGCACGCCAGGACGAGATCCGGCCAGCCGTCGCCGTCGAGATCGGAGAACACCGCGCCGCTGACCATCCCGACCTGGGCGAGCACCTTGGTGGTGGTGGCATCAGGCACCCATCGACCACCCTCGTCCAAGAAGACCTGCGAGATCGCCGCCGCCGGATACCGTCCGGGCACGACACGGCCGCCGATGAAAAGATCCAGATCACCGTCGCCATCGATGTCGGCGAGCGCCACGGGTCCGGGCGACGACGCGATCGCTCCGATGGGTTCCTCGACCGTCTTCGCCTTGAGCGCGTATTGGCGGAAGAGAGCGCCCTGGGCCAGGCCGTCCTCGTGGTTGGCCGACGCCGCGATGATGCGTCCGTCGCCGCGCGCCGGGTGCCACGCGGCCAGGCCGGCCTGATCGCGCGGCACCGTGCCGGCGGTCGCGTCGTTCTCCCAGCGCGTGAACCCGCCCTTGCCGTCGTTGCGGTGGACCGACATCGCGCCCCCCGGACCCGAGCCGATGACGAGGTCGTCCAGGCCGTCTTCATCGCAATCGAACCACGCGACCTCGGGTCCGAGCTGGCTGAACTTGCGCGGCAAGAGCGGCTGCCGTGCGAAGTCGTCGAACTCCTCCTCGTGATGGCGGTGCGCCAGCCGTGCCGAGACATCCTCGAACAACGGCGCCGGCACCGCCGGAGGGACCGAAGCGACGACCTCGGCCGCGGATTCGTCGAACTCGTAGACGCGGTCCGCCGCCAATCCCGCAGCGCGGCTCCGGCGCCCGCTGCGCCATCGGACCTCGATCGTGAGCCGGTTCGTCGCGGAGCCCGCGGCGAAGGTGCGCATCGGGTCGTCCGACGACAGATAGCGCCCGCCGGCGATGACCTCCTGCGACTGGCTCGGCACGGCGCCACCGGTCACCGTGATCCGCGCGCCGATGCCGCGCGTGTTCGGCGCGACGCCCTTCAACCGCACGGCGATCCGCGGCGCCGGGCTGTCGTTGCGGTAGATGCCGGCGGGCGCGTTGAGGTCGTTCGTGACGACATCGAGATCACCATCGCCGTCGAGATCGGCCAAGGCCATGCCGTGCGAGACGCCCGCGGTGTCGAAGCCCCACGCGTGCCCGACCTCCTCGAACGTCAGGTCGCCGCGGTTGCGGAACGCGAGGTTCGGCGTCGCGAGCCGCGGGAATTTCCGCCGCTCGGCGAACACCTCGGCGTCCGTCAGCTTCCGCGACGCGCGCAACGCCTTCATCTGGTCCGCCACGTCCAGGTCGCGCGCGGCGCGTTCCATGCCGTTGGTCACCAGCAGGTCCTCCCAGCCGTCGAGGTCCACATCGAGGAAGATGCACGACCACGACCATCCGGACGCGTCGAGCCCGGCCAGTTGCGCGATCTCCGAGTAGCGGCCACCACCGCGGTTGAGGAACAGCGTGTTGAGGCTGTTCTGCGGCCGGTCGTCGAAGACGCCGACAGGCGTGACCGACGGCGTGGCGTCGTGCAGGTCGCGCATGCGCTGCGCGTGGTCGCGGCTGAGCATGTCGACGACGAAGAAATCGTCGCGCCCGTCGTGGTCGATGTCAGCGAAATCCACGCCCATCGAGTACAGGCTCGTCCTGCGGAGCGCGGTCTTCGGCGCCAGACGGAACCGCCCCCGTCCCTGGTTGAGCCACAACCGGTCCTCGCTCTGGAAATCGTTGCAGACGTAGATGTCCGGCAAACCGTCCTGGTCGATGTCGCGGATCATCACCGACAGGCCCCAGTCCATCGGCGCCTTGAGCAGAGGCCGGCCGGCCTCGTCGAGGAAGGTGCCGTCGGTGAAGCGCATCGCGGTGAAGTTCGTGCCGCCGAGGTTGCGCAGCACGAGGTCCGTCTCGCCGCGTTCCTCGATGTTGCCGCGCGGGCCGACGACGAAGCGGTCCGCCAGGTCCGGCTCGGAGGTCGATCGACCGTTCAACGTGTCCATCTCGACCTTGCCGTTGATCTTCCGGAACGTGGCCCGCTTGTTCGGGATATCCATGAACCCCGAGGTCCGGTAGTTCGCGATGTAGAGGTCGAGGAAGCCGTCGCCGTCGAGGTCGCCGAGCGCGAGCGACATGCCGCCCTTGCCTTCGTTGAGCACGAACGGAGCGCGGACGAAGCGGCCCTTGCCGTCGTTGAGGAACACATGGGTCCCCTGCCCCACCGTGTCCACGACCAGGTCGAGGTCGCCGTCGCCGTCGAGGTCGGCCAAGGCGCATCCCGTCGCCGTCAGCCCGGCGCAGGCGACACCGGCCGCATCGGTCACGTCTTCGAACTTCCAGTCGCCGAGATTGTGGAACAGCGCGCTGCGTCCGTCCGACCCGGCGAAGAACAGGTCGCACCGTCCGTCGCCGTCCACGTCGCCCGCGGCGACGCCGGCGCCGTTGAGGAGGATCTGGTTGGTGAGATGCCGCGATTCCGGAAGGAGATTGGTGAACGTGATCCCGCTCGCCGCCGGGAGGATCCGCGCGAACCCGTTCGTCCCGCCGGACGCGATCGTCAACGGGGCGCTCCGGTGGCCCGGACCCGTTTCCCAGACGCGGGGGGCATCGGCGCGGAGCCCGGCCTCCGCCGCAACAGCGAAAGCCGCCGCGATCGCCGCGATCACACGAAGAAAGAAGGCACGTCGCATGGGATAAAGACCGGCCTCAGAACGACCGGTCGAGGTCGCCGTACGGTTTCGCGGTCCGCCAATACGTCTTGGCGGACTTGTCCCACCGGAGCGACAGCGGGTCCTTGCCGAGCACGCGGAAGACCAAGGCCATCGGTGTCAACGCCAGCAAGAAGAACAGGGTGAGCAGGATCCGTCCCATCACTTGGCCGATGGCCGCGCCGATGGTCATGCCCACCCGATAGAACGACCGGAACCCAGCCGGCCGGAACCCGGCCGCCAAAGCGACCGTCCCGAGCACGACCAAGACCGTCGTCGCCGTCGACGGCGCGACCTTGCCACGGTACAGCATCAGTCCCGTGAAGAGCGCCGCCGCCGCCGTGCTCGACAGGGTGAACCGGCGCCACTCGCGCGGATCTTCTTTGAGCTTCGGGCGCATGGTCAATCAGGCCGCGGCGCGACGCGGCGCGCCAAGTTCGGGTGCGGTTGCATGCCCCGCGACAAGAGGAACGATCCGATCACCAAGTGATCCATCTCGGTGCCGACGAAGCAACGGTATGCATCGTCGGGAGAGCAGACGACCGGCTCGCCGCGGACGTTGAACGAGGTGTTCACCAGCACGCCGCATCCGGTCACCCGCTCGAACTCCTCCAGCAAGTCGTAGAGCGGCCCGTTCTGCTCGCGTGTCACCGTCTGCACGCGGGCCGAGTGGTCCAGGTGCGTGACCGCCGGGATGGTCGAACGGATCTGACCCAGCCGGTCGATGCCCGAGAGCGTCCCGGTCTGCGGGACGCGGAGTTCCGTCCGCACGGGCGCTACCAGCAGCATGTACGGTGAATCGGCATCGAGCTCGAAGTAGTCCTGCACCCGTTCGCGGCGGACCACCGGGGCGAACGGACGGAAGGATTCCCGGAACTTGATCTTCAGGTTCATCATCGACTGCATCTTCGGCGAACGCGCATCGCCCAGGATCGACCGGTTGCCCAGCGCCCGCGGTCCGAACTCCATCCGCCCTTGCACCCAGCCGACGACTTTCTCGTCCGCGAGCAAGGCCGCCGTGCGCGCGATCAACGCCGCCCGGTCCAGCTTCTCGTACACCGCGCCGTGGCCGCGGAGCACCGCCTCGATCTCGTCGTCGCTCCACTCCGGACCCAGCAGCGATCCGCGCATCGAATCCGCGGCCTCGGCCCGTCGCGGCGGACGTTGGCCGGCACCGCCCGACGGCGTGCGGTGCCACGCGGCCAGCGCCGCCCCGAGCGCCCCGCCCGCATCCCCGGCCGCCGGTTGGATCCAGATGCGCTCGAAGATGCCCTCGCGATGGATCCGGCCGTTGGCGACGCAGTTCAACGCGACGCCGCCGGCCATGCAGAGATGGCGTCGACCGGTCAGCGCCTTCGCATGCCGCGCGAGCCGGAGCATCACCTCCTCGGTGACGACCTGGATCGACCGGGCGACATCCATGTGGCGCTGCTCCAGTGGCGCATCCGGATCCCGTGGGGGTCCGCCGAAAAGCCGATGGAACCGCTCGTGGGTCATGCTCCAGCCGCGCAGGAAGCCGAAGAAACCCATGTCCAACCGGAACGATCCGTCGGCCTTGAGGTCGATCAGATGCTCCCGGATGGCCGCGGCGTAGGTCGGTTCGCCGAACGGCGCGAGGCCCATGAGCTTGTACTCGCCGGAATTGACCCGGAACCCGCAGTACGCGGTGAACGCCGAATAGAGCAGCCCGAGCGAATGCGGGAACTCCAGCTCGACGAGCGGTTCCAGCACATCGCCCTTCCCTTGCCCGATGGTGGTGGTGGCGTATTCGCCGACGCCATCGACCGTCAGCACCGCCGCCTCATCGAACGGCGACGGGAAGAACGCGCTGGCGGCGTGCGCCTGATGGTGCTGCGTGAACAGCACCGGGCATCCGTCGGGCAACCCGGGCATGGCTTCCCGGATGGTGCCGCGCAGGTCGAGCTTCCCGCCCAACCACGACGGCAGCACGTCGAGGAACGTGCGGGCTCCCGCCGGCGCGACGGCGAGATAGGTCTCGAGCATCCGGGCGAACTTGGTGACCGGCTTGTCGTAGAAGACGACCGCATCGAGGTCCTTCGCGGCGATGCCGCCTTGGCGCAGGCAGAAGGCCACGGCCTCGGCCGGGAAGCGCTCGTCGTTCTTGACCCGGCTGAAGCGCTCCTCCTGTGCCGCCGCGACGATGATGCCGTCGCGCAGCAACGCTGCGGCGGAATCGTGATAGTACGCGGAGATGCCGAGGATCGAGCGCATTCCCCAAGGTCACATGAACGGGTACATGAACGGAGCCAGCACCGGGCTGGAGCTGAAGAGCACCAGCACCGCGAGCAGCAACAGCATCAGCACCAGCGGAAGCATCCACCACTTCTTCTCCTCGCGCAGGAACGCGAGGAATTCTCGGAAAAGCCGCCACATGAGTTGTGGAAATCAGGCTAAGGAGGCGGGCCGGGAGAGGCAAAGGATTCCCGGCAACCTCCGTGGATCGGGCAGCCGGGCCCGAGACCGAAGCGGACCCGGACTTGGGCTCGTCACGAAGCGACGGTCCGGGCATCGACCAGCCACGGAACGGCGAGCCCTGTCAGCACCACCAAGACCGAGACCACCGCCAAGATGTCGGTCCGGGTGGAGGCCCGTCCGCTCCGATGCGCCGCCTCAGCCGTTCGTCGCATAGTAGGCGTCCACCTTCGCCATCACGTCGCGGTAGCCGACGTCCTGCTCATAGATGAGCTTGAACTGATCGATGGCCTCGGCGGATTTACCGATCTTGTCCAGCACGACGCCGAGCTGGTAGCGCAGCTCCTTGGCCTCGTCGTCGAACACCAGCTTCTCCTTCAACGCCTCCTGGAACTTGCGGGCGGCGAGGTCGTTCATGCCCCGCTTGGCGAAGGCCTGCGCGAGCAGGTTCATCGCCGGGATGCGCTTGTTCGGGTTGTTCTGCGCCTTCTGCAGCTCGGCGATGGCTTCGCCCACCTTGCCGGCCTTCAGATAGAGGTCGCCCAGCTCGAAGCGCAGATGGAGGTCGGTCGGGTTCTGGTCGGCGCGACGTCGGGCGTCGTCGAGCTGCCACTCGGCGCGCTGCGAGCGGAGTTCGGCGAGCCGGTCCCCGTGGTCGGGCGCGGCGGGATCGAGCGACTGCTCCTGGTGGGTGAACTGGGAGAGCCGCGTGTCGCGGACGGCCTGGAGGATCATCGGGTCGTTGATGCCGCTCGTGGCGATGATCCGCTCGTAGTAGCCGATGGCACGGTCGAAATCCTGCCGCTTGCGGCAGAGGTCCGCGATGTCGCGCATCAGCTTGAGGTTGTCGCCTTCGGCGGCCAGCCGGCGCTCGTAGTCGTCGATCAGCTTGCCGGCCACGTCGGCGTCCTTCACCGAGCGGTTCTCCTGTTCCAGGACGACGGCCTCCTGCTTGTCGCGGATGATGTCGCGGTAGCTGCCCTGGCCGTCCTTGATCGCGCCGTAGCCTTCGTGGAGCGTGCGGTTGGCGAGCAGGTTCTTGAGGTGCTCGTTCAACGATGGGTCGCCGGGATCGGCCTGGAGCAGGTCGCGGAGGATCTTCTCGGCGCGGGCGCGGTTGCCGGTCTGACCGAGCGCGGTGGCGAGCTCGAGGGCGAGCTTCCGGTCGGTCGGCTTGTGCTTGAAGGCGACCTCGAGCGAGAGCAGGGCGGTCTTGGGCAGGCCGGCGACCAAGGCGGCGGCCGCGAGCAGCTCATGGGCGGAGCTGTTGCCGGGATCGTCGTTCAGCGCCTCCTCGGCGATCAGGATGGCCTCGAGCGGATCCGACCGGAGCGCGACCTGTCCGCGCGTGAGCGTGCTGGCGGAGCCGACGAGCTTCTTGAAGAAGCTCGTCTTGCCGCCGGCGCGGCGGTGTTGCGTGGCCCGCAGCGCCTCGCGCGCCTCGTAGAAGCCGGGCTCGGCCCGGAGCACCGTGCCGAACAGGGTGAGCGCGTAGTCGAAGTTGTTCTTCTGCAGCGCGGCGACGCCCTTCTCATAGAGGTCCCGTTGCGCGAACGGGACCTGGCTCATGGGTTTCTCTGGCATGACGGCTTTGTGGCTGGCGATCGGTGGCGGTGGGAGGTTTGGCGGACAATAGACGTTCACGCACGTAATTTCAATGATGATGCCGGGCTTTGTCGGCGACGGTTCAAAACCGGATTTCTTGCCGGAACAAAAGCGGACAGGTGGTCAGAGGGTGAAATGGCCGAGGATCGGGGTCCAAACGTCCTTTGG
>CAIWVP010000177.1 GCA_903916195.1 uncultured Verrucomicrobiota bacterium | reverse complement strand
CGGTCCGACTCGATCCCATCCCGAACTCGACCGTCAAACGCAACGTTGCCGATGGTAGTGCATGTATAGCTTGCGCGAGAGTAGGTAGCCGCCTTCTTTTCTAAGGGCCGGACCCCATAAAGGTCCGGCCCTTTTCTTTTCATCCGCCCCTCATCCGGTCCCTCATCCCAGCAATCATCCAGGCTCCGATCCAAGGTGTTGTGGCCGCTTCCTGTTCCGGGGTAGGCTACGTAGCGATGAAGCACATTCTTGGGGTCGCGGGAGCGGCAATCATTTTGACGCTGCGGGTCGCTGTCGGCGATGACCTCTCATGGCCCGAGTTCCGAGGTCCTAGGGGCGATGGCACTTCGGGATCAACCGGTCTTCCGTTGAAATGGAGTCCGGCCGAGAACGTCAAATGGCGGACTCTGGTCCATGGCAAGGCATGGTCTTCACCGGTGGTCTTTGGCGGCCAGATCTGGGCCACGACTGCGACTGAAGACGGACAGGAACTGTCGGCCCTCTGCCTAGACCTCGTTTCCGGAAAAGTGGTCCGCGACATCAAACTTTTCGAGGTCGAGAAGCCCCAGTTCGCCCACAAGTTCAACAGCTACGGGTCACCGACTCCTGCCATCGAGGCCGGGCGCGTCTATATCGCGTTCGGTTCACCTGGAATCGCGTGCCTTGACACGGGCACGGGCCGGACGGTTTGGGAGAGGCGCGATTTTATCTGCAACCATTACCGAGGGGCCGGATCATCGCCGATCCTTTCGGGAGGGTTGTTGTTCCTTGATTTTGACGGGAGTGACCATCAATTCATCGTCGCCCTCGACAAGAACACAGGAAAGACCGTCTGGCGGAAGGAGAGATCCATCAATTACAAGGACTTGGCTCCCGATGGGAAACCAGAATCGGAAGGGGATTGGCGCAAGGCGTTCGCAACCTGCCAGATCGCGTCGTTGGACGGTGGCCTGACACTGCTCAGCCAAGGTGCCAAAGCTTTCTATGCGTATGTGCCCTCGACCGGAGAGGAGTTGTGGCGGATCGAGGAGAGGACGAGCCATTCAGGAGGCACCCGGCCGGTCGTCGGGCAGGGCTTGGTATTTTTCCCGAGCGGGTGGTCGCAGGGGCAGACTCTGGCCGTCCGCCCCGGCAAGAAGGGCGACGTTTTGGACGTCAATTCTGCGACCAATGCGGCTGGCGGCTTGGCGGTCGCCTGGAGATCAAAAAGGGCCACACCGAAGAAGCCGTCGCTGACGTTGGTCGGAGACCTCTTGTTTGGTATCGAAGACGGTGGCGTGGCGACCTGCTGGGAGGCCAAGACCGGTGATGTCGTGTGGAACGAACGACTCGGCGGGAATTATTCTGCGTCGCCGCTGGCCGCCGAGGGGCGACTCTATTGCTTTAGCGAAGAGGGCAAGACCGTTGTCCTGGCCGCGGGGCGTGAGTTCAAAAAACTCGCCGAGAACAGCCTGGACGAAGGATTCATGGCGTCTCCCGCGGTGAGCGGGAAGGCCTTGATTCTTCGGACGAAGACCCACTTTTATCGCATTGAGAAGTGACCCCTCGGGTATCGTCGGCCGGTCTGTGCCTCAAGCAAAGATCTCGGACACGACCCTTCCGTGGACGTCGGTCAACCGGAAGTCGCGTCCGGCATGGCGATAGGTGAGCGCCTCATGGTCCATCCCGAGCAACGCCAACATCGTCGCGTGCAGGTCGTGGACGTGGACTTTTTGGTCCGAGCAGTAGAAACCGTAGTCGTCGGTGATGCCGTAGCTTGAGCCGGCCTTCACCCCGCCGCCGGCCATCCACATCGTGAACGCATGAGGATGGTGGTCCCGCCCGTCGTTCCCTTGGAGGGTAGGTGTCCGGCCGAACTCGCCCCCCCATAAGACCAAGGTTTCGTCCAGCAGTCCCCTCGATTTCAGGTCCTTCAACAGGCCGGCGATCGGTCGGTCCACTTCGTGCGCCAGACGTCCGTGGTCCTTGGTGAGGTCTCCGTGCTGGTCCCAGTAGCCGTGCGTGACCTGGACGAAGCGGACCCCGCGTTCGCTGAATCGTCGGGCGAGCATGCACTGCCTCGCGAACGAGGCGGTCTTCGGGTCGTCGAGACCGTAGAGGGCTTTCGTGGCATCGGTCTCGCCGCGCAGGTCGAGGACTTCCGGTGCCTCGGTCTGCATGCGGAAGGCGAGTTCGAAAGATTCGATGCGGGCTTCGAGCGCCGGGTCGGCACCCGCCTGCGTGAGGTGACCGCGGTTCATCTCCCCGAGGAGATCGAGCTGCGCCCGTTGGAGCGGTGCGTCTTCGTCGGGGTCGTGCAGATACTTGATCGTGGCCTTCTCGATCGGTTCGCCGCCGCCGATCCGCGTGCCGTGATGGACCGCCGGAAGGAAGCCGCTGGAATAGTTCCCGACGCCGCCATGGCCGAGCGTCGGATTGACCGTGATGAAGCTCGGCAGGTTCTGGTTCTCGGTGCCGAGGCCGTACGAGATCCAGGAACCCATGCTGGGGCGGACGAAGGTATCGGATCCCGTGTGCAATTTGAGGAGCGCGCCGCCGTGCGCCTCGTTGGTGCCGTGGATGGATTTGACCATGCACAGGTCGTCCGCGCACGAGCCGACGAGCGGGAACAGATCGCTGACCATCGCCCCGCATCGGCCGTACGGACGGAACTCCCAGGGCGATCCATACAAGTTCGCGGTCTTCGCGAACTGGACCCGGGGCTTGGCGAAGGGAAGGGGTTTCCCGGAATCCCGTATGAGGAGCGGCTTGTGGTCGAAGGTGTCCACGTGCGACGGGCCGCCGTGCATGAAGAGGAAGATGACCCGCTTGGCTCGCGGCCGGATCCGCGGCGGACGGGCCGCCAACGGCCCGGACAACGGCGCTGCCGTCGCACGGTCCATCGACGACAACATCCCAAGCAGCGCGAGGTTGCCGAACCCGGCGCTGCATTGCCGGAGCATCTGCCGTCGCGAGACGGGAGGAGGAAGGTCGTGTGGCATGGGGTCAGTCGCGATAAACGAACTCGTTCGCCGCGAACAAGGTCTGGCAGAGGGCCGACCAGGCGGCCTTCTGCCGTCGACCGTCCCCGCGAGCGGCGACGACGAGGAACCGGAGCGCGAGGTCGGTTTCTTGCGAGGTCGGGGCCCGGTCGAAGGCACGACGAAAGGCCAGGCCGACCCGCGCGGCCTCATCCCGTGATGGTGTCGCGAGGACGGTCTCCGCCAGAGCGCGGGCGCAGTCTTTCACCAGCGGGCTGTTGAGGAAGAACAACGCCTGGTGGGAGACGACCGTCGGGGTCCGCTTCGACATCCCGACGCTCGGATTGGCGAAGTCGAAGATGGTGAAGACGTCGTAGACGCGGTCGCGCACGATGGGAAGGTAGACGGACCGGCGCTGCGATCCTGCGGTCGGTTCGTCGCCAGGGACGTAGTCGTCGTTCTTCCATCTCGTGAGCGAACCGCCCGTCGTGCGGTCGAGCCGGCCGGAGACCGCGAGGAGCGCGTCCCGCACCATCTCCGCTTCGAGCCTCTGGCGCGGGAACCGGCTGAGCAGGCGGTTGTCGGGGTCCGCAGAACCGGCCGGTTGCGGCGCGATCGCCGATCGCTGGTAGGTCTTCGAACCGATGATCAACCGGTGCATCGCCTTGACGCTCCAACCGGACCGGATGAATTCGACGGCGAGCCAATCGAGCAGTTCTGGATGGCTCGGGGTCTCGCCGCGGACGCCGAAATTGTCCGGCGTGCGGACGAGGCCCTCGCCGAAGTGCGCCTGCCAGATCCGGTTCACGATGACCCGGGACGTGAGAGGATTCTCTGGGTTTGTGAGCCAACCGGCCAGTTCTAGGCGTCCGCTGCGGTCCGCCGGGATCTTCGGCGAAGCGCCGGTCTCCGCGGCACGGATAAATCCCCGGGGGACCGGGTCCTTTGCCAGGTTGAGGTGGCTGCCTCGGATGTGGATCGGCAACTCGACGGGTTTGTCCTCAGCGACGGCGAGCGCGAACGCGGCGGGTTCCGGCGCCGCGGCCTTGAGGGCGTCGCGCTCGCGGTCCAATGCGGTGAGGGCATCGCGGGTCGCGGGCGGATAGAGGGACCGGGCGTCCTTGGGCAAGGCCAGGATCCCGTCGGGAGCGGACAACACCTCGCGCGTCTCGGCGACGGCGACGGCGTCGCGCTGCGCGTCGGTGAGATCATCGAATCCCCATCGGGCGACGACGCCTTCGCCGGGCGCATCCCCGGGATGGATGAAATGGTCCTTGATCCGCGCCGCATCCAGGGCGTGGTCGAAGACGCGGACCTCGTCGAGCTCGCCTTTGAAGTGGATGTAGCCGTCCTGGCGCTTCGCGAGCGCGAGCGGTGTCGTGCCTGGGACCCGCGATCGATCGACCGCCAGATCACCGGAAGGATTTCCGTCCACGAAGAGCCGTAGCTTGGAGCCGTCGTAGGTGAAAGCGAGATGATGCCACTGCCCGGGCTTGAGCGCGGGACCTGTGCTCCAGACCGCGAAGACGTTCTCCTTGCCGCCGCCGATGTTGAGGTAGGCGCCGGCACGATCGCGGTCGAGGACCAGGGCGTAGTGGCCCTCGGTCCATTCATTGGCGTTCTTGTCGACCAGCCAACGCCGCGTGTCGCCGCCTTTCTCGAACTCTTTGGCCCGGACCCAGGTCTCGACCGTCAGCTTCGCCGGGTCGAACGCAGCCGAGTGCGGCAGTTCGAGATGGTTCGATCCGGTCGCGACGAATCCGGCGCCGACCTTGCCGGGGCCGAGCCGCAGACCGGTCGCGGCTCCGGCATCGGCATCCGCCGCACCGAGCAATATCGCGAGGCGGTCCGGCGACCCCGCCGCAGCCCGCAGGGTCCGGCTGACGGTGTTGGTCGCCGGATCGGCCGAGAGCAAGGATCGGAGGCGTCCGACGATCTCCGGGTCCGCCGCGGCGGTCTCCGAGGATCCTTTGGTGGCGGCGGCGAGATAGCCGCCGAACCCGGATCGGCGGCCGGCGACCAGCGCGACATCGGCCGCGTGGACCGCAGATCCCAAGGCTTTCGCATTCGCGGCGGTCGATTGCTCGTGCGCTTCGATGGCGGCAAGCTGGTCGCGCGAGGCGATCCGTCGCTCGTTGAACTTGGAGACGAAATCTAGGTTCTCCATCGAGCGCGTGCTCTTGAAGATGCCGGCCAAGGCGTAGTAGTCGCGTGCCGCGATGGGGTCGAACTTGTGGTCGTGGCAGCGCGCGCACCCGACGGTCAGGCCGAGGAACGCGCGGCTCACGACGTCGATCTGCTCGTCGACGAGGTCCATCACCAGCTTGGGCTTGTCCTGTTCGGCCAGCATCTTCGGGCCCATCACCAGCAGGCCGGTGGCCGTCCAGCGGTCGAACACCTTCCCCTCGGGCACTCCTTCGGTCGGCATGAGGTCGCCGGCGAGCTGTTCGGTGGTGAACTGGTCGAACGGTTTGTCCTCGTTGAAGGCGCGGATGACCCAGTCGCGATAACGCCACGCGTTGGCCATCACTTTGTTCTCGTCCTGCCCGTTCGTGTCGGCGTAGCGCGCCACGTCGAGCCACCACCGCCCCCATCGCTCGCCATAGCCCGGCGACGCGAGCAGACGCTCCACGAGGCGTCCGGCCGCGTCCGGTGCGCGGTCCGCCTCGAAGGCTTCGACCTCGCCCGGTCCGGGGGGCAGCCCGGTGAGATCGTACGCGACGCGGCGGATGAAGGTGCGCCGGTCGGCGGGCGGGGCCGGGACGAGTCCGTGTTCGGCGAGCTTCGCCGCGATGAAGCGGTCGATCGGGTTCTTGGGGTCGGGATCGTTGCCGGACCCGGAGGGCGGCCGGACCGCGCGGACCGGTTGGAAGGCCCAGTGGTCCGGCTTCTTGTCCGGCTCCGCTCCGGGCCGTGCTTGGACGGTTCCGGTCTCCGCTTCCGGGAACATCGCCCCTTGGTCGATCCACGCGGCGAGATCGGCCACGACGCTGTCCGGCAGGCGGCCTTTCGGAGGCATCTGGAGGTTCGCATCGCGATAGCGGACGGCCTCGATGAGCAGGCTCTTCTCCGCGGATCCGGGCACGATGGCGGACCGGGTGTCGCCGCCCGTGAGCAATCCCGCGCGGGAATCCGCGCGAAGGCCGCCCTTCAGCTTCTTGCTATCAGCGGAATGGCACTCGAAGCAGTGCTCGGCGAGGACGGGCCGGATGCGCTTCTCGAAGAACTCCGCCGTCTCCGGCCCCGCCGCGCCGCACGCGACGAAAGCGGCGGCTCCCAGGAGCGTCGTTGCCCAGCGGATCGGATGGCCGTGTCGCATCATCGGTAAGCTGGCGTGCAATGACGGACCGAGGCGAGCGATTCTTCACGCTGGATCCGGCAATTGCCGCCACGCGCGGCTTCGGGTCCTTGGCGACGAGGTCAGGCGAAGGACAGACGCGACACCCCGCGCGACAGGGCGAAGCAAGCGGTGACCTGGTTTCCCGCGCGGCACCAGGTGCCGGATGACAGACCGAGCGGTCCCGCGACCTCCTTGAGGCCTGTCTCCTCGGCGCCGGCGCGCAGGACCGGAGCCCGGCCCGGCATCGCATCGAAGCGCACCGTGAAATCCGCGCAGGCGAACGGCGCATGAAGATCCAGCGCGTGCTCGTCGCGCCCGATGCGGGTCAGTTCCTTCGCCGCCCAGTAGCGGGAGACCTCGCTGAGCTTCATCCAGAGGAGGTTGTCGAACCGCGCGTGCAGCCGGCCGACGACCTGCTTGAAGATCTCGAAGCCGACCTCGTAGCCGTTGAAGTAGATGCCGGTCCAGTGCGCCACCATCAACGCCGGTTCGCCCCGGGTGATCACGTCGACCAAGCGGCCGTGACGGCCGTCGGCGGTGATGAACTTGTCGGCACCGCCGGGCGTGGTGCAGTCCCAGCCGCCCGTCCAATCGCCGGTGCAACCGATGATGCTCACGACGCAGCGCGGGTCCGGTCCGTCGAGCCCCGCGGCGAGCTCGACCCTGGGAGCGACGCTCTCCTCGCCTTTGTCGAAGAGGTGCCGGAAGTAGTGCGGCACCTCCGACTTCGACACGTCCCGGATGGCGTCCAAGGTCGCCTGCGCCAGCTGGGGCAGGGCCTTGTTGCCGAAGCTTCCCGGTGTGGTGATGCCGTCGCAGTGGAGGCCGACCTCCTTGAGGATCCTCAGCGCGTGCGCCATGTACGCAGCGATCTCGTCGGCGCTGCGGCCGGTGGTCCACTCCCAGTTCTCCATGAACTTGGGCGACGATTCTTCGAAAGGATGCCCGGTCTTGAGGTCGATCACCCGGGTGTGGGTGGTCATCTCCGGATGGATGTCCCAGTTCGGCGCCATCACCGACCGGACGAGCGCGATCGAGTCCCGGAGCTCCTGCGGTGTCCAGCCCGGGAGCATGCGGTCGATCCGGCCCACGCAAGCGGGGAAGGGGACGATGCTGTACTTGCCCTTCACCCCGGCGCCGGCGCACCACTCGCCGAACTTGCGCACGAAGGCGTCGGGGATCTCCACCGGCCACTCGCGCCACGGCCGGTGGTAGACCGCGGCCGCGCCGGAAAAGGCCGCATCGAACTGCGGCATGGCGAAGCGGTTCAGGTTCACCAGGCAGGTCGAGTCGTCGATGATCAGGCCCACCGGGACGCGCGACCGCGGTCCGAGCACGGAGACGCCGACCGCGCGTGATGGTCGTTGACCTGGAACCTGCGCGGACGACGTGCCGAAGGCGCCGAGGCCCGAGGTCATGGCCGCGCCGGCGGCGAGCCGGAGGAAATCACGTCGGTCCGTGCGGAGGATCTGCCGGGGCTGCACGACGACAGCAAAGACCCGGCGACGGGAAACGGGGAGAGGAAAATTCTCGGCGGTGTCGCGGGGCTCAGCGCGGGCCGAGCACCAGCCAACGTGTCACGTAGGGATCGACCTGCGAGAGGATCCAGAAGGCCCAACGCTCGCGGAGCTTCTCCCACCACGACCGCGATGCCCGCCAGTTCGCGGGATCGATGCGCCGGGAGCGGCCCAGCAGGTCGGCGAACAGCGCCTCGCCTCCGGCGACGACCTCCGGATCGGTGAGCCGGATCATCAGCTCGTGGTTGATGTGAAGGCTGCGGGTGTCGAGGTTCGACGAGCCGACGTACACCGCTCCGTCCACGAGGAACAGCTTCGTGTGGAGCACCTGCGGTTCGTACTCCCATATCTCCACGCCGGCGCGGAGCAATCCCGTGTACAGATGCCGCGCCGCGCGCTGCGAGAGCGCGACGTCCGACTTGCCGGGGACGATCACCTGCACCTGCGCGCCGCGCTTGGCAGCCCGGCGCAGGAGGCGGCGCATCTGGAACCCCGGCAAGAAATACGCGGAGACGAAACGGACCGCCTGAGCCCGGGCGACGTCGTCCCGGAGGAGTCTCTGGAACGCGTTCGGTTTGCGGCCGGGGCCGCTGAGCAGCAGTTGCGTTCCCGGCGCGATCGTCTCCGCCGGCGGGCGTTGGCCCTTGCCGAGCCGCGCCATCATCGCACGCGGCTGGGTCGTGTCGCAGAGCGCGGACATCAGGTCGAACGAACGGGCCAACCCCGCGACGGCCGTCCCCCGCATCACGAGCCCGCAGTCTGCCCAGCCGCTCGCGACGCCGTCGCCCGCGTAGTCGTCGCTGAGGTTGAACCCACCGACAATCGCGAGCTCGTCATCCACCACCACGAGCTTGCGGTGGTCCCGCACCGGAAGCCGGCGCGACGTGAGCGGGTTGAAGATCTTGACCTCGCCGCCGGAAGCGGTGACCGGCCGCCAGAAACCCGACGGCAGGGCCGTCGTCCCCAGTGCGTCGACGAGCACCCGGACGGCGACGCCGCGGTCGGCGGCATCCGCCAAAGCATCGCGGACGGCCGTTCCGGTGGCATCGGGCTCGACGATGTAGAACTCGAGCCGCACCGATCCGCGGGCCGCGGCGATGGATCCATGCAATGTCGCCATGAACTCCGTGCCCGAGCGGAGCCAGCGGCGGTCGGCAGGAAGCTTCGTCGTCACAGCGAAGCGAGCTGCGATCGCGCGCGGCGGACCCAGACCTTGTCGCGGTCGCGCTGGAACTTCGGCGCGTGCTGGTCGTCGCTGACGACCTCCTCCAGTTCCGCCCGGGCCCGGGCCCGTTCACCGCGCTTCGCCAACAGTTCGGCGAACTGGACCTTGGCGCGGGCGTAGGCGTTGTTGTCCAGCACCCGTCGCCACGAGGCGGCAGCGCCGTCGTCGTTCCCGAGCGCGGTCTGAGTCTCCGCGAGCGCCATCAGCGTGTGGCCGTAATCGTGTTTGGCATCGGCCGCCACGACGCGCGAGAGAAGCGGTTCCGCCTCGCTGGCGCGGCCGGCGCGGAGAAGGCACTGTCCCAGGTGGGCGACGGCGTCCAGGTCGGACGGGTCACGTTGGAGCGAAGCGCGGTAGCTGGCCTCGGCCTTCGCGAGCTTGCCTTGGCTGAAGTAGATGTCCGCCAGATCGAGGTGGTCGCGGGCGTTGTCGAGGTGATGGATGCGGCCTTCCAGATCTTTGATGCGGCGGCGTTCTTTCGCCCCGGGCAGCTCGAAACCGCGGGTCGGTCCGCCGCCGGACGCCGGGCCTGCTTGGCGATAGACCATGAAGAAGTAGAGCAGCGCGCTGATCATCGAGAAGAAGAAGATGCAGGCGGCCCAGATCCACTCCTGCCGGCGCAGCGCGTCGATGAACATCCACAGCTGGAACGCGGCGACGACCCACATCACCGGGTTGGTGAGCAGATAGCCGGGGGACAGCATCTCCGTGAACAGCGCGAGCATGGGCGGCAGGCTGGCGGGGCGACCTCCGCTTTTCAAGCGGTGCGCGAAGGCGGTGCGCAAAGGCCCGCCGCCGTCACTTCGTCAGCGCGGACGGGACGCGTTCCCACAACTGCCAGTGCGGCCCCGCTTGGAGGCGTTTCCAACCTTCGGCCAGATAGCGCGGCGTCGGCGTCGCCGCGGGCAGCGCCACGTACCGGACGCCGTATCGTCGGAGCGCGCCGGGGACATGCGATGCCACGCTGCGATAGATGGCCAAGCCACGGGCCAGGCTGCGGGCGCGGACTCCGGGGACCTGCGCCCAGATGCGCCATCCGAGGGTGATCCCCAGCGGCCCGAGACCGAAGAACTTCGCGATCCAGATCCCGGGGACCAGCTGCAGAGCGGGATACATGCTGTGGCCTCCGTCCGCGAGCACCGGGTCGGTGAGTCTCCACGGATGGTTGTGGTAGGCCTGGGCGCCGACCGACAGATAACAGCCCAGCTCGCCTTTGCTGGCGATCCAGCCCGCACCTTGACCGGGCCGGGGACGGATCCAGTGCGGCAACGTCGACATCAACAGGCCGAACAACAGGCAGGCCAACCAAGGCCACACGTCGTACCGTCCCATCCCGGATGGCCGGAGGGAGGTGCCCTCAGGTGCGGGCACGGGCATGGCGGCGGCTTGGTCGATGCGTTTTCACGACGGGCTCGTCGACCGGGAGGCCCTGTGGCGGTTCTTCAGAGCTTCGCGGCGAACTTCTCCAATGCGGCGGCGAATTTGGCCGGATCGAAATCGGGCAACGATTGGGCGAGTCGGAAGAGCTCTTTCATCTCGGCATCGAGGCGGGTCTCCAAGGCACGGTCGGAGGCGGCGAGCAACCGGTCGAGCGCCAGCACGAGACGTTCGCCCCGACGGGCTTGGATCTCCGAGGGCGTCCCGGCGTCCCGGAATTCCTCGGCGGCCGAAGCGAGCTGCTTGAGCACGGCGGCGGTCAGCCCGGGAGCCCAAGGTCGGGAGGCGACGTCTTTTGCGAGGTCGTCGGCGGCGACGCGGATCTTGTCGGCCGAGGACTGCACGGCGAGGGATGCGAAGGTGTCCAGGCCGATGGCCCGCGAAGCGCGTTGGACCACCCAGAGCAGGCCGGCTTGGCGGGCGACCAAGCGACTGTCGGATTGTCCCGGACGGGCGAGCTGCCAGCTCACTTCGCGGAGCGCGACCGCCTGGCCGACGAGCCACGCGCGGCCGCCGTCCCAACCGGTGCGTTCCATCCAGTGCCGAGGTTCCGCTGCCGTCTGGCCGTCGAGCTCGAAGATGAGCTCCGGATGTCCGGCCTTCAGGAGTTCGCGGTCGACGTTCTCGTGGCAGGAGACGCAGGTGTTGGCGCGAACGTACGGGTTGCGCAGGTCGCGGAGGCCGGCGGCGACCTTGTCGCTGTGCGTGTAGCCGTCCTTCGCGGTGCGGGTGTGCGCCCGGATCCAGGGTTCGGCCGGTCCGTGGCAGGTCTCGCAGGAGACGCCGTCGCCGCGGTCGAGCGGACCGATGCGCTGTGCGGTCGGGACGCCGGCGAAAGGCGCATGGCAGACCGTGCAGCGGGCGTCGTCCGCCACGTCGCGGATGCCGGCGGCAGCGCCGATCTGCACCGATCTCGCCATGGTCAGCGTCGCGCCTGAGCGGCGGTGGACGTCCTTGGCGTTCCAGCGGACCCATTGGTCGCGCTGGTCCCCGGCTCCGCCGTGGCACGAAGCCGTGGCGCAGGAGCTGGCGCCGATGTAGCGGGCCAGCGCCGATTCCGCGCGCGAAGGTGTCACCGCGAGGGAAAGGACCGCACCGAAAGAAATCGCGCGGAGGCGGGCAAAGAAACTCATCCGGGTCCAGCAAAGAAGTTTACTTCGCACACCTCGATTGATACTTAATTTGGCAGCGCGATGCAAACCCTTCTACTGATCTCGGCGGAAAGTGCGCGGGCAAACCCGGGGCTGGCGATCGGCTTCGGGCTGCTCGCTGCCGTGGCTGCCCAGACAGGCCTGGCGGTCGTCAGCTCCGTACGGAGGTTGGCGCAGCAGCGGAGGCAGTTCGCGCTCGAGAGCGAGCGGCTCGCGTACGAGGTCCGGCTCGCGAAGAGCCGGTGGGACCAGACGGAGCAGGAGAAATCTTCTTGGAACGGGTGGCGCAAGTTCCGGGTCGCCGAGAAGCTCCATGAATGCGAGGATGTCTTCTCTTTCGTGCTCAAGCCGCACGACGGGAAGGCGATCCCGGCCTTCAAGCCCGGCCAGTATCTCACCTTCGGTCTTGATATCCCCGGACGGGACAAACAGGTGGTGCGCTGCTACTCGCTGAGCTCGGCACCTTCGGACCGCGATTTCTACCGCGTCACCATCAAGAAGGAGAAAGCCCCGTCCGATAAACCCGGCGTACCGCCCGGAGTCGGGTCCAGCTTCTTCGCTGATGGGGTCAAGGACGGCGACATCCTCAACGTCAAGGCGCCCGGCGGCCACTTCTTCCTCGAGACGGAGAAGCAGACGCCCGTCGTATTGATCAGCGCCGGCGTCGGCGTCACGCCCGTCCTGTCGATGGCCCGCGAGATCGCCGCCATCGGGTCGGAGCGCGAGACCTGGTTCTTCTTCGTCTGTCGCAGCCGGGCCGACCACATGCTCAAGGCCGAGGTCGAGCAACTCGCGGCCCGGTGCGACAACATCCGGCTCCACGTCTGCTACTCGAAGCCCGGCCCCGCGGACGTCCAGGGCAAGGATTTCCACACGGCGGGCCGGCTCACGGCCGACGTGCTCAAGGCGGTCCTGCCGTCCAGCAACTACGACTACTACATGTGCGGCAACGGGTCGTTCATGAAGTCGATGTACGAAGGGTTGATCGGTTGGGGCGTGCCCGATGCGAAGATCCACTACGAGGCGTTCGGCCCCGCGACCATCAAGAAGACGAGCGATACGCCGGCCCTCTCCAAGGCCGAGGCCGGTGGCAAGGTGGTCAACGTCACCTTCGGAAAATCCGGGAAGGTCGTGCGCTGGGATCCGTCGCTCTTGAACCTTCTCGACTTCGCTCGCGCCAACGAGGTCCGGATCGATTCCGGCTGCTGCGCCGGCAGCTGCGGTTCCTGTTCGGTGGCCGTGAAGGAAGGCGAGGTGGAGTATCTGTCCAAGGCTGATCCGGGAGAGGCCGGGTCTTGCCTCACCTGCGTCTGCCGGCCGAAGGGCGATCTCGTGCTCGACGCCTAGGTGTCTGCTTCCGAACCTATGGACACGCCAAGGAACCAGGTCGAGCGCCTCGGACGTCAGGATAATCCGTTCGACCCGGAGTTCCCGGAGACGGATCTCGATCGCATCGCTGCGCTCGCGCCGTTCAAGGACATGGACCCGGCGAGCTTCTCGAAGAAGCAACCGCTCCGGATGATCCTCCAGAGCGATACCCGGCTCCGCCGCTTCAAGCGCGGGGAGATCATCGTCCGCGCCGGCGACTACGGGTCCTCCGCGTTCATGATCGTGAGCGGGGACGTCCGCGTCGTGTTGCCTCCCGGCCTCCCGGACAGGGTGCTCGGCCGTCGCGAACCGGCGAAGCGGTCGGTCTTCCGCGCGGTCGCGCAGCTTTGGGCGAACCATCGGAACCCCGAGGTCCGTACCCCTGAGGAACTGGGCGGCGGAGGAAGCGCGGACGCGGAGAGCGGTTCGAGGGTCTTTTTGCAGGATGTGCCCCGGCTGATCGGGAAGAGCAAGACGGTGACCCTCGGCCCGGGCGAGTTCTTCGGCGAGATCGCGGCCCTCAGCCGCATGCCGCGGACCGCGACCATCCTGTGCGATTCCGACGACGCGGAGCTGCTGGAGATCCGGTGGCAGGGGCTCCGCGACATCCTGAAGCACGACCCTGCGCTCCGGGCGCACATCGACGCGCTCTATCGAAAGAACACCCTTTCGAACGCCCTTCGTTCGTTCCCCATCTTCCAGCATCTCGACGAGGAGCAGCTCGCCCAGGTGGCCGCCCAGACCCAGTTCGGGACCTACGGCGAATACGACTGGTCCGGGGACTACAAGAAGCTCGCGAAGGCCGGAACGAACTCGATCGACAAAGAAACGGTCATCGCCCAAGAGGGCGATTATCCGGACGGGGTGATCTTCATCCGGTCCGGGTTCGGGCGCCTCTCCAAGCGCTTCGGCAGCGGCCAGCGCACCTTGAACTACCTCGGGGCGGGGCGGTGGTTCGGCCTGCGGGAGATCACCCACAATTGGCGGGACCCCGGTTCAGCGGTCCCCTTCCAGTACTCGCTCCGCGTCATCGGGTATACCCACACGCTCTTCGTTCCGACCCGGGTCATGGAGCAGGTCGTGCTGCCCGGTGCGCCGAACTCGCTTCTGCCCAGGCCGCTCACCCCGGACGAGCTCGATGTCGACGATGACGACCCGCTGAAGGAGCAGGGCGGCTTCGCGCAACGGATCGGACCGGAGCTCATGGAGTTCCTGACGGGCCGCCGGATCTTCAACGGCACGGCGACGATGGTCATCGATCTCGCCCGCTGCACGCGGTGCGATGACTGCGTCCGTGCCTGCGCGGCGACCCATGACAACAACCCCCGGTTCCTCCGCCAAGGGCCGGTCAGTTCCGGCATCCAGGTGGCGCAGTCCTGCATGCATTGCGTGGACCCCGTCTGCATGATCGGTTGCCCGACCGGGGCGATCCACCGCGACGCCTCGGCCGGCGACGTGGTGATCAACCAGGCGACGTGCATCGGTTGCACGAGCTGCGCGAACAACTGCCCGTACGACGCCATCCGCATGGTCGAGGCGCGTGATCCAGGCGGGGACTTCGTGACGGACAAGGAGTACAGACCCATCCTCAAGGCGACCAAGTGCGACCATTGCATCGACCAGTACGGCGGGCCCGCTTGTGAACGGGCCTGTCCTCATGATGCTTTGAAGCGCATGGACATGACCCGGCTCGACACCTTCGCCACCTGGTTGAACCGATGATGCGCACCACCATAAAACGTCGTCTTTCCGGGGTGGTGCTGCTGCTCGCGGCCGTGGTCGCTTTGTTCTGGGGACACCGGCAGCTGGTCCCGGTGATGCGGCATCTCGCCTACCTAACCGGTTGGTTCCTGCTTGCCGTCTGCTTGTTCCTCACGGCCTACAACGCGCGGAAGAAGCTCCCGTTCCTTCCCCTCGGGAACTCCAGGACCTGGCTCCAGATCCATGCCTACGTCGGCTACTTCTCGCTCGCTCTCTTCTTCGTCCACACCGGTTGGCGTTGGCCGTCCGGAGCATTCGAAGCGGTGTTGGCTTCGCTCTACCTGGCGGTCGCCGCGAGCGGGGTGGTCGGGCTCGTCTGGTCGCGGATCGTGCCGCGTCGGCTGACGGCCCGCGGATGTGAGGCGCTCTACGAGCGCATCCCTATGATCCGCCGCAAGCTGGCCGAGGATGCCGAGGCGCTGGCTTTGGCGTCCGTCGCGACGACCCGGTCCACCGCGGTCGCGGATTTCTACAAGCTCCACTTGGCCGGGTTCCTCGGGCGGCCGATGAACGGATGGAGGCATCTTGCCGAGGTGCGGAGCCCTTTGATGCGGATCAAAGCCCTCATCGCCGACCTCGACCGGTTCCTCGCCCCGGATCAGCGCAAGGTGCTCGGAGAACTCGCGGTGATGGTCGCGCAGAAGGATGGCCTGGATTACCAGCGATCCTTGCAGTTGAGCCTGAAGCTCTGGCTGTTCGTGCACATCCCGCTCACCTACAGCCTGCTCATCCTGACCTTCCTCCACGTCGTGATCGTCTTCGCGTTCTCGGGAGGGGCAGGGGCCAACTGATGACCGACAATCTGCCATCGCCTGGATCTGATCCTGCGCGCTACGAACGACCGTCCGATGCGTGGGTCTGCGGTCATGCTTGCGACGGGAAACCGTGCCGCATGGGCCCGACCACGGGAGGTGTTTGCCGGGCGACCGCCGATTGCCGTCCGGTCCTGGACAAACTTCCGGGCGAAGACAAGGGCTCATGGCGCTGCACCCGGGCCAAGGAACACGGCGGGCCGTGCGCCGATGGCCCCCGGCCGGATGGTTCGTGCGGATGCCCGGCCTTGGTCTGCGCACCGCAGCGGACGCTCCGGAATCTCCGCGGCCGGACCACCCTTGTGGTGGTCGTTGTGACCGTCGCGTGCCTGCTCATCGGGCTCGGAAGCGGATGGCGTTGGCGGATCCTCTCGCCTCGGCCCGTGTCGAGACCTCACCAGGGCGATTCCTTCGCCCGCGTTGCCAAAGAAAGGCTCGATGCGCCGAACAGTTGTGCCGCCTGCCATGGTGCGGCCGCTTCGGACATCGCTTCTTGGCCCCAGATGGCGTTGCGCTCGCATCCGGCGCCTTTCGGGAAGGACCAGTTCGCGAAGGTCCCGGACGGGGTGGTCCCGATGAGCGCCATCGACCGACAATCGTGCGCCGTCTGCCACGACCAGCATGAGTTCCATCAGCCCAACGTGGTCCAAGGTCATTCGTGCTCGGTCTGCCACGTCGAGCACCAAGGGCTCGCGATGGTCGCGCCGGAAGATGTGCAGTGCGCACATTGCCATGACCACGCGGACGTGATGCAGCAGTCGTCCGCCAAAGGGCGGGGCATCGGGTCAGAGCGGTTCGACCCGCCGGTCCAAGCGGGCTTGATCGCCTTCCGGACCCCGCGCCCGCCGGGCGGTCGCACGAACTTGATCGCTTCGTTCGGGCAGGGGCATCCGGATTTCGGCGTTCGCGCGGGCGGCCTGAAGGACCCGGACACCTTGAAGTTCAACCACGCCCTGCATCTCAGCGGGACCGTCCGCTTGGGCGGGAATCCGCTCGGGTGCGTCGATTGCCACGTGCCGGACGCCACGGGCTCGTACATGGCGCGGATCCGCTACGACCAGCATTGCGCAGCCTGCCACGACCTGCAGTTCGACCCCGTGCATCCGGAGCTTAAGCTCCCGCATGGTGAGGTCGCCGCCGTCCGGGCGAAGCTGCGCGGCCTACCATTGCTCTACGCCGAGATCAAGACGAAGGAGTTGGTCGCGGCAGGAAGTCCGCCTCGCCGGGACGAAGTCGATGCGTTCGCGCAGCAGAACGTCGCCCGGATGCGGCAGACCTTCGGCGGCGGTGAATCGCTGGAGAAGCTGGTGTTCTTCACCGGCGATCCGCGGCAGGCCCAGCTCGGGATCAGCGCCGAACGGCGGGCCCACTACGCCGGTTGCGCCTACTGCCACGAGGTCCTTCCCGATACCGCCTCGCTCGCGAAGGTGACGCGCCCGGTGATCCCGGATCGTTGGCTCCTGGGCGGACGCTTCACCCATGCGAAGCACGGCCAGATGAGTTGCGTCGGATGCCACGCGGTCCACGAGAGCCGCACGACTTCCGACATCAATCTGCCGTCGCAGGCCTCGTGCGCCGGGTGCCACAAGCCGGGCGGCAGCGCCCGCTCGGAATGCACCTCTTGCCACACCTACCATCTGCTCCGCTCGCGGTGATCCGCCGCGACCTTTTCACAGCCAAGGCGTGAGCAACTGGAGCTCGGCGGAACGGAGTTTCTTCGGGTCGATGCGCCGGGCCAGACCGCGCGCGGCCTCGCGTCGCTGATTTTCCGCGAGGGCGAGAACGCCGACCAACTGCCACCGGGGTTCCAGCTCGGTCCAGCGGCCAAGGTCTGCCTCGACCATCGAAAGCGCCGTCTCCGGCCGTCCTCCGCGCAGCTCTGCCAAGGCCGCGAGATAACGCCAGCGCGGTTCTCCCGGGTACTTCTTCGCCAGCATCGCCGCGGTGTCCTTGCCGTGTTCGATCCCTTGCTTGAGCAACAGCTCGAACCAGGCGCGCTCGCCTGCCACCAGATCGTCGCCCGGGATGAAGTCGTTCAGACGTTTGACGGTGTCGAACACCAGCGGCGTGTCGTCCAACGGGCGCGCGAGCCGCAGCACCTGCAGGCAGGCACCGACCGATTCCTCGGGGTCCGTCTGGATCCGTTGCCAGGCCCGGATGGCGAGGCGGGTGAAGCCGGCGCGCTCCGATCCGCGCGCGATGAAGCGGCACTGGCTGACCGACAGGCCGGGCAGCTCGATGGCCGCGAGGAGATGCCCTTCGGCCTCGGCGCGGCGGTCACGGGCAAGGGCAAGGCGGCCCTTGAGGCTGGTCGAGACAAAGGAGCTCAGCGGGCCGGCGGCCTCGCTGAGCACCTTCCCGAGCTCGTCCCATCGCCGCGCATCGGCCAGCGCCAGAGCGCGCATCGGCGCCAACATCCGGTTGGTGTGGGCAGCATCGACGGGGATCAGCTCCAGCAGGACACCCGATCCGCCGTGGCGGCTGGCCCAATCGCCGATGACGGGCAGCGTGTCCGTGTCCGCCTGCGGCCAGAGCGAGCGGAGGGTCTCGGCGACCGCCGCGTTGCTGCGGCCAGGTTCGCTCGGCAAGCGCAGCTCGGCGAGGAGCAGTTGGTCGCGCAGCCGCTTGCCGGGACGGGCGGCCACGGCCCTGGCGAGAAGGTCCCGCTCGCTGCGGGACAGGTCCGGATCGCCGCTGAGGAGATCGGTGGCATCGTCGTGGCCTGCGCCGTCCCCGACCGCGAGGCCCCAGAGCAGGCGGCGTCCTTCCGAGCGGAGCGCAGGGGAGTCGCGCCTGTCCATGAGCAACCGTCCGAGCACGAGTTGGCTGCGCTCCTCCTCGGGCCGGAGCGACAGGGCGAAACGCGCGGTCCTGGTCGCGGAAGCCAGATCGCGGGCGGCGCGCTGTTGGCGGACCAGGAGGTGGAGCAATCCGATGTCCTCAGGGTTCTCTTGCAGCAGCGCGCGCAGTTGCCGGGCGGCCAGGTCGACGCGCCCCAGGACCACCGCCAACTCGACATAGCCGCGGCGGTCGGCATCGGTCGCTTGACCGGTGCCGAACAGCATCTCGTTGTAGGTCAGGCCTTGGGGCAGGCGCAGGAGGGAGCAGTAACGGGCGGCTGTGCGGAGCACCCCGGGGTCCTCCGGTGCGAAATAGAGCGCCAACTTGAGTTGGTCAGATGCTTTCTTGGGTTCGCCCCGGCGAAGGAGCCGCTCGACGTCCAGCGCGTGGTCGCGTCCGCGTCCGACCTTGATCGCCGGATAGACCGCCTTGGACGCGACGATCGCAGCGATCGCGAGCAGCAGCAGCGCACCGCTCCAAGTCACCAGGGCGTTCCGCCCCCTGTGCGGATTCCTCCGCCAACCACCGACCCGCACGACGCCTGGTCTCGGAGGGTCCGTGTCCGGTGTCTTCGACATGGCTGGGGGTCACTTCGCCGGCGTCTCGGGCGGGCGATAGGTGAAGAGCCGCGGGAGCATCGCGGTGAGGGTCGATGTCTTCGGGGCCGCGTCGCCGCGGTAGGGCAGGAAGACCGATACCAGCTCGACGCCCATCAGATGGCGGGCGCTGGGGAAGGGGTGGTACCTCTCCGGCAGGACGGAGATCCGGGCGGAATAATCCATCTCCACCGGCTCGCCGTTTCGCCAGACGCCCCAGAGTTGGAGCGCCTTCAGATCGCTTTTCTCGAAGCGGAAGAGCAGCCATCGCAAAGGGCGTCCATCGAGCGATGCCTCGACGGTCTCGACCTCACCGACCTGCTTCCAACCGGAACCGGGCATGCAGATGTCCGGTCGGTGGTGCAGCGCCGTCTTGCTCATCGGCGATGGCCGCCAGAAGAGGTGGTAGGCGTCCACGAAACCCGCCGGTGCCATCGGCGTCCGGTGCCGGACCTGTTCGCCTTCGGTGGCGCCGAGACGTCCCCAGACCTGCTCGTCGAACGGTTGCTTCTCGGTGCCCGAGGCCTTGTCGATCTTCGCGATGAAGTAGGGGGTCGTCTGCGGTCTCACCTGGAGGGTGAGCAGGTGGTACCAACCGTGCACGACGGCGAACATCAGCGCGCTGGCGGCGAGGAGCGGCCGCAGTTCCGGCACCGTGGTCCAGCGCAGCCCGGCGAGACGCGCCTTCCACGGCCCTCCCGCGCCTTCCGGCCAAGGGGCGCCGCCGCGCGGCTCGAGCAGTTTCCCGACCCCGTAGATGAGCGCGTAGAGCGAATACATCGCGATGTTGCCCACCACGTCGTGGGCCTTGTGCATCGCGTCGCCGCCGCTCTTCTCCATGATCCAGCAGAGCGTGAAGGTCCGGACGAGGTTGCTGGTCAGGGCCAGCAACACCGCGAAGGCGACCAACCCGATCCGCCGCCGCCGCGTCAGCCACAGAAGCTCGCCGACCGCCAGGCTCACCATGAGGCCCGACTGGAGCGACCGGATGCCGCTGCACGCTTCGACGATCCCGACCGGGCCTTTGGTGAGGTGCAGCACCGCGCCGTCGAGCTGCACCGGCACACCGAGCCACAGGAGCATCTCCGACACGACCTGTGCGACGTTCGTCATCAAGGCCTGCTGCACCGGCGTGGCGATCTTCGCGGGCCACGGGACCGCGGTGAGGAAGAACAGGACCGGGAACGCCACCGTCGCGACGAACCGTCGTCCACCCAACCACCACGCCCCGGCCAAGGTGAAGCCGACCGTTGCGAGGTTGATCACCCAGAGCACGATGCCGGACTGGAAATATTCGATGCGGTAGACCTCCAGCGGGAACAGCCCGAGCGCCGGGATCGCCAACAGCCAGGGGTTCAACCGACGTCGGCCAACCGCTCCGCCTGTGGCGACCTGCCATGCCGGCGGGTCTGCTTGGCCGAGCCGCTTCCAGAGGTAGAAAACCGTCAGGACCGGCACGATGAAGCCGTACGAGTAGTCCGGATTGGTCTGCCAGAAGGGAGCATCGATGCCGATCGCCCACGTCCAGAGCGCCGCGAGCAGCGCCAAGAACGGCCGATCCCAGCGCACCGCCGGCACCGATGCGGCCGGAGGCGCAGGGGGGGGGGCAAGCGGGGCCGCGGACATCTCGGACAATGTGCAAGCGCCGGACTTCGGGTCAATGCGCCCGGCGGGACCGGGCTCGATCGGACGCGGCGGACACGTGGGTCAAGATCGCCGGCCGGCCGATCCGCCGGCCGGAGAGCGCCATCTTTTCGCCGTTTCGGACTCCGCGCCCGGCTTGTCCGACGTGGTGCTGCGCGATGTGACGGATTTTTCCTTCGCCTTCCCCTCTGCCGCCCTGTTCCATCGCCCTCGTTCAACGAAGGTCCATCCGATGCCGAAGCGCACTGACATCCATTCCGTCCTCATCATCGGCGCTGGCCCGATCATCATCGGCCAAGCGTGCGAGTTCGACTACTCGGGCACCCAGGCGTGCAAAGCACTCCGCGAGGAGGGCTACCGCGTGGTGCTGGTGAACTCCAACCCGGCGACGATCATGACCGATCCGGAGTTCGCCGACCGCACGTACATCGAGCCCATCACGCCCGAGGCGGTCGAGAAGATCATCGTCCGCGAGAAGGCGGAGATGGTGCGCCTCGGCGCCACCGGAAAGCTCGTGCTCTTGCCCACGCTGGGCGGGCAGACCGCGCTCAACACCGCCATGAAGCTCCACCACAGCGGTGCGCTGGAGCGGCACGGCGTGGAGATGATCGGCGCCAAGGCCGACGCCATCCAGCGCGGCGAGGACCGCCAGGTCTTCAAGGACCTCATGCTCTCCATCGGGCTCGACGTGCCGATCTCCGGCACGGCCCACAACCTCGAGGAGGCCCGCGCCGTCGCCGAGCGGATCGGCCGCTACCCGCTCATCATCCGGCCCGCCTACACGCTCGGCGGCACCGGCGGCGGCATCGGCTACAACCGCGAGGAGTTCGAGGAGATCGCCCGCCGCGGCATCGACCTCTCGCCGGTCTCCGAGGTGCTCATCGAAGAATCGCTCCTCGGCTGGAAGGAGTACGAGATGGAGGTGATGCGCGACAAGGCCGACAACTGCGTCATCATCTGCTCCATCGAGAACTTCGATCCGATGGGCGTCCATACCGGCGATTCCATCACCGTCGCGCCCATCCAGACGCTCACGGACAAGGAGTACCAGATCATGCGCGACCAGAGCTTCGCCGTGATCCGCGCCGTCGGGGTCGAGACCGGCGGCTCGAACATCCAGTTCGGTTCCGACCCGGTGTCCGGCCGCATGGTCATCATCGAGATGAACCCGCGCGTGAGCCGCAGCTCCGCGCTCGCCTCCAAGGCCACAGGCTTCCCCATCGCCAAGATCGCCGCCAAGCTAGCGGTCGGCTACCTGCTCGACGAGCTGAGGAACGACATCACGCGCGAGACGCCGGCGAGCTTCGAGCCGAGCATCGACTACGTGGTGACCAAGATCCCGCGCTTCGCCTTCGAGAAGTTCCCCCAGGCCGACCCCACGCTGACCACGCAGATGAAGAGCGTCGGCGAGGCCATGGCCATTGGCCGGACGTTCAAGGAGAGCCTGCAGAAATGCCTCAGGTCGCTCGAGATCGGTCGCAGCGGCTTGGGCGGCGACGGCAAGCCCTGGCGCATCGGCACCGAGTCGTACGGTGACCGGGACATCCTCCCGCGGGACCTGATCAGCCGCAAGCTGGCCGTGCCCAACGCCGAGCGGATCTTCTTCATCCGCCACGCGCTGCGCGCCGGGTTCGGAATCGAGGAGATCTTCGGCCTGACCAAGATCGACCGCTGGTTCCTGGTCCAGATCAAGGAGATCGTGGACTTCGAGGAAGAATTGGCGAAGGCGGCCTGAAGAACCCGTAGAGCGACCGGTCCGACGGGTCCGCCATCGAGCCCATCGCGATCGGGGTTCCATCGCAGGCCGCACCTACACCGACACCGTCCGGCCCTCACCTCAGGTCACGACCGAGGGACGTGACGAGCTGATCATCGGGGTCGGCCGCGGAGCCGTCAGAGATGCCACTGGTCGAACGCCCGGCGGTCGCGTTTGGTGGGACGACCGGTGCCTTTCGGGCGGAGCGATCGCGAGAGGACCGCTTGTTCGCGAGCCTTGGCGTGCTCCTCAGGCGGCGTCAGGTCCTCGGCGTACCGGGGCACCAGTGGCGCGCCGACGCGGGCGGCCGGAGCCCCGATCACCTTCAGCGTCCTCAGCAGCGGGCCGGACCGCACGGTGACGATCTCACCGGGATGGACTTCACGCGCGGGTTTCGTCGGCACGCCGCCGATCTCCACTTGGCCGGACTTGATGGCCTCGACCGCGAGCGTCCGTGTCTTGTGGGCGCGCACCGCCCAGAGCCATTGGTCGAGTCGCATGGCGGTGGGTTCAGGCAGATGCCGGCGCGGCCGGAGCGCACTTCGGGCAGAGGCCGAAGAACTCGAGCTTGTGGGTGACGCGGGTGAAGCCGTGCCGTCGGGCGAGGGCCTGCTCCAGTTCGGTCGGGAAACAGCCCTCCACCTCCACGACCGCGGAACAGTCGGTGCAGACGAGGTGGTGGTGGTGGCCGTCGTCGCCTTCCTCGAGCAGCTCGAATCGCGCGACGCCGTCGCCGAAATCGAAGCGCCGCACCATGCCCATGTCCTCGAGCGTGTGCAGGTTCCGGTAGACGGTCGCGAGATCGCAATCAGCCGTGCCGAGCGCGGCATGGATCTCCTTGTTGGTGATGGGATGCTGGTGCCGGCGGAGCACCTCGAGGATGGCCTGGCGCGGCGCGGTGATCTTCCGCGACTTGCTGCGCAGCTTCTCGGTCAGCTCCGTCAGCGGCTGCTGGATGAGCCGGTGCGGATGCGGATGGCGGGAGCAGGGAGAGCTCATGGCGCGGAGCGGAGCGCCCGGCCGGAGGCCTGGCGAAGTCGGCTGGCGGCGAGCGTCGCGAGGAACAGGGCGACGCTGGTCAGCACGATCGACGGGCCGCAGGGCAGGTCGAAGCGGTAGCTCAGGGCGACCCCGCCGCCGCCGCCGAGCGCACCGGCGAGGACCGCGAGCACGATCTGCTGGCGGAGGTTGCGGGCGATGTTGCGCGCCGCTGCCGGCGGGATGACCAGCAGCGAGGTGACGAGGATGATCCCGAGAAGCCGGATGCTCAGGGCCACGACGACGGTGAGGACGAGCACGAAGGCGTAGTTCAGCCGTCGCACCGGGATGCCTGAGACGTGGGCGAGGTCCTCGCTGGCGGTGAGCAGCGTGAGCGCGTTCAGCCGCACGGCCACCGCCACGGCGACGACCGCCGACACGGCGAACGCGAGCCAGACCTCCTGCGGACCGACGCTGAGGATGTCCCCGAACAGATACCGGTGCAGCTCGCCGCGGAAGCCCTTGAGAAGGCTGATCACCACGATGCCGAACGCGACCGATCCGCTGAGCAGCAACGCCATGATCGTGTCGGTGAGCAGGTCGGTCTTCTCCTTGAGCCAGAGCATCAGCGCGGCGACGCCGAGGCCCACCGCGACCATCGGCAGCGTCGGATCGGCGAACCCGAGCCAGAACCCGACCGCGATGCCGGCGAGCGCCGCATGGGAGATGGTGTCGCTGAAGAAGGCCATGCGGCGCGCGGTGACGAACACGCCGATGAGCCCGCACAGCGGCCCGAGCAGCAGGGCCGTGACCAAGGCGCGCTGCATGTAGGCTTCAGTGAACATGGTGGTGCCCAGGGCCGTGGTCGTGGTGGTAGGGCGTCACGTGGATGCCGTAGGCCTGCTTGAGCGAATCGGCGCTCATCACCTCTTCCGGCGTGCCTTCGCAGCAGATGACCCCGTTGAGCGCGTACACGCGGGAGGCGTGCCGGTAGACCATCGACAGGTCGTGTGAGACGAGCACGACGGTGAGCTTGTGGCGCCGGTGCACCTCGGTGATGAGCTCGTAGAAGCTTTGCTCGCCGGGGCGGTCCACGCCGGCGGTCGGCTCGTCGAGCAGCAAGAGCTCGGGTTTCGTGAGCAGGCTGGAGGCGATGAGGACCCGCTGGAGCTGTCCGCCGCTGAGGCCGGAGAGCGGCCGGCCGAGGATCCCCTCGAGGTCCAATCCTTCGAGCGCGTCGCGGAGAAGCGCGTCGGTGCGGCGATGGCTTTGCCAGAACCATCCGGCGGTGCCCGGCAGGCGCAGAGCCAGGAATTCGCGGACGCTCAATATGAAGCTGCGGTCGAGCGGGAGCCGTTGAGGCACGTAGCCGACCCGCTTCAGGACCTTCGGCCCGATGTGCTCGCCGAAAAGGCGGATCTCCCCGGCATCGGGCTTTTGCAGACCGAGCAGGCAGCGGAGCAGGGTGGTCTTGCCGGATCCGTTCGGGCCGATGAGCGCGACGATCTTCCCGCGCGGCACATGGAGGTCGACGCCCCGTAGCACCTGCGTGTCCCCGAGGGTGACGCGGACGCCGCGCGATTCGATGGCCAACCCGCCAGGATGGAAGCGGATCTCGGCCATGGTCACCTCAAGGCCTGCCGCAGCACGGCGAGGTTCCGTCGCATGCCGTCCTCGTAGCTGGTCGGCGTCAACGCCCCGGTCTCGAGCACATCGAGTTCCGCGACCGCGATGCCGAGGTCGTCGGCGAGGCGTTTCGCGAGACGCGGATTGGAGCTGGGTTCGGTGAAGAGGACTTTAACGCCCTTGGCCCGGACGACCTTGAGGAGAGCGGCGAGATATCGCGGCGAAGGATCGGTGCCAGGGACTTCTTCGATGATGCCGACCAGGTCCAAGCCGTAGCGGCGGCAGAAGTAGGGGAACGCGTCGTGGAAAGTGACCACCGGGCGTCCGCGGATCGTGGTGGTCTCCGCGCGGATCTCCGCGTCGAGCACGTCGAGCTTCGCGAGATAGGCCGTCGCGTTCATCGCGTAGCCGGCAGCGTTGGCGGGATCCGCGGTCTGCAGCGCGTGCAGGATGTTGCTCACACCGTGCCGGGCGATCTGCGGATCGAGCCACAGGTGCGGGTTCGCTTGCCCGCCCGCGTCGTCATGGTCGTGGGTGTGATCGTGGGCAGACGTTGTGCCTTTCCCGGCACCGACCTCGATCGTAGGGAGGTGACGGACCAGGACAGCTTCGGGCAGGCCGTCGGCGATGCGGACGACCTTCTTCTTCGCATCCTTGGAATCGGCGCGGATCGCGCGGGCGAACCAATCCTCGAGTCCGAGGCCGTTCAGGACGATCACGTCGGCCGCCCCGATGCGTTTCAGGTCGCGCGGTCGGAACTGGTAATCGTGCGGGCTGACGTCCGCCGGCAGGAGGTTCTCCACCGTGGCCAACGGGCCGGCGACGTTGGCCGTCCAGCAATACAGCGGCGGGATCGAGGTGAGGACCCGGAGTCGGATCACCTCGGCACCCGACGCCACCCCGGACGCGAAGCCGAACAAGGCCAGCAGGGCGATGAACCACCGATGGTAAAGCATGGCTGGAACCTAACGGCCCGTTTTATGGATGCAAATCGATTGCATCCATGGTGCGAGAAAAAACCGCTGGCGTCAGCCAGCGGGTTTTCGACGGCACCGACGAGGCTACCTCACTTCATCAACAACATCTGCCGGGCGCGCTTGATGGCGACGGACAAACGGCGCTGATAGTGGGCGGGAAGGCCGGTGTACTTGCGCGGCAGCATTCGACCGTTCTCCGTCACGTACTGCTTGAGCATCGTGACGTTCTTGTAGTCGATGGCGTCGATCGTGAAATCGACTTTCGGCCTCGGGCGCGGGGTGCGCGAGGACGAATTGCGGCGCTTCTTCTTGTCCTCGAGTTTGGTCTTGCGGGGCATGGCTTACTTGATTTCGCGGTGCAGGGTGTGACGGCGGAGGAAGGGATTGAACTTCTTCTTCTCGACCTTCTCGGTCTGCAGCTTCTTGTTGCGGGTGGTCTGGTAGCGGGAGGGCGGCTTGCCTTCCTTGCGCGCTTCCGTGCACTCGATGGTAACGACTTCGCGGGGCATAAATCCTTATTCCTTCTCTTTGGCTGAGGGCTTCTCGTCCGGCTCGTCGTCGCCATCGTCGGCTTCCGAGCCGCCGGCGGCATCCACGGTGCCGAGGGCACCGAGACGACGTTGCTTGAGGGCACCTTCCTTCTCCAGCTGGGCTTGGGCCTCGACTGTGAAGCGGGCCCAGGGGATCGCTTCGAGCCGAGCTTTCGGGATGACCTTCTGCGTGAGCTCGCAGACGCCGTAGGTGTCCTTCTCGATGCGTTTCAACGCCTCCTCGATCTCATACACCGCGTCCTGGTCGGACGAGAGCATGCTGAGGGCGAAATCGCGGTCGAAATTGTCGGTGCCGGAATCGCCCATGTGGAGGCTATAGCTCTCCATCTGGGACTGGGATTCCTTGGCCAGCCCGCTCATCTGGTCGCGGAGGCGGCCGTGCAAGTCGAGCAGGTTCTGGTAGAACTTCTGCCACTCGGGCTTGATCTTGTTGACCGGCATCCAACTCATGTTGTTGGCCCCGGTCTTCGAGTTCTTCGCCAGCGGGCGGCCCAAGATGGATGCAGCGCTCGCCGAGCCCACGCTCTTGCCGTGGACCAAGGGGGTCTTCGGGGCCGGTTTCTTGGCCGAATTTTTGTTGGCGCTCACAGTGTTTTCCCGAGCCGGATGCTGGTTTTCTTGGCCGACAGCACATCCCCGAGGATGTCCGGCCGGAACGAAGGCCGCGCAAAGTAGCAAATGAGCCTTCCATTGCCACAAAAATCTTCTGCGACGGCCCGGCCCGCATCCCGGAGCCATCGGGGGTGTTGGCAAGACCCCGGTCCGGCACTACAATGGGAGCGAACGATGGACAAACTCCTGCTGATCGACGACGAGGTCGACGTCCAATATTCCTTCCGCCGCATCTTCGATTCCCCGGAGCTGGAGCTCCACACGGCCTCGAGCGGCGAAGAGGGCCTCCGGCTCATCCCCAAGATCAAGCCCGACCTGGTGCTGTCCGACATCCGCATGGCCGGGCTCAACGGGCTCGAGACGCTCCGTCGCATCCGGCAGCTCGACCCGAAGCTCCCCGTCATCCTCATGACGGCCTATGGCACGACGCAGACCGCCATCGAGGCGATGAAGCTCGGCGCCTACGACTATCTGCTGAAGCCGTTCGACGTGCCGAAGCTCAAGGTGCTCGTCGCCAACGCGCTCAAGGCCGCCCGCGACATGAAGCAGGCGGTCTCGCTCCAGCCGATGCTCGAGGCGGAGGACTACGACGTCGGTGTCATCGGTCGCAGCGAGCGCATGCAGGAGGTCTTCAAGCTCGTCGGCCAGACCGCGGCGACGGACGCGACGGTGCTCATCACCGGTGAGAGCGGCACGGGCAAGGAGCTGGTGGCCCGCGCGATCTACCATCACAGTCGCCGGGTGGACCGGGCGTTCCTCGCGATCAACTGCGCCGCGATCCCCGAGAACCTGCTCGAATCCGAGCTCTTCGGCCACGAGAAGGGGGCTTTCACCGGTGCCGCGATGCAGCGGATCGGCAAGTTCGAGCAGTGCGACAAGGGCACGCTTTTCCTGGACGAGATCGGCGACATGTCGCCGACCACGCAGACGAAGATCCTCCGGGTGCTGCAGAACGGCACGTTCGAGCGCGTCGGCGGCAACGAGACCATCAAGGCCGATGTCCGGGTGATCGCCGCGACCAACAAACCGCTCGAGGAGGCCGTCGCCGCGAAGCAGTTCCGCGAGGACCTCTTCTACCGGTTGAACGTCGTCCGCATCCAACTGCCTCCGCTCCGCGAACGGCGGGACGACATCCGGCTCCTGGTGGATTATTTCCTGCGCAAGCTCGCCGGGCCGGGCGGCAAGCCGAAGTCCATGGGGCAAGCCACGCTCTCTTCGCTGGAGGCCTACCATTGGCCGGGAAACGTCCGGGAGCTCGAGAACGTCCTTCGCCGCGCGATGGTGGTGGCCAAGGGGGCGGCGATCCTTCCCGCCGACCTTCCGATGGAGGTGATGGCCGCGACGCTGGCAGCCCGCCCCGCCGCCATGGAGACATCGCCATCGGCACCGGCGCCGGCAGCGTCCTCGACCCCGTCGGCCCCGCTCGATCTTCCCGGGATCGCCCGGGCGCTCTTCCGCTTCGCCCGCGCCGACCCCAAGCTCAAGGTCCTCCCGGCGGTCGAACGAGAACTGGTGATCGAGGCGCTCAAGGAGACGAAGGGCAACCAGGTCCAGGCGGCCAAGCTGCTCGGCATCACCCGCGCCACGTTGCGCAAACGCGTCGACAAGTTCGGCATCCGGCAGGAGCTCGCCGTCCACTGAACCGTTGCTTGCGCTCCACGTGCGCTGCCGCGAAAACGGTCCTGTCGGGGCCGCCTCGGCGCATCAAGGTTGCCCGCGCACCGGTCCTCATCCGCACCCATAGAAGAACATGCCCGTCCCCGTCCTCACCGCCGGACAGATGCGCGCTTGGGAGAACGCCTCCTGGGCCGCGGGTGCCCGGGAAAAGGACGTGATCGCACGCGTCGGTGAACGCGTCGCGTCGAAGATCCGCGCGATGTCGCGCGCCGGCGACCGCGTGGTGATGCTCGCCGGCCGCGGGCACAACGGAGACGATGTCCGTGCCGCGGCACCCCTGGTCGCCGACCGCGACCTCAAGCCGATCAACGTCTTCAACCCGGCCCACGCCTTTTCGGACCTCGCCGCCCAGATCGCTTCCCCCCGGCGCCCCGTCCTCATCGTGGACGGGCTCTTCGGCACCGGCCTCGACCGCGACCTTTCGCCCGAGTGGATCCAGTTGTTCGCCGCCGTCAATGCCTCCGATGTCCCGGTCCTTGCGGTCGACATCCCGTCCGGTCTGGATGCCGACACCGGGAGGCCGCGCGGTGGCGCGGTCCGTGCGACAGTGACGCTCACCATCGGTGCGCCGAAGCAAGGCCTCCTGCGAGAAGGGGCGTGGGAGCATGTCGGCCGGTTGGAGGTCGCGACGGACATCGGGTTGTCGGCCTGGCCGGAAGCCCTCCCGGGGGCCGGTCCCGGGTCCGGCACGATGTGGACGATGCCGGAGGATTTCGCGGGATTCCCTCCTGCCCGGTCGGTGGTCTCGCACAAAGGCAGTTTCGGGCATCTCGTGATCATCGCGGGCAGCTCCGGCCACCACGGATCCGCGGTGCTCGCTGCGCGCGGTGCCGGCGGCACCCGTCCCGGCTTGGTGACCGTGGTGACGTCGCCGGATGCCTATGTGCCGGTCGCATCGCAGATGTGCGCTCCGATGGTGAAGGCTTGGAGCGGGTCGGTCGCGTTGCCGGAAAAGATCTCGGCGTTGCTGGTCGGGCCCGGTCTCGCCGGAGCCGATGTCCCGGCGTGGCTACGCGCCCAGGTGGTCGCCTGGTGGCGGGATCTGCCGGTCCCGATGGTCGCGGATGCGAGCGCTCTCGATTGGTTGGCGGAGGACGTGCGGCGCAACGGCCCCGTTCTGACGGGCGCCCTCCGTGTCATCACGCCGCATCCCGGCGAGGCGAAGCGGATCATCGGGGACGGTCCGGCTGCGGCAGGGCGTCCGGAGGTTCTCCGGGCTGCCGCGGCCGCGGTGGGCGGATGCCATGTCGTGCTGAAGGGTCACCAGACCCTCGTCGCCGGTCCCGGGCAGGAGGACCCCGTCTTCGTGAACCCGAGCGGCAATCCCGGCTTGGCACAAGGCGGGAGCGGCGACGTGCTCGCCGGCTTCCTCGCCGGACTCTTGGCGCAACCGTCGTGCCTCCGTGATCCGCTCCTCGCGATCCGTTACGCGGTCTGGCAACATGGCCGGGCGGCCGATGCGCTCGAGGCGGTCCGGCAGAACTGGACCTCCGAGGACCTTGCGGCGGTGGTCGGCGAAACGCCTCGCTGATCCCGGGGCCGGGTCTTTGCGCTCGCCCGGTGGCCGGGCGTTCGTCTAAGAGATGCGGGACGATGAAGATCCGTCATATCCTCTTCGCTTTTGCCGTCGCCGGGGCCCCGGGCGCGCTCGCCGATCTCCACGCGCCGCCTTTGCCGCCGGTCTTTCTCCAGATGGCCCCCACCGCGAACGGACATGCCGCGCCGGCTTCGGGTGGCGACCGGTACCTGATCGGCGACCCGACCGATGAGGAGCAGATGTATCTGGAGCTCGTCAACCGCACGCGGGCCGATCCGAAGGCGGAAGGCGAACGCCTTGCCGCGACGAAGGACCCGGACATCGTCGAGACCTACGGGATCTTCGGCGTCGACCTCGCGAAGCTGCGCACGGATCTCGCGGCCTTGGTGCCGGCGCAACCGCTCGCATTTGAGCCGCGCTTGTCCGAGATGGCCCGCGGCCACACCGCGTGGATGTTCAACAACGCGATCCAGGCCCACGAGGAGACGGATCCGGCCGGTTCGACGAACATCGTGAACACGACGGGGGATCGTTTCCAGCGGTCCGGGTATCCCGCGGCCGCGGGCGGAGAGAGCGTTTTCGCCTACGCGAGGTCGGTCGACTACGGACACGCCGGGTTCGAGGTGGACTGGGGCTTCGGCCCCGGTGGCGTCCAGGTCGGTGTCGGCCACCGCGTCAGCAACCACAACCCGGTGTTCCGCGAGGTCGGCATCGGCGTCATCGAGGGTTCCCGCACGGTGGTCCGGCCCGGCGAGACGAACACGGTCGGTCCGCAGGTGGTCACGCTCGATTTCGGCTCGCGCTCGGATCTGCCGCCGCTGGTCACGGGCGTGGCGTACTATGACTTGAACGGGAACCAGTTCTACGACATCGGCGAAGGCGTGGGCGGGATCACGGTCGAGGTGTCGGACGGCGATTCGTTCGCCGTCACCACGGCGTCCGGCGGCTACGCGGTGCCGTCCGGGGACGGTCCGCACCTCGTCCGATTCAGCGGCACGGGGTTCTCGCCGGCTCCGAAGGAGGTCACGGTGGCCGGCGGTGCCAACGTGAAGCTGGACCTCCGGATGGCCTACGTGCCTCCGGTCGTGGCCGGCCCGGGCGCGGCGTTTCTCGGCGGGCCGAACACCTACGCGGCGACGTCCGTGCCGGGCGCCACGGCCTATGTCTGGGAATATGCGCGGCGTGTGCCGCTGACGGCGGTGTTCGGCGCGGAATCGGGCGCGGACGATTTTGTCGCGTCGGTCACCCCGGGCTATCGGGTGGTCTCGACAGAAAGCCGGGCGACCGGTCTCGCGAGCTATCATCTGGCGACCCAGACGCCCGAGCCTGAGTCGCTCACGTTCGTCCCCCGTATCCGCTCGACGCCCGGCGGGACGTTGAGCTTCGCGACCCGCCTCGGGTCCGCGACCACGAACCAGGTCGCCAGCGTCCAGGTCTCGACCAACTACGGGACGTCGTGGGTCACGGTCTGGGAGCAGTTCGGCCGCGTCGTGAACAACGGGGGGACCATCGAGGACCGGTTTTCCGCCCGTTACGTCGCGCTCGCGCCCTTCGCAGGCCAGGAGATGAGCGTGCGGTTCGTCTATTCCGTGGTGAAGGGCAACGGATCGACCTATTTCCCCGGGACGAACTTCGCGAGCGGTTTCTATTTCGACGACGTGCGGTTCACGGGGGTCGAGCAACTCACCGACATCAAGGCCTCGACGGTCCCGGAACCGGTTTTCGAGCTGACACCCCTGGTCGCCGGCGATTTTGCGCTGCGGGTCGCGCCGAAGGTCGGTGCCCACACCTACGCCGCCGGTCCGTGGGTCCTGGCCACCACCACGACCGTCCCGCCCATCGCGGTGACGGTCGGGCCCAGCGCGGTCGTGCTCGGGCCGAACGGCAACCTTCGCCTCGATTTCCAGGTGACGGGCGTGCCGGTGCTCGTGGGCCTGGAGCGCTCCGTCTCCCCCACGGGGCCGTGGGCGGCGGTCGCCGCGACGTTCGCGACCAATTCGCCCGGGAAGTTCAGCTTCAAGCAGGTCCCGGTGTCGGATGCGGCGGGCTATCTGCGGGTGAGCGTGCGATGAGCCGGACCGCAGGCACCGAGGTCCGCGCAGTGACCTTCGATGTCGGCGGCACGCTCATCGAGCCGTGGCCTTCGGTGGGCGGTGTCTACGCCGAGGTCGCGGGCCGTCTCGGGGTCGGTGCCCTGGACGCCGATGGGCTCGACGCGCGTTTTCGTGCCGCGTGGCGGACGGCTCATCAAGGAGACGGCTTCGACTATTCCCGCCGCGCTTGGATGGACCTGGTGCGGGCGACGTTCTCCGGACTGACCGGGCGGGCCGCGGATCCGGATCTGTTCGGGGCGCTGTGGCATCGGTTCACCGAACCGGATGCGTGGAGGGTCTTCCCCGATGTGGTGCCGTGCCTGGAGGTCCTCGCCGCCCGCGGACTGCGGATCGCGGTCGTGTCGAACTGGGACGGGCGTTTGCGGCCGCTGCTCGGCCGCCTCGGCTTGGCCGACCGCTTCGAGTTCGTGGTCGCCTCCGCCGAGATCGGTGCCCACAAGCCGTCGCGGGAGATCTTCGTCCATGCCGCCGACCGGCTCGGGTTGCCGTCGTCGGCCTTGATGCATGTCGGGGACAGCTTCCGCGAAGACCTCGACGGCGCCCGATCGGCGGGCTGGCAGGCGCTGTTGGTCGACCGTCGCGAGGCCTCGGGACCGGACCGGATGGCCGCGCTCACCGAGTTGCCTGGGCGTCTGCTGATGACCGGCATTAGCGGAACTTCTCCGGGATGACGCCTCAAATTTCCGCTCATGCGTTGACGTTCGTCCTTTTCGCCCATTAGATGGTTTGACTCGGAGGGCGTCCAGTGATGCTCCCGGGCACGTGTCCATGAACCTGTTGCAAAGCATCTGGCGATCTTCCCTGGGGAAGAAGTACATCATGGCCCTCACGGGAGCGGGCCTCTTCCTCTTCGTGACCGGGCACATGGTCGGCAACCTCCAGTTCTTCCTGCCGCCGGAGGCGATCAACCGGTACGGCCACTTCTTGAAGACCACGCCGGAGATCCTCTGGCCGGCGCGGATCGGGCTGCTCGCGATGGTGGTGTTGCACGTCGCCTCCGCGGTGACGCTCAGCGCGCAGAACAAGGCCGCCCGGCCGCAGCCTTATGCCGGGAAGACCAAGGACCTCGGGGCCTCCATCGCGTCGCGGACGATGCTGATGTCGGGCCTGATCGTCCTCGCCTTCATCGTCTACCACCTTCTCCACTTCACCGCGGTCGTCGATTCCATCAACGGCGCGGGCTTCGACTTCGACGAGCTCTATGAGCCGAACAGCGGCCATCCGGACATCTACGCGATGATCGTCTGCGGGTTCAGTGTGTGGTATGTCGCTCTGTTCTACCTCGTGGCGGTGGGCCTGCTCAGCGTCCACCTCGGCCACGGGCTCGCGGCGATGTTCCAATCGCTCGGCCTGAAGGACCACGTCTGGGGCCCGCGCATCGGGGCGTTCGCCAAGGCCGCGAGCCTCGCGATCTTCATCGGATACGCGTCGATCCCGGTCTCGGTGCTCGTCTTCCGACACGGCAAAGCCTACGCGGACCGCGTGAAGGCCGGGATCGTCCCGGACGCCCCGGGCGCCGTGAAGGCCCTGAAAGGAGGCGCGAAGTAACATGGCCACGCTCAACTCCAACATTCCGTCCGGTCCGCTGGACCACAAGTGGGAGCACCACAAGTTCAGCTCGAAGCTCATCAACCCGGCGAACAAGCGGAAGTACAAGGTGATCGTCGTCGGCGCCGGGCTCGCGGGAGCCAGCGCCTCGGCCACGCTCGCCGAGCTCGGCTACGAGGTGCACAACTTCGTCTTCCACGATTCGCCCCGTCGCGCCCATTCCGTCGCCGCACAAGGCGGCATCAATGCCGCGAAGAACTACCAGAACGACGGCGATTCGGTGCACCGCCTGTTCTACGACACGATCAAGGGCGGTGATTTCCGTGCCCGCGAGTCGAACGTCCACCGGCTCGCCGAGGTGTCGGTCAACATCATCGACCAGTGCGCGGCCCAAGGCGTGCCCTTCGCCCGTGAGTACGGCGGTCTGCTCGACAACCGGTCCTTCGGCGGCGCCCAGGTCTCGCGCACGTTCTACGCCCGCGGCCAGACCGGTCAGCAGCTGCTCTTGGGCGCGTATTCCGCGCTGAACAAGATGATCGGCAACGGCGGCGTGAAGTCCCACACGCACGCCGAGATGCTCGACCTCGTGGTCGTCGACGGCCACGCCAAGGGCATCATCGTCCGTGATCTCCAGACCGGCGCGGTCACGCGGCACAACGCCGACGCCGTCGTGCTCGCCACCGGCGGCTACGGCAACGTCTACAACCTCTCCACCTACGCCCGGGGCTCGAACGTCACGGCCAGCTGGCGCGCCCACAAGCGCGGCGCCTGCTTCGCCAACCCGTGCTACACGCAGATCCATCCGACCTGCATCCCGGTGTCCGGCGATTACCAGTCGAAGCTGACGCTGATGTCGGAATCGCTGCGCAACGACGGCCGCATCTGGGTCCCGAAGCGCAAGGAAGACTGCAAGAAGCCTCCTGCCGACATCGCAGAAGCCGACCGCGACTATTATCTCGAGCGGATGTACGGCGCCTTCGGCAACCTCGCCCCCCGCGACATCGCGTCGCGCGCCGCGAAGTACATGTGCGACGAGGGCCGCGGCATCGGCGAGACCGGCCTCGGCGTGTACCTCGATTTCTCGGCGGCCATCCAGCGCCTCGGCGAGGACAAGATCCGTGAGCGCTACGGCAACCTGTTCGCCATGTACCACGAGATCACCGACGAATCGGCCTACAAGACGCCGATGCGCATCTATCCGGCGGTGCACTACACGATGGGCGGCCTGTGGGTGGACTACAACCTGATGTCCAACGTCCCGGGCCTGTTCGTGCTCGGCGAGGCGAACTTCTCCGACCACGGCGCGAACCGTCTCGGTGCCTCGGCGCTGATGCAAGGCTTGGCCGACGGCTACTTCGTGCTGCCCGCGACCATCGCGACCTACCTTGCCGGAGTGAAGCCGGACCAGCGGCCGGCGACCGACACACCGGCCTTCAAGCAGGCCGAGGAGAACGTGCAGGGCCAGACCAGGAGCTTCCTCGCCTCCAAGGGCAAGCGAACCCCGGGCAGCTTCCACAAGCAGCTGGGCAAGATCATGTGGGACCATTGCGGCATGGCGCGCACCAAGGCCGGGCTCGAGCAGGGCATCCAGCACCTCAGCGCGCTTCGCGAGGAGTACCGGGCCGGCGTCAACGTGCTCGGCGCCGCCACCGAGTGGAACCAATCGCTCGAGCAGGCCGGCCGCATCGGCGACTTCATCGAGCTCGGCGAGCTGATGTGCCGCGACGCGCTGATGCGCGAGGAGAGCTGCGGCGGCCATTTCCGCGAGGAGTACCAGTACACCAAGGAGGACAAGGAGGTGCAGGACGGCTTGGTGAACCCCGGCGACGTGAAGCGCCGCGACGACGAGTTCGCTTTCGTGGCGGCGTGGGAGTTCGCCGGCGAAGGCAAGGCGCCCGTGCTGAACAAGGAACCGCTCGTCTACGAAGAGGTGAAGATGAGCACGCGGAGCTACAAGTGAGCCTCAAACCCAACCTGATTTCCCCGACACAATGAAGGTCAAGCTGAAGGTCTGGCGGCAGAAGAACCGGGACGCGTCCGGCGAGTTCAAGACGTACCAATCTCCCGAGCTGAACCCGAGCATGTCGTTCCTCGAGATGCTCGACGTCATGAACGAGCAGCTCGCGGGGGGCGGCGAGGAGCCCATCGCCTTCGACCACGACTGCCGCGAGGGCATCTGCGGCACGTGCTCGCTGGTCATCGATGGCAAGCCCCACGGCCCGCACAAGGGGGTGG
>CAIWVP010000176.1 GCA_903916195.1 uncultured Verrucomicrobiota bacterium | reverse complement strand
GGCGGCGCGCCCGCAACTCGAGGTCGCGGATGCCCATCAGCGCCTGCGTGCTGATGAGCGAGGCGGAAGGCAGGGAGGAATCGGAGGCGGTGGCGGTCATCGGCTGTGGCGCAGATTTTCAATCTGCTGTATCGCAGGTTTGCAACCTGCGGAGCGTTGAAGCGAAGGACGCGTCCGTGGTTTCCCGGCGGCCCTGCCGACTGCAAGTCGGCGGTACGGCAGCGTGCGACTCTGCGCTACGGCCGCGCCGTTGCCGACCTGTGAACGACCGGATATTCCCTTTGCCATGCTTCCCGTCGACCCCGCTCCCCGGCTTGATCGTGTGCGGTATGAACTGCGCGCCACGGGCGTGAAGCCGACGGCGGCCGGTCCGCTTCGTTCTGGCATCCACACACGCGGGTATCTGCCCCACGTGAAGCGTGAAGGGGCGGCCTACTTCATCACCTTCCGGCTGATCGATTCGCTGCCGAAGGAAGTGCTGCTGAACCTCCAGGGCGAACGCGCCAAACGATCGAGGCGTTTGGCCGCTCAACAAGAGGCGGCCAAGAAGCATGGCCCGGCCGTCAGAATCGAAGAGGATGCCGAAGCCATCGAGCGCGACTATCGCCGGAAAATGGAACGGTATCTGGACACCGGCGTCGGTGAATGCTGGTTGGGTCGCCCGGAGATCGCCGGACTCACTGCAAACGCGCTCAGGCACTTCGACGGCCAGAGGTATCATCTCGGAGCGTGGGTGGTGATGCCGAACCATGTCCACGCCGTCCTTTGGCCGACCCCCAACCACACGCTGAGTTCCATCGTCCAAAGCTGGAAACGGTTCATCTCCCGCGAAGCCAACCGACTGCTCGGTCGAACCGGCGAGTCGTTCTGGCAGCCGGAGTCCTTCGACCATTGGATTCGGGATGAACGGGAACATGCGCGGTGCTGTGGTTACACGGTGAGGAATCCGGACGTGGCCGGTCTATGCAGAGCGCCGGAAGAATGGCGCTGGAGCAGCGCGTGGCGCGGCGAAGTGAAGTAGCGCAGAAATTTAATCTGCGGTGTCGCCGAGTTGCACTCGGCAGGGCTTTGGAACTTCAGAAGCGCTAGGGCCACTTCGACGCCCAGCAGGTTGCAAACCTGCGATACAGCAGAGTGCAACTCTGCGCTACGGCGGGGGCGTGCCCGCAACTCGAGGTCGCGGATGCCCATCAACACCTGCGTGCCGATGACCGAGGCGGACGGGAGGAACAGATCGGAGGCTGCGGTCATCGGCCGTAGCGCAGATCTTCAATCTGCTGTATCGCCGAGTTGCACTCGGCAGGGCGTTGGAACTTCAGAAACGCTCGGGTCACTTCGACGCCCCGCAGGTTGCAAACCTGCGATACAGCAGAGTGCAACTCTGCGCTACGGCGGGGGCGCGCCCGCAACTCGAGGTCGCGGATGCCCATCAGCGCCTGCGTGCCGATGAGCGAGGCGGACGGCAGGGACGGGTTGGAGGCGGGAGCCTTCATCCGACCTCCGGCGCCTTCACCGCTTCGAGCAGCTTGGTGATGACGGTCTCGACGCGGATGCCTTCGGCTTCGGCGCGGTAGTTGAGCAGCACGCGGTGGCGCAATGTCGGGAAGGCGAGCGCGCGGATGTCGTCCACGGTGACGTGGGCGCGGCCCTGCAGCAGCGCGCGGGCCTTGGCGCCGAGCACGAGGAACTGCCCGGCGCGCGTGCCGGCGCCCCAGGTGACCCATTGGTCGATGAAGTCCGGTGCACCGGTCTGGCGCGGGCGCGACGCGGCGGCGAGCCGGACGGCGTAGCGGACGAGCTCCTCGGCGATGGGCACCTGCCGGACGAGCTGGTGGAAGCGCAGCACGTCGTCGCCGGTGAAGAGCGGTTCGATGGGCGCGGCGCGTCCGCCGGTGGTGCGGGTGACGACCTGGACCTCGTCGGCCTCGGGCAGGTAATCCATCACCACGTTGAACATGAAGCGGTCGAGCTGCGCCTCGGGCAACGGATAGGTGCCTTCCATCTCGATGGGGTTCTGCGTGGCGAGCACGAAGAACGGTTCCTCCAGCGCGTGGCGCACGCCGGCCGCGGTGACCTGGTGCTCCTGCATCGCCTCCAGCAGCGCGGCCTGGGTCTTGGGCGGCGTGCGGTTGATCTCGTCGGCGAGCAGCAGGTTCGCGAAGACCGGGCCGGGCACGAACCGCATCCGCCGCTCGTCGCCCGCGGTCTGGAGGATCTCGGTGCCGGTGATGTCCGCGGGCATCAGGTCCGGCGTGAACTGGATGCGCGAGAACTTCAGGTGGAAGACCTGCGCGATGGACTTCACCAGCAGCGTCTTCGCCAGACCGGGCGCACCGGTGATGAGGCAATGGCCGCCCGCGAAGAGCGCGATGAGGATCTGGTCGATCACCTCGCGTTGGCCGACGATGGCTTTGGCCAGCTCGGCTTCGATCCGCGCGCGGCCGGTGGCGAGCCGGTCGAAGATCTCCTGGTCGGTCGGTGCCGCGGTGGCGTCCGCGGTGACGGAAGAAGGCGGCGGCTCGGCGGTATCAGCCGGAAGGACGGGGGGCGTGGGAGTGCTCATTCAGTGGGTCATCGCGTAGTAGATGATGTTGATGCCGAGCGGATAGGAGATCTTCTCGGAGAAGTTGCGGAAGAAGAAGTCGCTCTCGCCCTCGCGTTCCCAGCCGTCGCCGTTGTCGGTGTTGTGGGTGGCGATGACCATCATGCGGCCCTTCTCGTCGAAGAGGGCGCGGTGATGGACGGTCCGGGTGTCGCCGTCGTGGTTCTCCTCGTAGGTGACGCCGGTGTACTGGCTCATCTCGCCGGTGCGGATGTTGGGGACCTGGCCCTTGGACTTGATCTCGAACACGCCGTGGTAGATCGGGTGGTCGAGCGACAACTCGACGAAGCTGCGCTCGGGCAGCACGCGCTTGAGCACGTCCTCGGCATTGTCCCATTCGCTGTCGCCCCAGAAATCGTCGAGCATCAGGAACCCGCCGTTGAGCAGGTACTTTCTCAGCGCGGCGATCTCGGGCTCGCTCAGGTAGAGGCTGCCGGGCTCGACCATGTAGATGAACGGATAGCGGGGAAGATCGGGATCGGTGAGCCGGAGGAAACGACCGTCCGGGTCGACCTTCATCGAGGTCAACTGCTGCAGCCGGTAGGAGAGGTTGAGATCGCTGTCCGGGGCGTCGGTCGACCAAGGCGCTCCGCGGCTGAACCCGCCGCTGTCGCGGCGGATGCGGGCAAAGGTGAAGACGTCGGTCGAGAAGGCCGGTGGGTTGGTCCAGACGGGGGTGCCGGTGCTGTGCGATCTCACCTCGCGGGCCGTGCGCTCGGTCTCACCGATGAAGGTCTCGCCCCAGCCGCTCCGGAACCGCCGTTGGCCGAGCACGAGGAAGCTGAAGGAGATGCAGACGACCACCAGCACGAGGCGGGATGCCAGTGGCGCGAGTGCGTTCCACTTCCTCGGGATGGCGGTTTTTCTGGTCCTCCAAGGCGACGCAGCGGCGAGCCGGCTGCGGATCCCCGCGAGCTTGCCCGCCATCGACGACGGCTCCGGCGCCTTCGTGGCGCGATCCGGCGAACGTGGGTGCGGCGTGTCCATCGGAGGGGATACCGGTCAGTGGGTCATCACGTGGTAGATGATGTTGATGCCGAGAGGGAACGCGATCTTCTCGGAGAAGTTGTGGAAGTAGTAGTCGTTCTCGCCCTCGCGTTCCCACCCGTCGGCGGTGTCGGTGTTGTGCAGGGCGAGCACCATCAGGCGGCCCTTGTCGTCGATGATGGCGCGGTGGTGGACGGTGCGGACGTCGCCGTCGTGGTTGTCCTCCCAGGTCACGCCGGTCTGCTCGCTGCGGACACCGAGCATGGAGTTCGCGTTCTGGTGTTTCGCCTTGATCTCGAAGACGCCGTGGTAGAGCGGATGGTCCAGCGGCAACTCGATGAAGCGCCGGTCCGGAAAGACCTCCTTGAACACGTTCTCGGCGTTGGCCCATTCGCTGTCGCCCCAGAAATCGTCCATCAGCAGGAATCCGCCGTTGAGCAGGTGCTTGCGGAGCGCTTCGGTCTCGGGGTGGGTGAGGTAGAGGTTGCCGGCGGCCGAGAGGAACAGGAACGGATAGCGGACCAGTTCTGGATCGGTGAGATGGAGCAGGCGCCCGTCGGCGTCCGTCCGGATCGAGGTCATCTGCTGGACGCGATAGGGAAGGTTGAGATCGGCGTCGGGCAGGTCGGTGGTCCAGCCGCCGCCGCCGCGGAACTGATGGCCGTTCGGGTTCTTGTCGTAACGGATGCGTGCGAAGGTGAAGACGTCCTGGCCGAACGCAGGCGGGTTGGTCCAGACCGGCGTGCCGGTGCTGCGCGTGCCGACCTCTCGCGCGGTATGGACGTCCTCCGGCACCTGGATCTCGCCGCCGCCCATGAACCCGCCGCCGCCGCCGCGGCCGCCCCGACCGCCGCCACCCCGCTGCGCGAGAACGAGTCCGCCGGCGAGCAGCAGGCCGATGATCCCGACCGCCCGGCGACTTCGGACCGTGTCGTGCCGGAGCGCGCCCCCGCCCGACGGAGGCAGGGCCTCTTTCCGGAGGCGGCCAGCGATCGAGGCGATGAGGGCGGGGAGCTTCATCACAAGGCGATGGATCCCGGTTTTGGCGTGCCTCCAGGCGCGGGCGCCGCCGCCGGCACGGAGCGGGTCGGCAGCGTGAGCAGCAACCGCAGCGCGGCACCGTTGCGCGGGGCATCTTCGAGCGACTGCAGGACGTGGCGACGGGATGCTTCGACGTCGGTCGGACGCAGCAGCCGTGCGAGTTGGTAGTGGATGTCGGACGGGTTCGGTGGGTCGAGCTTGAGCAAGGTCGCGTAGGCGGCGATGGCGGTCGGGGCATCGCCGGCGGCTTCACTGGCCTTGGCGAGATAGCGGTAAGGCGGGGCGACCAGAGGGTTGATCGCGAGGAAGCGCTGCGCGCTGCGGACCACCGTCGGCCAATCCTGCGCGACGGATGCGAGCTCCATCAGGCGCAGGTACGTCGCGGTGGCCTCGTCGTCGTGCTCGGCATGGCGCATCAACACCTCGCGCTCCGCGTCGGTCTCGCCCAGCGCGCGGTGGACCGACGCCAGCAACGGATACGCGCTGTCGGCGCCGTCCTGTCCGGGGTACTTGTCGACGAGCTTCTGCAACGGGGCCTTGGCGTCGGCCCAACGTTTCTCGGAGACCGCACGTTGCGCGACCTGGTTGAGCGCCCAAAAATTGTCCGGGCGCGCCGCCGCCCACTTCTCCAGTTCGGTCTCGGAGAGCGCTGGTTCCTTGGCCTGGCGCTTGAGCGGCCCGCCCGGGAACAACTCCGACAGGATCGCCTCCGGCTTCAGCTTCTCGGCGACCGTCGGCGCGGGTTTCTCCCACTCCAATCCTGGCGCGAGCTGCTTCGCCTTGTCGGTGGCGAAGGCGGCGAACTCCTTCTCGAAGCGCTCCATCGGCATCGTGTGCTTGGCGATCGCGGCGTTGATGTCCGCGCCGTCGCGGAGATCGACCAGGATGTCCTTGAGCGCGCCGATGCCGGATTTGCCGACCAAGAAATCCACGACCAGCGCGGATTCGAAATAGGCGAACTGGAGATGGAACGGCGTCTTCGGCGCGAGGAAGGCGCCGCTGAGCTTCGAGACCGGCGTGAGCTCGCCGCCGAGGACCATCGAGCGGTAGCGGGGCGTCATGCGCTGTCCCCACGATGCGTCGGCCTGGAGCTCCTCGGACACCGAGATGCCTTCGCTCAGCCAGCGGGGCATGCGGTTCGCGGTCTTCTGGAGCGTGACCACGTGGCAGAACTCGTGCCACAGGACGGCCTCCCAGTTGACCGCGCCGGTCTTGTTCGCCGCCGGCCCGTTGGCGGTGACGACGCGGCCGAAGCACACGCCGAGGTAGCCCGGGTTGTCGGGCATGCCGAAGGTGCGGACGCTGAAATCCTTCTGCTCCGCGAAGATCTCCACGAGCGTCGGCAACTCCAGTTCCATGGAGTACTTGGCGCATAGGTTGGTCCGGGCGCGCTCCAAGAGGGCGAGCACGCGCGGGCCGTACACCTCCGCTTCGTGGCTGCTGATGCGCACGACGAAGTGGGCGTTGGTGAGCGCGACATACTTGGCCATCGTGTCGTGGAGCGTCACGAGGTTGTGGGCGGCCACGTCGTAGCCGTCGATGCGCTCCACCTCCTGCGCGAGCTTCCATCCTTCGGCCTCGTCGCCGAGGCGGAGCAGGTCGTTCGCGAGCTGCGCCTTCGCCGGGAGATACGAAGGGTCGGCTCCGAGGGCCTTGCGCTGGTGCGCCGCGCCTTCGGCGAAGCGGTACTTCTGCGAGAGCTTGAGGCCGATGAGGTGGTCGACGCGTGGGTTGTCGGTCCAGAAGCGGAGGGCGGTCGCGCGGGCGGCGGTCTCGGCGGCGGTGTCGTTCTTGAGGTGCGCGAGCACGGCGCGATAGGACCATGCGTCGGGCTGCCAGGGGTCCACGGCGGCGACCTCGTCGAGGCGTCTGGCCGCGCCGTCGTAGTCCTCGGCGTCGATGCGGTTGTCGGCGATGAGCAGGAGGCTGGGGATGTGCCGGGGATCGGCCTTGAGAGCGGCTTCGAGAGAATCGCCCATGACCTCGCGTTCGCCGGTGGAGTGGGCCTTGGCCAGTCCGAAGAGCAGGTCGGGGTCTTCGGGATGTTTCCGGACCCCTTCGTCGAAAGCCTTGGCCGCGAGGTCGAAGTCGTGCTTCTCCAGCGCGAGATCCCCGCGCGCCAGATAGACGTCGCGCAGGTCGGGATCGGCCTTCTGGGCGGGGGCGTAGATCTTGTCGAGGACCACCTTGGGGTCGGCCCCGAGCAGCAGCGCCGCGCGGCCGAAGGCGACCATGCTCGCCGGGTCGCGCAGGCCGCCGCCCCGCGAGGTGATGGATTCCTTGATGTCGTCGAGCACCGCGGCGGCGCCGCGGGCGTCGCCGGCGGCGAGGAAGGCCTCACGGGCGAGCCAGCGCAGGCGGATGCTGTCGGAGTCCTTCGCCAGGGCGTTGGTCATCGCGGCGCGGGCCTCGGGATAGCGGCCGGTCGTCAGCAACGCGCGGCCGAGCAGCAGCGGCCATTCCTCGTCGCGCTGGCGATCCTTCAGGGCCTTGGACGCGATCTCGACCACTTTGGCGTGTTCTCCCTTGAGCAGGAGGCCGCGGGCTTCCGAGGGATCCGCGGCGCGGGCAGCGAGGGTCGCCGCGACCCAGAGCCAGAGCCCCCAACGCGACGCCCGGGCGAGGCCGATCGGGCGTCGGTCCGGCGTGAGGGGGGCGCGGGAGGTGGTCACGGGGCAGACTCTTGGACCCGGATAGGGATCATCGCAAGGCGGCTTGTTCTGCCCGTGAAGACACCCGCGCCCGCCAGAAGTTACCACGGATCCGCCGCCGGCCCGCGCGCCGTCGCCGGAAATGGACCAGGCGGCCATCGCTGGCCGCCTGGTCGCACCACAGATGCCGGGGAGCCGGTGCTCAGGCCGCCGGAGCAGGCGCGGGAGCCGGGGCGACGTCGGCGATGGTCGCCTTGAGCTCGATCAGGTCGAGGACCTTGCCGGTGAGGATGTCCTGCTGGATCTCGGGGAACGCGTTCCGTTCCTGCAGCACCTTGACCATCTTCTCGGGCGTCTGGTTGTTCTGCTGGGCGAGGGCGACGATGCGCTGCGACATCTCGCGCTGGTCGACGGAGATCTTCTCGATCTCGGCGATGCGGTTGAGGATGAACGCGGCCTTGACGCGGTCCTTGGCGCTGGCCTGGGCGCTCTGGAAGATCTCGTCCTTCTTGGTCTCGATGATCTCCTTGGCGACGCCGCGCTGCTGGTTCTCGTTGACGATGTTGTAGACCAGGTTCTTGGTCTCGCTGGCGACGACGCTGTCGGGCAGATCGAAGCTGACCTGGTCGAGCAGCTGCTTGAGGAGCTGGTCGCGGACGGCGCGCTTCTGGCGGAAATCGAGCTCGTTCTGCAGGTCGCGGCGGATGCCTTGGAGCAGGCCGGTGAGGTCGGGAGCACCGAAGCTCTTGGCGAAGTCCTCATCCACCGCGGGCAGGACCTTCTGCTTCACGCCGGTGACCTCGACCTCGAAGACACCCTGCTTGCCGGCGACCTCGCTGATGACGAACTCGCTCTGGAAGTCGACGGTGACCGTCTTCTTGTCGCCGGCGCTGGCGCCGACGAGCTGCTCGGTGAAGCCGGGGATGAAGGAGTTCTCGGCGATGAGCAGCCAGGTGTTCTGCTTCTCGGTGAGGCCCTTGGCGGCCGGGTTGAAATCGGTGAGCGGCTTGCCCTCGCAGGTGCCCTTGTAGTGGACGACCACGGCGTCGCCGGTCTGCGCGGCGCGGGTGACGTCGTCGTACTTCACCTGCTGCTCGCGGAGGATGTTGACCGCGCGGTCGACGTCGGCGTCGGAGGCGAGGGTGGTCTCGCGCTGGGCGGCGAGGCCCTGGTAGTTGGGGAGATCGAACTCGGGCGCGTGCTCGAGGGTGACGGTGTAGCCGAACGGCACGCCGCGGCCGAAGGACTGCTCCTCGACGTCGATGGTGACGATCACGCGGAGCTTCTGGTCGGCGGCGGCCTGCCGGTAGGAATCCTCGAACAGCTTCTTGCGCGCCTCCTCGTGGATGCGGCCCTCGTAGGACTTCACGATGAGATGCTTGGGCGCCTTGCCCGGGCGGAAGCCGGGGAGTTGGGCCTGTTTCTGGAACGTGCCGGTGAGCTCGTCGAAGGCGGCATTCACCTTCTCGACCGGCACCTCGACGCGGAGCAGTTTCTTGCAGGGACCCAGAGTTTCGACGGACACGTTCACGATGGTTTCCTTTTTGGCTGACGTTCGGACATACCGGGGCGACGCGAGTCGGCGTCCCGGCAAAGAGTGCGGAAAGTAGGAAACCGCCGGGAAACGGGTCAAGTGCCGCGTTGGGACAATGCGGGTGCCCGGGAACCGCCCCGCGGACCTCCCCGGCGCGGGTGCGACCAGAAGTGGCGGACAAGGCAGCCGGGGCGGAGTCGCGCTGGCTCGGATGAGGACACGGGGCGGGGGAGAGACAATCTGGGAAGCCGGAAGGCTGGAAAACCAGAGCTTTGCCGGCTCCGTTCCTGCTTTCCTGCTTTCTAGATCTATCGGTTCCACAGAGCAGATGGCGCTCTGCTGCATTGCAGGCCGGCGAAACAGCAGGCGACGCCTCCTGCCAACCGCCAAGGCATCTCCTTGTACCCTACCAAGTCCGACTGGGCGAAACAGAGCCCGACTCCGCAAAAATTGTCCGCCACTTCCGATCCCCCCCCGGCGCGTGCCGGCTGACACGCGGCCGCGCTACGGCTATGCTCGCGGCGGATGAGCGACCACAGTTTCAGGTTCGGCGGCATCGCGCGGCTCTACGGCAAGACCGGGCTCGAGCGGCTCGGTGCCGCGCATGTGCTCGTGGTCGGGCTCGGCGGCGTGGGGTCATGGACGGTCGAGGCATTGGCCCGCAGCGGGGTCGGCGCGCTCACGTTGGTGGACCTCGACGAGGTCTGCGTCAGCAACGTGAACCGCCAGCTTCCCGCGCTGGATTCCACCGTGGGTCGCCCGAAGGCCGAGGTGCTCGCGGAACGGGTCCGCGGGATCCATCCCGGGTGCCGCGTGGTGCCGTTGCTGGAGTTCTTCACCGAGGAGAGCGCGGGACGTCTGCTCCATTCACCGGTCCCGGGCATGGAACCCGGAGCCTCGGGCAAGACCCTGCCGGACTTCGTGGTCGACGCCATCGATAGCGTCCAGAACAAGTGCCGCCTGATCGCGCTCTGCCGCGAGAAAGGGATCCCCATCGTGTCCTGCGGCGGCGCGGGCGGACGGCGGGATGCGACCCAGGTGCGCGTCGTCGACCTGTCGCGGGCGACGCACGACCGCCTGCTCAGCGACGTCCGGAAGCGGCTCCGCCAAGCGCACGGGTTCCCGCGGGGAGAGAAGAAGTTCGGGGTGGACTGCGTGTGGTCGTCCGAGCCGCCGGTGTTCCCCCAGGAGGACGGTTCGGTGTGTGCCGCGGCCGAAGTGGTGGCCGGGCCGGGAGAATCGCGCCGCTTGAACTGTGACCGGGGCTATGGCTCGGCGTCGTTCGTGACCGGGACGTTCGGCTTCGTCGCCGCGGGCGTCGTCGTGCGCCGCATCGCCGAGGGCATCACCCCGCCGGAGTGGATCCCCGCGGTACCTGCGCAGGCTGGGACGGCCAACGGCGCCGCGTCGCGAACCGCATGCGACGGCGCTCGACAAGAGGCTTGCTCCGCGAGGCCGGCCGGTAGAGAGTGATGACGGTTCGGGACGTGGCTCAGCCCGGTAGAGCGCTTGGTTTGGGACCAAGATGTCGCAGGTTCAAATCCTGTCGTCCCGACCACTTCTTTTCCCCCTTCAAACCGCTAGGAAACCCCTAGCGGACATTGGGTTTTCCTCGGAATTCCGCCTTTCCGCCCATTTGACCCGAACTCCCCCGGTTTGGTCAGGGTTGGTCGCTCGTCCACGGCAGCGGACGGCAGCGAATCATGAGCATCCGGAAAACTACCGACCACGGGCGGACCCGCTACCTCGTGGACATCGGTAAAGCGGAGAACGGCCGGCGGATCCGGAAATTCTTCCCGACCCGTGACGGCGCGGAGGCATCCCACCGCGCGCATCGGGAAGGTGTGCGGAGGATGGGCGTGGACTGGGCACGGCAATCCGGCTGCCTCACGGTCCACGAAAAGGCAGAGATCCTCTCCCTGATTGCCCGCGCCGGGAAACTGGGCTTCTCCCTGCGCGACTTGGTGGACATGGCGGAACGCAACGGGCGAGCCGGCCCATCCGCCTCGCTCGATGCGGTCCTCCGAGCCTTCCTCGCGGAAAAGGAAACCCGCGGCCTCCGCCCGCGGACCCTTCGCAAGCTGCGCACCACGCTGGAGAGGTTCGCGGCATCCGCGGTCCGCGAGCGACCCATCCGCGCAATCGTCACAGCCGACGTGCATGAGTTCCTTCACTGCAACGGATGGGCTGCGGCGACGCGCAAGAGCTACCTTGGGGATCTCCGAACATTCTTCACGTTCGCCGTGAAGCGGAAATTCCTCGCCGAGAGTCCGGCCGATGGGTTGAAAAACCCAATTCTCGGCAATCGACCGCCTGGCATCGTCACCGTTCCGCAAGTCCGCGCGTTGCTTAACGCTTGCCAGCGGGAGATGCCTTCTCTGCTCGCATGGTTGACGCTCTGTCTGTTCGCCGGCTTGCGACCGGAGGAAGCACGACGCCTCGTGTGGGAAGACGTGACGGCCGACCACATCGAAATCACCGCGAGGAAGGCCAAGACGCGACGGCGTCGCCTTATCGACCTGACGCCGCAACTGCGCGCTTGGCTGGCAGCGGCTCGCAAGGCCGGGGCGGAGCGTCCGCCTGTGGGCTGGCAAAAGAAATGGGCAGCCTTGCGCCGGGCCGCCGGGTTGCTCGTCGACTGGCCGCAGAATGCGATGCGGCACACCTTCGCCTCCTCCCATCTGGCGAAGCACCGCAACCCCCAAGACACAGCGCTTCTGATGGGGAACCCGCCCCAGATGCTGTTTGCCCATCACCGCGAACTCGTTCGCGCCGACGATGGGGACACCTTCTTTGGGCTGCTCCCTGACGCCGCGGCCGTCGCCGAGGACATCGAACGCGAACGCCACCGCTGGGCGTCTGTGACTGAGCGCCGCCGGGTCGCCAGCGCCGCGCTTTGGGCCGGCCGCCGGAAGACAGCCGCTCCGTTGCCAGCCAAGGATTGCCAATCCTTGGCAACCCTGTAAGGTGACGCCCATGAAGGCAAAAGGAGTCGGAATAGTTGTCCGCACCGCTAAAAAAGGCCGGTTTACCTCGGAAACTCACGCGGTGTCGCGGGGTAGCGTCCCGATGCCGACCAAGGTGAAGACGCGCAACATTTCCCTTCCATCCGCGCTGGACATCCAAATTGAGCAGCGGGTGCGTTCCGGGCTTTACGGCAACGCTAGCGATGTGGTCCGCGCCGGACTGCGCGCCTTGCTGCGCGAGGAGATGTCAGAACGCTACCAGCATTTTAAAGGCATCATGGCCGCGCTGCCCCGCGACCCTATCACTCCCGAAATCGAGCAGGACATCGAACGCCGAGTGAAGACGGGCCGGACTGCCGACACGAAGCGGGCGGCCCCAAATGGCCGTCCATGATTCCCGTTGTCTTTGATTGTGGTGTCCTCGTCTCCGCCATCGGTTGGGGTGGCAACCCTGCGGACGCGTTGGAGTTGGTGGCTCTCGGGCAAGCCGAAGCCATCCTGTCCGTCGATACGTGGAGCGAATGCAGGCAGCGCGTGCCAGAAGTGCTCTCGGAATGTCGCCCGCAGATTGCTTCGGGCCCGATTCTGAGCTGGCTTGGAACCGTCGCGCGCTTTGTAGAGCCGGCTCCTCTTGGCAAGCAGCGCAGTCGCGACGTGAAGGACGACCGTTATCTTGCCGCGGCGTTGGCAGCCGGTGCCGTGCTCGTCACCAACGACCGCGATCTGCTCGACTTGGGCAAGCCGTTTGGGGTCCGCATCCTCACGCCGATTGAGTTCATCAAGCTGGTGCGGGCGCAGACGATGCTGTGACGAGCCGTTCCCTTTGCTCGCTTGCGCGCTTCTGGGCTGCTGGCAAATGGGCAGCATGAGCAAAACGCAAGCTTCCCTGTCCTTCGTCACTCTCCTCGCGGCCGCACCCGCCGCCCGGCTCATTGCGTGGCTCCAAGCGGATGATCGAGGCGGTCTCGCCCGGGACCGGTCCGGTGATCGCATGGGCTTTTCAAGCCGGGCACGTTTGGCCTTCAAACCGCACCCCCCGATGCCTTAGACCTGAAGCCCGAGGCTCCAGACCCAAGCCGCCCGAACACTGCAACGCCGCCGAACGCCCGCCTGCATGTCCCCATCCCCCGCCAATTCGTTGCTCCGCCAGTGGACCGGCCCGCTCACCGAGGACCTGGTGCGCGCGCCGGGCGACTTCGGCCTCGGCCAGGTGCCCGCGCGGATGAAACCCGATGGCGTCACGACCATGGTCTGCGGTTTCTGCTCCACCGGCTGCGGTCTGAAGATCCATCTGAAGGACGGCCAAGCGGTGAACCTCACCGCCGATCCGGATCATCCGGTGAACCTCGGCATGGCCTGTCCGAAAGGCTGGGAAGCCCTCACCCCGCTCGCCGCGCCGGACCGCGCCACCACGCCGCTGCTGCGCGATCCCGCGACCGGCGTGCTCCGGCCGGTCCCTTGGGCCGAGGCGATGGACGCGTTCGTCTCAAGGATGAAGGGCATCCAGGCGCGGCACGGCGCCCATTCCATCGCCTATCTCAGCACGGGACAGATCTGCACCGAGGAGATGGCGTTCGTCGGCGCCCTCTTCAAGTTCGGCATGGGCGGCCTGCACGCCGATTCGAACACACGCCAGTGCATGGCCACCGCGCACGTCGCCTACAAGCAGAGCTTCGGCTTCGATGCGCCGCCCTACACCTACGCGGACTTCGAGGAGTCGGATGTCCTGGTCTTCATCGGCGCGAACCCCTGCATCGCGCATCCGATCATGTGGCAGCGCGTGCTGCGGAACCCGCACAAGCCCGCGATCATCGTGCTCGACCCGCGCCGCACCGAGACGGCGATGAACGCCTCCCTGCACCTGCCGCTCGCGCCGAAATCCGACCTCACGCTGCTCTACGGCATCGCCCAGGCGCTCATCGTCCGCGGCGCGGTGGACCGCGCGTTCGTGGACGCCCACACGAGCGGGTTCGACGATTTCGCGAGATTCGTCGCCGGGTTCACCCCGGAGCGCGCCTGCGAGGCGGCCGACCTCCCGCGCGAGGATTTCGACCGTTGCGTCGCCCTCATCGCCGAGGGCAAGCGCGTGAGCTTCTGGTGGACCATGGGCGTGAACCAGGGCCACGAATCCACCCGCACCGCCCAGGCCGTCATCGACCTCGCGCTGATGACCGGGAACATCGGACGGCCCGGCACCGGCGCCAACAGCATCACCGGCCAGTGCAACGCGATGGGCTCGCGCCTGTTCGCCAACGCCACGTCGTTGCTCGGCGGACGCGACTTCACCCGGCCGGAGCACCGCGAAGCCGTGGCCCATGCGCTCGGCCTGCCGGTCGCGACCATCCCGTCCGAGAACTCCTGGGCCTATGACCAGATCGTGGACGGCATCGGGTCCGGCGCGATCAAGGGCCTGTGGATCATCGCGACCAATTCCTCGCACTCGTGGATCCACCAGGACCGGTTCAACGAACTGGTCAAGCAGCTCGATTTTCTCGTCGTGCAGGACCTCTACCCGACCACCGAGACCGCTCGTCTCGCGGATCTGGTGCTGCCCGCGGCCGGGTGGGGCGAGAAGGAAGGCACGCTCATCAACAGCGAGCGCCGATTCGGTCTCGTGAAGAAAGTGGTCCGCGCGCCGGGCGAGGCGTTGAGCGATTTCGCGATCTTCCAGCTCATCGCCGAGGCGTGGGGCTGCGGCGACCGCTTCCGGGAATGGAGTTCGCCCGAGGCGGCCTTCCAGATCCTCAAGCGCCTCAGCGCCGGCCAGCCGTGTGACATCACCGGCATCCGCGATTTCCGGCATCTCGACGAGGCCGGCGGGATCCAGTGGCCCTTTGCGGAAAGTGATCAGCATCCCGTGGTCAGTGATCCATTGAGGGACACGCAACGGCTTCGTGGCGCCGCGACGCCCGCTGAAAACGGTCCACTGAAGACGGATCGATCCGGGCGGGAGCGCCGCCTGTTCGCCGACGGCCTCTTCTTCACGCCGGACCGGCGGGCGAAGTTCCTGTTCGACCTGCCGCGCCCGGTGGCGGAACCGACCGACGAGGCGTTCCCGTTCATCTTGCTCACCGGGCGCGGCACCTCGGCGCAGTGGCACACGAACACGCGCACCGGCAAATCGGCGGTCCTGCGCAAGCTCTACCCGGAGACGTGCTACGTGGAGATCCATCCGGACGATGCGCGGCGTCTGCGCATCGCGCCGCATTCCCGGGTCACCGTGGGCTCGCGCCGCGCGGAGATCACCGCGACGGCTTTCGTCACGCCGACGGTGCGGCCGGGACAGGTGTTCATCCCGATGCACTACGACGCCGTGAACCGCCTCACCTTCGCCAGCTTCGACCCGCATTCACGCCAGCCGAGCTACAAGCACTGCGCGGTGGCGATTGCTCCCGCGTAGGCACGGGCCGGGCCGAGGAGCCTCCGTTCCGTGATCCGGCCGGCACCCAACAGGCGCCTCGTCATCACCGGACCGTGATCCGACGGTCCGGCAACCGCCATCCGGCCCGGTCTTATTAGAAGGATGGCAAGCCGAGCCACACTTCACCAGGCGACCCGTCCGCGGCGGGACGGGTTCACCCTGATCGAGCTGCTGGTCGTCATCGCCGTCATCGCGATCCTCGCCGGGATGCTCTTGCCGGCGCTCGCGAGCGCGAAGGCGAAGGGTCGGCACGCCGCCTGCTTGAACAATCTCCGCCAGATCTCTTTGGGCACGACGATGTACGCCCAGGACAATTCGGACGCCTTCCACCACTACCTCGATCCCGACCGCGTCCCGCAGGTGCCCAACCACGGGCAGTGGACCCTCACGCCCCAGCGCCGCGAACTGCTCGACATCTCGAACCCCAACCAGGTGCAGATCGCCTATTGGGGCGTCGCTTATCTTCCCTACTTCTCCGGCACCAAGCGGACCTTCCGGTGCCCTTCGGCGAAGGTCGTGGATGAATGGCGCGAGACCGGCCTCGCCTACCCGCATGAGTATTGGTTGGAATCGAGCTACGGGATCAACCGCTTCGTGGCGCTCCAACCGGCCGACCCCGTCACCGCCGAGCCTGTCCGGTCGCGGCGGCTCTCCGGCATCGCCAGCCCGGCCACCACCGTCTTCGCGCAGGATTCCGCGGAACAACGCATGGAAGGCCCGGAGGACAGCCTCGGCATCTTCCCCGGCTACCAAGAATGCCTCACCCAGTGGAAGTACAAGCTGGCCGGCTTCTACCCTGGAAAACGCATGGAATCCGAGTGGTTCCGGCACAACGACCAGTGCGCGACGCTCTGGGTCGCCGGCCACGTCACGTCCGTCCGCCACACCAAGGGCGTGGATTGGCGCTGGTACACCGGCGATGTCCCGCTCGAGACCCCGCGCTGACAGCTGCTTTCCCCCTGATCCATCCCAGAGAAAAAGACCTATGAGACGAACAGCATTCACATTGGCGTTGGCCGGCTTGCTCGCCGGCCCCGTGTCAGGCGCGATCACCGACCAACTGGTGACGCACCTCACCTTCGAGAACACATTGGAGGATTCCTCCGGCAAGGCCCACCACGGCGCGGCCGTCGGCACCGTCACCTTCGGGCCCGGCGTCGTCGGCAACGGAGCGGTGCAACTGTCCTCCAAGAAGGACGGTTCATCCTTCAACTACGTCACGCTCGGGCACCCTGCCGGCCTCGATTTCGGAACCGGCACGGACTTCTCTGTCAGCCTCTGGGTGAAGTTCGCCGACTGGACCTTCGATCCGCCCTTGATCTCCAACAAGGACTGGCTGAGCGGCCAGTTCCAAGGCTGGATGATCGCGACCGGCACCGATGGGCGCCTCCAGTGGAACTACGGCGGTGCTCCGGGCCAGCGCAAGGATTACGACGGTCCCGCGGGCACCCTCGGCGACGGCCGTTGGCACCATGTCGTCATGACCGTGCTCCGAGCCGGTGAGGTCGTGACGTATCTCGACGGCACCGTCGTCGACGAACGCGACGTCTCGGCCAGCGCGAACAACGTCGACACCGCCGCCGGTCTGGCCGTGAACATCGGACAGGACGGCACCGGCCGTTACTCCGACGGCAACAGCGTCGGGATCTCGGACCTGATGGTCGACGATGTCGGCATCTGGCGCCGCGTGATCACGGCCGCCGAGGCCAGGGCGATCCTCGAGGCGGGCCGGGCCGGCAAGGGCCTCGCGTCGGTGGCCTCCGTCCCCGAAGGCCCATCCTTCTCCCGGCAGCCTGTGTCCAAGGAGGCCTTCGCCGGCGAGACGATCGCCCTCCGGGTCCTCCCTCGCGGCACATCGCCTTTCGGTTTCCAGTGGAGCCGCAACGGCACCCCGGTCCCGGGCGCGACCAACGCCGTCCTCGCCTTGGAGGACATCCAGGCGGCGCAGGCGGGCTCGTACGTCTGCGTGGTCTCGAACCAGGTCGCCACCCTCGCCAGCGCCCCGGCCGAGGTCACCGTCGACACCACCCAGCCGCCGACGATCCTCGAGGCGCCGCTCAGCCTCTCCGCCGCCGTCGGCGCGAAGGCGGAGTTCAAGGTCCGCGCGGTCGGCCCCAGACCGCTCGTCTACCAATGGCTCAAGGAAGGCGTGCCCGTCTCTTCGGCGACCGGCCCCGTGCTGCTCATCCCGCGGGTGCGGACGGCCGACGCGGGCCGGTACTCCGTGCGTGTCACCGGCGCCAATGGAAGGCCGGTCACCAGCCCCGAAGCGGTGCTCTCCATCGTCGACGACATCCGCCAAGGACTCGTCGCGCACCTGACCTTTGACGAGGACCTCCGGGATTCCTCGGGCCGCGGGAACAACGGCACGGCGGTCGGAAACCCGACACTGGTCGAGGGCCATATCGGGGGCAAGGCCCTGCGGTTCTCGCAGAAGGGCGCGCTCAACGAGTTCAACTACGTGACCCTCGGACAGGCGGCGGACCTCGAGTTCAGCGTCGACGCCGATTTCTCGTTCTCGTTCTGGGTCAAGTTCTCCGATTGGCGGCGCGACCCCGTCTTCATCGGCAACAAGAACTGGAACAGCGGCGCGAACGTCGGCTACGCCCTCGCCACCGGCGCCGACGGGCGGTTCCAGTGGAACTACGCCGAGCAGGTCGGGGAACGCCGCGACTTCGACAGCGGTCCCGGACTGGTCGGCGACGGACGCTGGCACCACGTGGCGGTGACTTTCCAGCGCGGCGGCGAGACCACCTGCTTCGTCGACGGCCGGGAGCAGAACCGCCAGGTGCTGCCGACCACCGGCACCACCATCAGCCCGGGACTTCCCACCAACATCGGGCAGGACGGCACGGGCACCTACACCGACAACGGCACCGTGGACATCACCGACGGCACCATCGATGACGTCGCGATCTGGCGCCGCGCGATCTCCGTCGACGAGATCCGCTCCATCCATAGCAAGGGCAGCTTCGGCGCCAACGTCCAGCAGCGAGGGCTCGACGACGGTCTGGTCGCGTGGCTGCCGTTCGACGGTGATCTCTCCGACCGCTCCGGCCGCGGCAACCATGGCACCCGCATCGGGAACGCCCGGTTCACCGCCGGCCGCAGCGGCCAGGCCATCGCGGTCACCTCGCTGAAGGACGGCACCTCCTTCAACCACGTCACGCTCGGCGCGCCGTCGGACCTCCAGTTCGGGCGGGACACCGATTTCACCGTCTCCCTCTGGACGCGTTTCACCAACTGGACCGGCGATCCGGTGCTCGTCGGCAACAAAGATTGGCGCAGCGGCGGCAACCAAGGATGGGTCATCGCCACCGGCGGCAACGGCCGTCTCCAATGGAACCTCGGCGACGGCGACGCCGGCGGCCGCACCCGCAAGGACTACGACGGCCCGGCGGGCACCTTGGGCGACGGGCTCTGGCATCATGTCGCCACCGTGTTCGACCGGCAGGACGGCGCGGTCACCTACCTCGACGGCGCGGCGGTCAGCACCAACGAGATCACCGCCTCGCTCGATTCCATCGACACGCCCGCGGGCCTCGCGGTCAACATCGGTCAGGACGGTGCCGGCGCCTACACCGACAACAACGCGGTGGGGATCCGCGACGCCGCGGTGGACGACGTCGCCATCTGGCGCCGGTCCCTCGCCGCCGCCGAAGTGCGCGCCATCTTCGCGCGCGGTGCCGCGGGCTTGGATCTGTCCGGTCAGCCCGCGCGGACCAACAGCCTTCCGAACGGCGTCGCGGCCGGCGAGGCCGGCACGGATTCCGTGGTGCTTTGGGCCCGCAGCACCGTCGCCGGCAAGGTCCGTTTCGAGGTCGGGGAGACGAGCGACCTCGCGGTGGTCGTCGCTTCGGCGGAGGCGGCCCCCAGCGTCCCGCAGGCGCCTGTCAAGGTGCGCATCGCCGGGCTCAAGCCGGGCCAGCGCCACCACTATCGCGTGACCGATGCCGCCGGCGAGGTCGCGTTCGGCACGTTCCGGACGGCGGCGGCCGCCGGGACGTCCGCCGGTCTCCGTTTCGGCGTCAGCGGCGACGCCCGCGGTGAGCTCGCGCCCTACCCGGCCATCGCCAACGTGCCCGCCCGGCGGCTCGATTTCTTCGTCAACCTCGGCGACACCATCTATGCCGACTATCCGTCGCCGGCGGTCCCCCAGCCCCGTGCGACCTCGCTGGAGCAGTTCCGGCGGAAGCACGACGAGGTGCTCGGCGCGCAGTCGGGTCTCCGTTCGTTCGCCGATCTCCGCGCCAGCACCGCGGTCTTCGCCACCATCGACGACCACGAGGTCGTCGATGACTTCGCCGGCGGAGCCCCCGCGGGGAGCGACCCGCGTTTCGACAAGACCGGCGCCCTCCTCAACGATTCGGCGCTCTACCGTGACGGCGTCCAGGCCTTCGTCGAGTACAACCCGGTCACCGCGACGACGTACGACACGCCGGCCGATCCCCGGACCCACGGCAAGCCGAGGCTCTACCGTGCGCAGCGTTACGGCCGCGACGCCGCGATCTTCGTGCTCGATGCGCGCTCCTTCCGCGACCAGGAGCTGGCCGGCCCGCAGGACCCCACCGATGCCAAGCAGGTCGGCGCCTTCCTCGCCCGCTCGTTCGACATCGATCCGGCCACCGGCAAACCGCTCCCGCGGCGCACCTTGCTCGGGCGCGCGCAGTTGGACGCCCTCAAGGCCGATCTTTCGGCGGCCGAGAGGTCCGGCGTCGCCTGGAAGTTCGTGATGGTGCCGGAGCCGGTCCAGAACCTCGGCGTGCTCGCCGCGGGCGACCGTTACGAAGGGTACTCGGCCGAGCGCACGGAACTCCTCTCATTCATCCGCGAGCAGCGGATCCGCAACACCGTGTTCGTCGCGGCCGACATCCACGGCACGGTGATCAACGACCTGTCCTACCAGATCGGGCCCGGGACCGCGCAGATCCCCGTCGGTGCTTTCGAGGTCGTCGCTGGCGCGATCGCCTTCGACGCTCCGTTCGGCCCCACCGTCCTCGATCTGGCCGCCGACCTCCCGAACGGGAACGGCACCGTGCTGGGCCGGTTCCTGTCCGGCCTCGGGCTGCCGAACCGCGCGGCCTTCGACGCGTTGCTGACGCCGGCGCAGAAGAACGCGGCCCTCGGGGCGCTCATCGACGGCCAGGTGACCCCGCTGGGCTATTCGCCGATCGGGTTCGAGGGCTCCGGGATCCCGGCGGTCTTCGACATCGGCGGGCCGACGGCGGTGTTCAGCTACGGCTGGACCGAGTTCGAGGTCGAGGCCGTTTCCCAAAGCTTGGTCGTGACGACCTACGGCATCCCTGCCTATACCGCGGCGCAGATGGGCCCGGATGTGCTGCTCCGCACTCCCGTGCCGGTGAGCCGGTTCACCGTCCAGCCCGAGGCCCCGCGGCTATCAGCGGTCCGGGTCGGGGGACAGGTGCGCCTTTCTTGGTCGGCGGCGTACCCTGACCATCGCCTCGAGCAGTCATCACGGATCGACGGAGCCGCGACGTGGCAGACCGTGCCGCACCGTACCGAGGGTGATGAACGGGTCGCGGAGGTGGCGGTCGAGGATCTCCGCTTCTTCCGCCTCCGCCAACCTTGAGCGACCGTCGCTCGTCCTCGGGGCGGTCGGCTCGGGCCGGCCGCCCTTTTTCCATGCCCGGGTCCATGCCGGGTCCTCGGAGCGGAGGTGGCAAGACGCATCTTGGGTGACGTGCCGCCCGCTGGTGGCGGCCGTGGATGCGCGCGAGGAACTCCCGCTTCGCTGACAAACGCATGTTCAGGCCTTCGGTGACCACGAACTTGGATCAACGGTCCCTCAGGCTCCCAGCCCACTGCCCCTCCCGGTGGCCTTTATCCTGAGCCAACTCGGCCGGCTCGTGAGGTCCGCGTGGAGCTTTCTGTTTTCGTGGCCGCGGTGTAGCGTCCTCGGACCGCGATGTCCGAAACGAAAGACCCGTTGATCCTCCGATTGCTGCGCCGGCTGGCGGCGGCGGTCTTCGCCCACCCGCGCTGGTTCCTCTGGCCGCAGTTCGTCCTCTTCGGCGTGTGCGTCTGGTTCACCGTCGCGCGGCTGCAGTTCGACATGGACCGCAACGCGCTGGTCGGATCGGACAAGACCTACCACCGGAACTTCCTCGAGCTGAAGAAGGAGTTCCCCGGGCAGGACGACCTGGTCGCCGTCGTCGAATCGGAGGACCCGGAGAAGAACCGCCAGTTCGTCGAGCGGCTCGGCGCCCGCCTGGAGGCCGCGTCGACGCTGACGTCGCCGACCAATCTGTTCGTCGACGTCTTCTACAAGGGCGACCTCAAGCTGATGGGCCGGAAGGCGCTGCTGTTCGTGCCCGAGACGAACCTGGTCGAGCTGAAGAAGGCGCTCGCCGATTACCAACCCTTCCTCCAGCAGTTCTCCTCGGCGTCGAACCTCGTCTCGCTCTTCGAACGGGTGAACACGCAGATCCGGACCAGCAGCCGCGAGAAGGACGCGCGGACCGATTCGCTGCTCAAGGCCCTGCCCGCCCTCGGACGCATCGTCGCCCGCGCGGAACAGAGCCTGGACCGCCCGGGCATCCCGCCGTCGCCGGGCGTCGACGCGCTGTTCGGGGCGGGCGAAGAAGCGGAGCGGGACAAGTACATCACCTTCGGCAAGGGCCGGTTCTACCTCGTCTCGGCCAAGGCGCGCGACGGCGACCTGAACTCCGACGCCGTCGACAAGTTCCGCGAGCTGGTCCGGCAGACGCGGGCCGAGGTGCCCGGCGTCAACGTCGGCGTCACCGGCGAGCCGGTGCTCGAGTACGACGAGATGCAGCAATCGCAGAGCGATTCGACCCTCGCCACGGTCATCTCGCTGGCGTTGACGGCCATCATCTTCGTCGCCGGCTACAGCCAGACCGGACGCCCGCTCAAGGCCGTGCTCAGCCTCGTCGTCGGGCTCGGCTACACGATGGGCTACACCACGCTCACCGTCGGCCACCTCAACATCCTCACCATCACCTTCGTGCCGATGCTCATCGGGCTGGCGATCGATTTCGGCGTCCATCTCATCACGCGCTACGAGGAGGAGCTGCGCCACGGCCGCGGCGACCACCGGGCGATGGAGCTGGCGATGGTGAACACGGGGCAGGGCATCTTCACCGGCTGCTTCACCACGGCCGGCGCGTTCTTCGCGATGACGCTGACGGATTTCAAAGGCATCCAGGAGATGGGCATCGTGACCGGCGGCGGCATGGTGATCTGCCTGGTCCCGATGATGACGCTGCTGCCGGTGCTGTTGTTGCGCCCGGGCCGGCAGAACGTGATCGACGAGAAGGTGGGCGAAGCGGAGCAGCAGGAGGTGGCGCTGGAGAGCTTCGAGGCCGGCGGCGAGCGCGTGGACGTCCGCGCCCGCTTGGAGCGCCTCTGGCTCGACCGGCCGTGGACGGTGTTGGGCGCGACCGGCGTGTTGTGCCTGCTCGCGGCCGCGGCCATACCGCGGGTGACCTTCGACTACAACCTGCTGAACATGCAGAGCGAGGGCCTGCCCGCCGTCGTCTTCGAGCACAAGCTGATCGATTCGGCCGAGAAATCCGTGCTCTACGGCGCCGTCGTCGCGACGGACCTCGCCGAGGCCGTCGCGCTCGAAGCGAAGATCCAGAAGCTTCCGTCGGTCGCCTCGACCGATTCGATGGCCCGGTACCTCGCGGAATCCCCGGAGGCCAAGCTCGCGCTCATCCGCGAGATCGGCGCGACGACCGCGGCGGTGCGGTTCGTGCCGCCGGACACGCGGCCGGTCGGGCTCAACGAGCTCAGCGCGACGCTCTGGGCCGTGCAGGGCTATCTGCGGCTCGCCATGGACGAGGTGGCCCAGACCGACGAGAAGCAGCTGCTGGCCGACCTGCGCTCGCTCATCGACACCTTGGGGAGCCTGCGCGTGGCGATGTTCCGCGGCGGCGCCGAGGGCCAGGCCCGTCACGAGGGCCAGCTCGCGGGCTTCCAGCAGGCGCTGTTCAACGACATCCGCGACACCTTCGCCACCTTGCAGGACCAGGACGCCTCGGGCGGCCTGCGCCCGGAGGACCTGCCGCAGGCGTTGCGCAACCGCTTCATCGGCGTCACCGGCAAGCACCTGATCCAGGTCTATCCCAAGGCCGACGTCTGGGAACGCGCGCCGCAAGAGGTCTTCGTCAAGGAGCTGTTGGAGGTCGCGCCCAAGGCGACGGGGACGCCGGTGCAGCTCTACTTCTACACCGAGCTGCTGAAGAAGTCGTACATCGAGGCCGCCTGGTGGGCGCTCGCCGCCATCGTCGTGCTGGTGTTCCTGCATTTCCGCCGCATCGGCAGCGTGGTGCTCTCGCTGTTGCCGGTCGCGATCGGGACGATCTGGGTGATGGGCTTCATGGGATGGGCCGGGATCCCCTTCAACCCGGCCAACATCATGATGCTCCCGCTCGTCATCGGCATCGGCGTGACCAACGGCATCCACATCCTCAACCGGTTCGCCGAGGAGCAGAACCCCGGGATCCTGGCCAAGAGCACGGGCAAGGCGGTGCTGGTCTCGGCGCTCACCACCATCGCCGGCTTCGGCAGCCTCGTGGTGGCCGACCATCGGGGCATCCGCAGCCTCGGCTCCATCATGGCCGCCGGCACCGCCGCCTGCATGGTCGCCGGGCTCACTTCCCTGCCCGCGCTGCTGACTCTGCAGGAACGGCGGAAGCGGGCGAAGAAGCCCGCGCTCTGACGGTCTCCGCGAGGGGCCGCGATCGCCCCTCGACACCCCGGCCCGGCCCCGGCTTACTTCGCCCGATTTTTTCTGCGCTGATGAACGTTGAACTGCTCACCAAGGCCAAGTCGCTCGGGTTCTCCGACCGGCAGATCGCCCACCTGACCGGCACCACCGAAGACGCCGTGCGCGCCGAGCGGAAGCAGCTGGGGCTCGTGCCCAGCTACCGCCTGGTCGACACCTGCGCCGCGGAGTTCGAGGCCTACACGCCCTACTACTACTCGACCTACGACCGGGGCGACGACGAGGTGAAGGGCAACACGGCCAAGAAGGTGATGATCCTCGGCGGCGGTCCGAACCGCATCGGCCAAGGCATCGAGTTCGATTACTGCTGCGTCCACGCGGCCTTCGCGCTCAAGGAGGACGGCTTCGAGACCCTCATGGTCAACTCCAACCCGGAGACCGTCTCGACCGACTACGACACCAGCGACAAGCTGTTCTTCGAGCCGCTCACGCTCGAGGACGTCCTGCACATCTACGAGCGCGAGAAATGCTGGGGCGCCATCGCCCAGTTCGGCGGCCAGACGCCGCTGAACCTCGCCCTCAGCCTCCAGAAGAACGGGGTCAACATCATCGGCACCTCGCCCCAGAGCATCGAGGTCGCCGAGGACCGCAAGCTGTTCGCGGCCATGCTCACAAAGCTCGGCATCCCGCAGCCGCCGAACGGTCTCGCCACCAACGCCGAGGAGGCGCTCCAGGCCAGCCATCGGCTCGGCTATCCGGTGCTCGTCCGTCCCAGCTTCGTGCTCGGCGGTCGCGCCATGCAGATCGTCTATTCCGATGCCGAGCTGACGCACTACATGAAGTTCGCCGTCGAGGCGGGCCCCGACCGGCCGGTGCTGGTGGACAAATTCCTCGAGGACGCCACCGAGGTGGACGTCGATTGCATCACCGACGTCGGGCAGTTCGCGGACCCGTCGCAGGGCACCATCGTCATCGGCGGCATGCTGGAGCACATCGAGTTCGCCGGCGTCCACTCCGGCGACGCGGCGATGGTGATGCCGCCGCACACGCTTTCGGCCTCGGTCATCGACACCATCCGCCGCTACACCCACGCGATGGCCCGGGAGCTCCAGGTCATCGGCCTGATGAACGTGCAGTACGCCGTCAAGGGCGACACCGTCTACGTGCTGGAGGTCAATCCCCGAGCCTCCCGCACGGTGCCGTTCGTCAGCAAGGCCATCGGCAGGCCCTTGGCCAAGCTGGCCGCGAAGGTGATGGCCGGCAAGACGCTCAAGGAACTCGGCTTCACCGAGGAGATCTGGACGAAGTACTGGGCGGTCAAGGAATCGGTGTTCCCCTTCAACAAGTTCCTCGGCCAGGACATCGTGCTCTCGCCCGAGATGCGCTCCACCGGCGAGGTCATGGGCCTCGATGCCGACCTCGGCGTGGCCTACGCCAAGGCGCAGATGGCCGCGAACTCGCCGCTGCCGCTCAAGGGCAAGGTGTTCCTCTCGGTCGCCGACGTGCACAAGAAGGACGTCGCCGCGCTCGCCCGGACCTTCGCCGACCTCGGCTTCGAACTGGTCGCCACCAACGGCACCGCCACCGTGCTCGAGCAGGCCGGCCTGAAGGTCCAGCGCACGCTCAAGGTGCTCGAAGGCCGGCCGAACGTGGTCGACCTGCTCAAGAACAAGGAGATCCAGCTGGTCATCAACACCCCCAGCGGCGCCGCGCCCCGCGAGGACGAGGTGAAGATCCGCTCCACCGCCGTCATGACCGGCACGCCGATCATGACCACCATCTCCGGCGCGCGCGCCGCGGCGATGGGCATCGCCGCCCTGCAGACCCAAGGCTACGCGGTGAAGACCGTCCAAGAGTACCACTGAGTCTTGGGGCCGAGGCACGACTGGAAGGGGCGGACACCGCGTGGCGCCGGTTTGAGATCTGCCGCTGCGCCGGGTTGCACCCGGCAGGGCGTGGGCAAGCCCCGACCCTACCCTCGTGGGTAGGGTCCGCGCTGCCGCGCGACCCCATC
>CAIWVP010000175.1 GCA_903916195.1 uncultured Verrucomicrobiota bacterium | reverse complement strand
GATCCGCCGGCCGGCCCGCCCCGGCTCAACGGGTCTCGCCCCGGAACCACTCCACGAACTTCGGGATGCCGGCGACTATCTTCGTCCGGGGATCGTAGCCGAGCTTCGCGCGGGCCTTCGATATATCGGCGAAGGTCACCGGCACGTCGCCCGGCTGCGGAGGTCGGCGGTCGATGACCGCCTTCTTGCCCAATGCCGATTCCAAAAGACCGATGAGCTCGTCGAGCCGGACCGTCTGGGATTCACCCAGGTTGAAGACCTCGTACCCGAAATCGCGTGTCGTGCAGGCCGTCACCCCGTCCACGATGTCGTCCACATAGGTGTAGTCGCGGCGCGTCGAGCCGTCGCCGAAGACCGGGATCGGCAGCCCGGACGTGATGAGCGAGGCGAACTTGTGGATGGCGAGATCGGGACGTTGCCGCGGTCCGTACACGGTGAAGAAGCGCAGCATCGTCACGTCGAGCCCGTGGACGTGGTGATACACGTGGCCGAGCGCCTCGCAGGCGAGCTTGCTGGCGGCGTAGGGCGAGATGGCGGAGAAGATCGGGTCCACCTCGGCGAACGGCACCTTGGCGTTCACGCCGTAGACCGACGACGAGCTGGCGAGCACGAACTTCCGGACACCCGCGGTCTTCGCCGCCTCGAGCACGTTCACCGTGCCCTCGACGTTCACGCGTTGGTAGAGCGCCGGTTCGAGCAGGCTCGGGCGGACGCCCGCGCGGGCCGCCAGGTGGATCACCTGGTCGAAGCGCGTGCCGCGCAGCGCCGCGTCGAGCGAGGCGCGGTCGGCGATATCGCCTTCGACAAAGGCGAAGCGGGTGCCCGCCGCGTCGGCCGTCCGCGCGATGTCCGCGAGGTTCCGATGCTTCAACGCGGGCGCGTAGAAGACGTTCAGGTCGTCGAACGCGGTGACCTGATGCCCGTCGCGGAGCAACCGCTCGCAGACGTGCGATCCGATGAATCCGGCACCGCCGGTGACGAAGAAGTCCATGCGTCAGGGTGGGCGTCCGGACGCCTCCGGTTCAAGTTCGGGGATGCGGAGGCCGTCCCGCAGTTCCGGTCAAGGAGACCACTCGGCATCGGCATCGGCATCGGCATCGGAGGAGGAGGAGGACGACGGGGCGGTCGTGTCGGCGTTGCGCGTGACGCGGACCTGCACGCTGAGGGACTGCGCGTTGCTGCCTTGGAAGATCCCCTTCATCGGCGGCACGTCGGCGTAGTCGCGTCCGATGCCGATCTGCACGTGGCGTTCGCCCTCGAGACAATCGTTCGTCGGGTCGAAGCCGACCCAGAGCCCTTGCGGGGTGAAGATCTCCAGCCAGGCGTGGCTGGCGGTGGCGCCGATGAGCGCGGTGTCGAGCGGCTCGCCATCGTGCCCGAGCACGGGGTCGGTCTCGATGTAGCCGCTGACGTAGCGGGCCGGGATGCCCGCCGCCCGGCAGACCGAGATCATGAGGTGGGCGAAGTCTTGGCAGACGCCCTCCTTGACCTTGAGGAACTGCTCGACGGTCGTGCCCGCGTCGGTGGCGCCGGGACGATAGCGCAGCGTGCGGAACAAGTGCGTGTTCAGCGCGCGGAGCGATCCGGAGAACGGCGCGGCGGGCGGCAAGAACTCATCGGCCAGCCTCCACACGCCTTCCTGGAAGGTCACGATCTGCGACGGCCGCAAGAAATCATGGAGTTCGCGGCGTTGTCCGGCGTGGAGTTGGCGGGCCTCGGCGACGGACATCTGGACCGAGGCGAGCACGTCGTTGAACGGCTTGGTCTCGACGTCGCAGACGCTGGTGACGACGAGGCTGGGATGGCGGAACGGGATCGAGACGGTCTCGACGAAGTTGCCGAAATAATCGGTGTGCGACTCGACGAGCACGGCCGGTTCGACACGGGTGCTGTGCCGCGAGACCTTCTGCCGGAGCGAATCCCGCGGCCGCAGCCGCAGCTCGGAGAACGATTCCGTGGCCGGCTCGGAGTAGCGGTACTCCGTGGTGTGCTCGATGTGGAAGAACATCTCTGGGGAAGGAGACCGATGTCAGGGGACGGAAGACAGGAGACCGTGGTTCCTGGCGATAGAACGGGGATGAGCCTCCGGGAAAAGGACGGGCTCGTGGGTTTCTCCGCACGTCGTGCCGGTGACGGAGCATTCTCCCCCACCCTTGCCTCTCCACTGGCGAGAGGGCCGGGGTGACGGGGAAGGACGCACACGATGGATGGGAGCAAGCCCGAGCGCCTGCGGGGTTCCTGCCGCCGACATCCCTCCTGTCTCCTGTCTCCCGTCTCTTTTCATCGCAGGATGTTGAAGGCCTGGTGGTAGAGGTGGTGGTCGCTGATCTCGGTCGCGAGGCGCGTCAGCCGCGCCGCGAGGTCCTCGAGCCATGCGTCGAGGAAGAGCGGTGCGCGGTCGTCCGCCTGCTCGCCCGTCGGCGAGAAGAGCGTGTCCAGGTCGGTGAACTCCACCTCGCTGGTCAGCTGCGCGCAGGTACGGAGCGGGCTCGAGGAATCGCGCCGCCGGGTCTCGGGCCCGCCGACCTTCTCCAGGCTCTCGCGGATCGCCTCGAGGCAGTGCAGCACGCTGCGCGGGAGAGCGGCGTCCTGCAACAGGAGCGACACGACGTTCTTCGGCGTCGGGCGCGTCTGGAAGAGGGAACGGTAGGCGTACTGGCAGGCGAGCATCCGCAGCAGCGCATCGAAGTTCGTGTCGGCGGCACCGGCGGCGACGCTCTCGTCCGCGCGCTTCAGCAACACCTGCCGCGTGACGAGCGTCGTGGTGAGCGCCCGCTCGACATGGCGACCGAGCGTCCAGAAATGCCATGTGTCGTCGCGCAACATGTTCTTCGCCGCGCAACCCGAGAGGGTGTCCACGACGTCGAGGATCCGCTGCTCGAGGTCCTGGATCCGCGGCAGCCCGTCGGTGTCGTCGAGCGGCGCGGCGGAGGCGGTGTCGAGCGTCTGCCAGAGATGGTTGATCACGGCCCAGACCTCGGGCGGGACGGATTCGCGGGTGACGCGGGCGTTCTCGCGGAGGCGGGCGACGTTGTTGAGCACGCTCGCCGGGTTCTTCCGGTCGAGCAGGATGTACTGCGAGATGTCCTGCTGGCGCTGGAACGGCGCGCTCTTGAAGAAGTTCGTCCCGTGGCCGGTGGCGCGGGCGAGCGCCTCCCAGAGCGGTGCCCAGGCCTGTGCGCGCTGGAGCGCCGGGTTCTCCAGCTGCACCTGCTGGAGCACGCGGAGGATGCGCGTGGTGTTCTCGGCGCGGGTCTTGTAGCGGCCCATCCAGAAGAGCGAGTCGGCGATGCGGCTGCCGAGGCGCAGACGGCGCTGCGGCGAGGCGACGATCGCCGGCGATTCCGGCGCGGGCACCGTCCCGGCGCCGCGGAGGATCCAGGTGTCCTTGATGCCGCCGCCGAGCCCGCTGGAGATGACCCGCGACCCGGCCTCCGGCGCGTGGCGCGTCAGGGCGAGCGGGAAGACGCGGGGGTTCTTGCCGCCGAAGACGAAGCAGCGCAGACCGGCGTGGCGCGGCGCCAGACCGTCGTCCGCGGCAGCCGGCAAGAGCGTGAGCGGCAGCCGCGGTTCGGCGACGAACTGCCCCGGCGTGCGTGCGATGCGCGCGCGGAGCGCGTCGAGCGCCGCGTCGTCCATCGTCTCGGCATCCCATACCGCGTTGGTCGTGCGCTCGGAGACGTGCTGGACCACATGCCGCCGCAGGTCGCCGAGGACCATCTCGCGCTGGTCCGGATCAAAGCACAGGCGGCGCTCGATGGTGGGCAACAACAGAGGCTCGCGGGTGTAGAAACGGGAGAGCCGGGGCAGGAACGCCGCGATGGCCCGGTTGTCGCCGAGCCCGGTGCCCACCGCGTTGGCGATGGTGACGGTGCCCTTGCGCACGCAGGTCATCAGCCCCGGCACGCCGAGCTGGCTGTCGCCGCGGAAGGACACGGGATCGATGAACGCCTCGTCGACCCGGCGGTAGATCACGTCGATCGGCTCGAGCCCGCCGATGGTCTTCAGGAAGCAGCGCGAGTTGAGGACGATGAGGTCGCTTCCGCGCACCAGCGGCACGCCCATCTGCCGCGCCAGCGAGCTGTGCTCGTAGTAGGCGGAGTTGAAGATGCCCGGCGAGAGCAGCACGACTCGGGGCTCCGGCGTCCCGCGAGCGAAGCGCCGCAGGTGCTCCAGCAGCTCCGTCGGATAGGTGTGGACCGGCAACAGGTCGGCGGTCTCCAGCAGCTCGGGCGCGGCCTGGCTGAGCACGTTCCGCGCGCTGAGCGCGTAGGTCACCCCGGTGGTGTTGCCCACGTAGTCCTCGACCACCACCCAACGGCCTTGCTCGTCACGGGCGAGATCGAAGGCGGCGACATGCACGAAGATGTCGTCCGGCACCTTCAGGCCGACCGCGTTCCGCTGATAGCGCGGGTCGTCGTAGACCAGCTCGAACGGCACGATGTCGTTCCGGAGCACCTCCTGGGTGTCGTAGAGGTCGCGGAAGAACTCGTTCCAAACCCGGACGCGCTGGGCCAGGCCCCGGGAAAGGAGATCCCAGGTCGCCGCGTCCAGCACGCGCGGGAACGGGTCGAAGGGCAGGATGTTCTCCCGGGCCGGCTCGTCGCGGTACAGGTTGAACGTGACGCCGAGGTCGCGCATCAGCCGGCGCGATTGGGCCGAGACACGGGCGAGATGCGAAGGTCCGGGCGAGAGCAGGTCCTTTCGGATCCGGGCGTAGACATCCGCCGCGCGCTCGCCGGCGAGGGCGACCTCCGAGAAACCGCCGATGCCCGGATCGGAAGGACCAAAGCGGAGCGGCACCTGCGTCACCGACGACAGGGACAACACCGGCGTCGCCTGGGATTGGGTCTGTTCGCTCGGCACAGGTCTGGAGCCTGCGAAACGCGCCGTCCGGCGCCAACAGAATTTGCCGCCTTGTCACGAAGGCCGGCGATGACGCGCGGGCGAGCGAAGCCCATGAAGCGTTTCGAAGATTCAGCGCGGCGGTGTGAGGACGCGGAAGAATCGCGCCCCACCCGCCGAGCCCGCCGAGAAGGTGACCGGTCCGTTCTCGGCGGTCGGCGGCGGCTCGCTCAGGTCGGTCCACGCCGCGCCCGCGACGACGGCGCGGACCTGGACGCGGTAGGTCCGTCCCGCGACCGCAAGGAACCGGAGCCGCACCGTCCCGTCTGCCGCCGCGGGTCCGGCCACTTCGATCCGCAGCACGCTGGCCGGATCCTGCGGATCGGTGCCGGCCTGATATTCAGCGAGGTTGGCCTGTCCGTCGCCGTCGGGATCGGCCGCGCCGTCGGGCATCGTGCGGTCCGTGCCGTGGGCTTCTTCCCAGAGATCAGGTAATCCGTCTCCGTCGCTGTCGGCCGAGGCCGGATCCAGCTTTGCTCCCGGGGTCGGCGAAGCGGCGACCCACGCGGCGGCGTCCCCGGCGTCCACCAAAAAGAAGCGCCGCTGCAACGACGATCCGCCGCCGTCCGCCGCCGTCGGCCACGGCGACCGGTCGTCGTACGCGAAGGAGAAGACGGTGGATCCGAGCGGATGCGCCAAGGTCAGGCGCTCGCCGCCATGGTCGAGCTTGCCGATGAACAGGCCGTCGAGCGGCGCACCAGGGAAGGCCCGCGCATAGTTCGCGGCGTCGCGCGCGAGCACGAGGAAGGCGCCCGGCGCGAGGGTCTTGCCTTCGGGCAGCATCGCGGTGATCCCGCTCGTGAAGGTCAGCCCGCCGACATCGAGCGGGTCAGGTCCGGTGTTCTGCAGCTCGATGAACTCGGACGCGTCGCCGTCGATCGGTGGGTGGTAATGCAGCTCGCTCACCTGCAACGCGCGGTGGTCCTGCGGAACGAAGTACTCGGCCTCGACCAGCGCGCTCCACATCGCACCATCCTTCACCCGGGCGCGCAGACGCATGCGATGATCGACCACGACCGGCGCCGAATAGGGGGCCGCGGACGCCGCGACCGCGCCGCCGACCCGTCGGGGATCCGTGCCGTCGATCGTGAAGTAGAGGGTGCCGGCCGCGTTCGGATTGGTGATCGTCAGCATCGAGCCCGCGGCCACCAAGCCGCCCGGCAGACCGGGCGCCGGCGCGTCGAGGAGCGGGAAGAGCTTGGCATCGCGGAATCGCTTGAGGGCGACGACCTGGTTGGAGGGGAAGAACGTCTCGCGCATCCATCGATCGTTCTTCAGCCATTCGACCTCGCGCCGGAACGGTTGCGTCGGACGTTGGTGGTCGCCCCATCGCGCGCTCTCGGCGACCACCGCCCGGTCCACCTCCGCGCTGCGTGCCGTCCAGCGGGCGAGGTCGGCCTGGAGACCCAGCGCGCCATCGCCGAAGAGATGCTTCTGCACGCGGTCGGCGAAGAGCTGGCGGAACTCGGCGTTGGCGCGGCAGCGCGCGTAGACATAGGTCGGCGTGCCCGCGACATCGGCCTCCGCGTAGATCGGTCCCCACGAGCTGTGGCGCTTCACCAGCGAGTTGATCGAGATCTCCTGGTCCCAGACGAAGAACTTGAACCCCGTGCTCTCCGCGTCGCGCCGCCGGGCGGCCCACCAGTTGTGGTTCGGCCAGTCGTCCGAGCCGATGAAGATGCTCAGGAGCATGTAGTCGACGAGGTTGGTGACATCGAGCAGCACCGGATATCCCGGGTTGCGGGTGCCGTCGGCGTTGTTGCCCATCAGGCGTTGGTAGTTCGCGGCGCCCGATAGGCCGGCGCCGGCGAGCGACATCAGCTGGCCGAACGCCGCGGAGTCGCCGGCGTGGACCTCTGCGAAATCCGCCAGCACGTCGTAATCCGCGTCCTGGCCGCCGAGATGGAGCGCGGCGAAATCGTCGTCCGGTCGTTCGCAGACGTTGTAGAGGCCCCAGTAGATCCCGTTGAGATAGAGCTGCGCGAAGGTGCCGTGGCTCGACGGCTGGCCCATGGCGATCTGCGCGTCACGGACCCATTGGTCGCGGATGTAGCTCGCATCCTTCCGGTACCAACGCTTCACGCCGTCGACGAGCTGGTCCCACTCGACGCACGGCCAGGTGTCGGTCGAACCGGCGCGCAGCACGAGTCGCTTGAAGCCGCGGGCCGGCGATCCTGGGAAGATCGGGAAATCGAGCCGCGACGGTCCGTGCTCGTCGCGGAAGACGAGGTTGAACCCGTGCTTGGGCGTGAAGCCCTTGTCGCGCGAGATGTTCCCGTGGATCCGCAGCCCGGCATCGACCGCGAACCCGGTCGCACCGTCGGGTTGGATCCACTCGATGCTCGCGGAGCGTTCCCAGTCGTCGCCGTGGTTGCCGGAGTTCGCGTAGATGCCGCCGGGACCGAAGATCTCCGGCTCGGGCAGGACGATGCTGAGGGTCGGCAAGCTGGTGAGCGCGTTGGTGAATTCGTATCCGGGCAAGGCACCGTCGACCACGCGGGCATCGACGGTGAAATCCGTCGGCGCTCCTCCCGGCCACGTCGTGCCGACGCTCTTCGGCCGCTGCTGCGCGGCGACGCTCGCGGGGAACAGATAGGTCCGCGTGGCGACCGCGCCGGGTGCGAAGCCGTCGAGGAAGGCCGCGGCCCGCAGGACTGTCGTGCGCGACAACGACAGCACCGTCCCGGGTCCGGGCACGACGACGCCGTTGGTGGGCGAAGGGACGGTGCCGTTGGTCGTATAGACCAGCGTCGCTCCCGCGGTGTCGGTCCAGACGCGGACGTCGACCGGCGCCGAGAAGAGGCCGCGCCCGGGCTCGAACCGGACCTCGTCGACGAAGCCGGCGACCCCGGGATCGTTCGGCGCGCCGGGCGTCGGACGCGGAAAGTAGCGGTCCTCGGCGACCCTCGCGGAGAGGAGCTCCGGCACGACAAGGAACGTGGCGTCGTCTCGCGACGCGTTGAGCGCGTGGATCGCGAGGACGTTCGTGCCGGCGTGGATCATGCCGGCCGCCGGGATCTCGATCTCCTCGGGGACGACGACGTCCTGCGCGGGACGAGCCGAGGTCGCCGCGGAAGAGGACCCGGCGGACGCCGGTGCACCGCGGCGTGCGACCTCGGTGCCGTCGACGTAGGCGACGAAGCCGTCGTCATAGCGCATCCGGAGCAGGAGCAGGCCGGCGGGATCCAGATCGGCCGCGGTGAAAGGGATCCTCAGGTACGCCGACGAGCCGATGCCGGACATCGCGACGCCGATGTCGGTGGCGATGAGCGGCGTGAGCCGGCGGACCTGCGACGGCGAGGCGCCGGCCGACAGCGCGCCGATCTGCGATGGATCGAGCGCGACGTCCCAGACCGAGAAATCGTCGATGCGCCCGTGGTAGGGCATCCCCGGGCCCGCCCCGATCATGAAGCTGCGGATCGGGTTGAGACGTCCCGTGTTGTTCCCTTCGAAGAGGAGTTTGCCGCCGAGCCAGACCTGCTTCTTCCCGCCGCGCTTCACGAACGCGTAGTGGTCCCATCGGCCTCGCCAGTTTGCCGGATCGGGCACGCCGACGGACACGCGATCGATCGCCGGGTCGCAGCAACCGGTGTCCCAGTACACGACCTGGTCGCTCCACGGCACGTGGGCGTTGAGCGAGCGGTTGCCGCCGCCGTCGGCTTGCGGGCTCGCCCAGAAGACGCTGTCAGGCGACGGCTGCTGGGTGCCGCCGAAGATCCAGAGGCTGAGCGTGACCTCGTCGTGGAGGATCGCGGAATCGAACATCCCGGCCGCGGCCGCGGCGACGCCGAGGTTGCCGGTGCCCTTGCAATCCAACGCGCGGTCCCCGGTCTTGCCCGTGCGTCCCGCGGCGTCGGCGGTGAAGGCGACGCCTTTCAACGTCCCGTCGCGATGGTTGCCGCTCCCGTCCTTCGCCACGGCGGGAACGGTGACGTCGTTGAAATCCCAATAGGCGAGCAAGCCCGGTGCGGCATCCGAGCGGTCGAAGCCGACACCAGTGGTCACCGCGGTCCATGCGGAATCATCGAACGCGGCATCGGCGCCGGTCCACCGCAGCCCCGCCGACGCATCGGACGGGATGAGCAGGCGCGCACCGGCGCCGACGGCAACCAGCGGCATCGGGTCGACCGGACGGCCGCGGCCGAACGAGACGTTCTTCCGCTGGGGCCCGTAGCGGTAGGCGCTCGCGACTGTGACGCCGTCGGGCTCCACGAGCGCGAGGTATCCGCCGGATGCATCGAGCGCGAAGCTCGTGTGGAGCGGGCGCAGGGAGTTGGTGCGGTCCTTGCCCGAGGCGAACACCACGAGCCGGGCACCGGGCACCAACGGCGTCGGGGCGGGGAAACGCCAACGCTTCGGCGATGCCTCGGAATCCGTGAGGAACCATCCACCGAGGTCCGCGACGGCGGGCCCGGGGTTGTGGATCTCGATCCAGTCCGGGGTGTCGCCGTCCTCGTCGGCGAGCCCGCCGGCGTTGCTGGCCAAGAACTCGCTGATGACCGGCCGCACCGCCGAGACCTCCTGGGCGGACATCGGTCCAGCGACGACGACGGCGAGCAGGAGAAGCCGGATCCAGCGCATGATGGGTGGAAGATGGCAGAACCCGGGCCGGGCCCAACGTCAAACACGGGCGCCGATCGTGCTGGCCGACGTGGCCGACCAGCGGCCTTGTCTTCACGGGCCGGGCGCCGCTAACGTCTCCCATCCCATGGATCTGATCGACCTAGCTTGGCCCGCGATCGCGGCACTTCCCAAGGACACCCCGGTGGTCATCCCCATCGCGGCCTTGGAACAACACGGCCACCATCTGCCGCTCTTCACCGATTGCCTGCTGCTCGGCGAGGTCGTGCGGCGCGCCAAGCTCTCGACGGGCGACCGCGTACTGTTCGCGCCGCTGATGTGGCTCGGCAATTCGGACCATCACCTCGATTTCCCGGGCACGCTCTCCGCCGCACCCCGAACCTATCTCGATCTGCTCGAGGGTCTGGCCGAGAACTTCCTGAAGCACGGTTTCCGGCGTCTGGTCTTCCTCAACGGCCATGGCGGCAACGACGTGCCGGGACGACAGGCCGTCTTCGAACTCCGCCAGAAGCATCGCGACCGCTCCGACCTCCTGCTGTTGCTCGCCACCTATTGGAGCCTCGGCGCGCGTCCGTGGGAATCGGATCCAGCGATCGAGCAGCGGGAGATGGGACACGCCTGCGAATGGGAGACGTCGATGATCCTGCGTCTCGACCCGCGGCTCGTCGGCGATCATCGCGCCGTGCCGCCGGTGCCGTTCGGCAAAGGCTTCGAGCCCGCGGTCCGCGGCTGGGTCACGCAGGACCGTTCGGTGCCGGGCCACATCGGGTCGCCTCACCTCGCGACGACGGAGAAGGGCGAGGCGCTCTTCCGGGCGTTCTCGGCGGACGTCGAGGCGCTGCTCGGCCGGATGATCGCCTGGGACGGCAGGTCCTGGAACGGCTAGGAGACCCCATGCCCTCCCGCGACACCAACCTCCCGGCCCGGCCGGACTCGTGGAAGTGGGTCGTCTGCGGGCTGCTGTTGTTGGCGTCGGCGATCAACTACATGGACCGCCAGACGCTGGCCAACGCGTCGGTGCGGATCACGAAGGAGTTCCGCCTCGACCAGGCGCAGTACGGCCAGATCGAGGCGGTGTTCGCGTACTCTTTCGCCGCCGGGTCGTTGGTCTTCGGCTGGCTGTCGGACCGCGTGTCCGTGCGCTGGTTGTACGCTTTCATCTTGGCCGCGTGGTCGGCGGTGGGCTTCGCGACCAGCTTCGCCCACGACCACGGCGACCTGCTCCACTGCCGGATGCTGCTCGGTTTCTTCGAGGCCGGGCACTGGCCGTGCGGGATCCGGACGACGCGAGCCCTGCTCTCCGAGCGGGACCGATCGCTCGGGAACGGCGTGCTCCAGAGCGGCACATCGGTCGGGGCGATCGTCACACCGCTCGTCATGAACGCGCTGATGACGCCGGAGACGGGCAGCTGGCGCCTGCCGTTCCAGGTCGTGGGTGCGGCGGGCGTGCTCTGGTTGGTGCTGTGGTTCGGTCTTCTCCGCGACGCGGACCTGCGCCCCCCGGCATCCGCGGTCCCCGCCGTCGGCGCCGGAACGGAGACGCCGTCGCTGTGGCGGATCGTCTTCAGCCGCCGGATGCTGGTGGTCTTCGCGATGATCGCGTGCATCAACACGACGTGGCAGATCCTGCGGGCCTGGTTGCCGAAGATCCTCCAGGAAGGCCGCGGCTATCCCGAATCGCAGGCGCTCTATTTCAACTCGGCGTGGTTCGCCGCGACCGATGTCGGATGCCTCGGCGCCGGACTGCTGGCCGTTTGGCTGGTGAAGCGAGGCTGGACGGTCCACGGCTCGCGGGTGCTGGTCTTCGCGCTCTGCGGAGCGGCGTGCGCCGCTTGCGCGTTGGTGCCGCTGCTCGGCCGCGGCTGGATGCTGCTCGCGCTGCTGTTGCTGGCCGGGGCGGGCGCGTTGGGCGTGTTCCCGATCTACCACGCCTTCACGCAGGACCTCTCGGCGGAGCACCAGGGCAAGATCACCGGCATCGCGGGCGTCGCGGGGTGGGTGGTCCCGGCACAGGCGCAGAAACTCTTCGGCGCGCTCGCCGACCGGCTCGGATCGTTCGACCGCGGGATCGTCCTCGCCTCGGGTCTTCCATTGCTGGCGGCGCTGATCCTTTGGCTCTTCTGGAACCCCCGACCGAAACCGATCCCTCGATGAACCCTCTCGTCTCGTCCCGCCGTTCGTTCCTCGCCTCCACCACCGCCGCGGTCGCCGGCGCCGTCCTCGGCACGCCCGCTCTGCTCGCCGCGCCGCCGCGCCGGAAGCGGATCGCCCTCATCGGGACCGAGATGCGCCTACATTCGCACGCACAGCATTTCATCGACCGGCTGCTGACCGGTTACTCGTGGGAAGGACGTTGGACGCCGCCCGCCGTGGACCTCGCGTCGCTCTACATCGACCAGTTCCCCGAGGGGGACCTCGCCCGGACGCGCGCCAAAGAACACAAGGTGCCGATCTATCCGACCCTCGCCGAGGCGCTCACGCTGGGCACCTCCAAGCTGGCGGTGGACGGCGTGGTCATCATCGGCGAGCACGGCAAATACCCGAAGAACGACCTCGGACAGACGCTCTATCCGAGGCACAAGTTCTTCAAAGAGGTGGTGAAGGTGTTCGAGGCGAGCGGCCGCAGCGTCCCGGTCTTCAACGACAAGCATCTCTCGACCGACTGGGGCCGGTGCGCCGAGATGGTCGCCGATTCGAAGCGTCTGGATTTCCCGTTCCTCGCAGGATCGTCGTTGCCGGTCACGCGGCGGATGCCGGCGATCGACGTGCCGCTCGGCACCCGCCTGACCGAGAGCGTCTGCGCCGCGTACGGCGGCGTGGACAGCTACGATTTCCACGGGCTCGAGACCGCGCAATGCATGTCCGAACGGCGCGCCGGCGGCGAGGTGGGCATCCGCAGCGTGCAGGCGCTCAAGGGCCCGCGCCTCTGGGACGCGGTGGCACGGCGCGAGACCACGCAGCGCCTGCTCGTCGCCGCGCTGAACCGCAGCCACAACCTGCCGGTGCAGGACGGCTTCCCGACGGCACCCGTGACGTTCGACTGGGCCCGGTCGGTGTTCCCGGACGGCATCGGGTACTTCATCGAGCACCGCGACGGGTTCCGCACGGCGATGTTCCTGCTGGGCATCCGCGACTTCAACTACGCCGGCCTGGACGCCGCCTCGGGCAAGATCATCTCGTGCCAGATGTACCTGCCGATGCCGACGCACGGATCGACGACCGCGGACTTCTTCAACCCGCAGATCCACCACATCGAGCGGATGGTCATCGATCGACGCGCGCCGTATCCGATCGAGCGCACCCTGCTGACCTCCGGGATGACCCTCGCCGCGGTCCAGTCGCTGGCGCGCGACCAGGCCGTGGTGGAGACGCCGGAGATGGCCGTCCGCTACAAGGCCCCGAAGGGCCCCCTGTTCTGGCAGGGATGACGGGCCTCGAGACGGCATGGCCCGCCGGAACGGTGTCTTCCAGAGCAGGCGGGACCGTCCGAGGACGCATCGACCGATCGCTTCGTCCCGCAGGGATTCTCCCCGCCGATCGCGATCGGTCCGCGGCAATGATCCGGGCAGGCGCTCGTCCTGGTGCCGCTGCTCCTCTTCGACAACCTGCGCATGCGCGACGGTGACGCCACAAGATCGCCCGTGAGTTCACCGTCGTGGTATCCGGGTCCGTGCGCATGAACGGGCGCACCGGCGACGCAAGGCCGATATCTTGTCTATCTGGACGATGACGCCGTCCCGGCCGCGGGCTGGCTGGATGCCTACGAGAAGTATTTCCGGGACCATCCGGATACCGCGGGAGGAGGAGGCCCGATCGAGCCCGATCGGGGCGGGTTGAAGCGGCCGAGCTATTGGCGACCGGAGTTCGAGGTCAACCGGGCGAGTCTCCGGTTCCCGTCGGCGACGGTCGTCTTCCCGGACGACTGCCTGCCCTTCGGCGCGAACATGTTCATGCGCACGGACTCGTTCCACGCGCTGGGCGGCTTCGTTCTGGGCCTCGGCATGAACGGCAAACGCCTCGGACTGGGCGAGGAGACGGACTGGTTCCTGCGCCTCAAGAAGACCGGCGCGGCGCTCGGCTAAGCGGCGGGCGCCGAAGTCGCCCACTGGGTGAACCCCCGGGGACATCACCCGCGCCAGGCTTCGTCGCCGCGCTTTTGAGGTAGGCGTCGTCTCGGTCCAGGTCTTCGCGGCGCCCCGCCCCTGGCGCGGCTCGTCCGGATGGTGCCGGCACACGGTGTCGTCCGCCGTCCGCGGCCGGCTCCACATGGGCGAACAGGTCTTTCTCCTGATGGAGCCAGGACGCCTCTGGGCGGCCTTGGGCCGCGACCGCTCGTCGGGCACGCAGTGATACGCAGGACGGAACACCGCCCGCGCGCCGCGTTCACCGCGCCCGGGGATGGTAACGGTCGTGGATCTCGGCAAGCCGCTGACCGGCCACGTGGGTGTAGACCTCGGTCGTCGCGATGCTCGCATGGCCGAGCAACTCCTGGATCACCCGGAGGTCCGCGCCGTGCTCCATCAGGTGCGTCGCGAAGCTGTGCCGCAGCATGTGCGGCGTCACGTGGCGGCCGATCCCGCGTCGGTGGACGCACTTCCCGATCCGCAACCAGAGGGTGACGTGCGCGAACGCGCTGCCTCGGCTCGTCAGGAAGACCGCCGCCGGCGACTTCGGGCGCACGAGCTCCGGGCGGATGGCCAAGTACCGCCGCAACGCCGTGACGGCCCTCGCCCCGACCGGCACCACGCGCTCCTTGTCGCCCTTGCCGATGACCGTGACGAACCCCGCGTCGAGATGCAGCTGCTCCAGCCGGATCCCGCGCAGTTCGGCCAACCGCAACCCGCTCGCGTAGGCCAGCTCCAGCACGGCGTGGTCGCACAGGTCGTTCGGACCGGCCACAGCGGCATCGGGCGGAGCCAGCAGGAGGTCGATCTCTTCTTCGGTCAGCGCCTTGGGCAGGTTCTTCCAACGCTTCGGGAGGGCGAGGTTCTCCGCCGGGTCGGTGGTCACGAAGCCTTCATCCAAGGCGAAACGGAAGAACGCCCGCAACGCCGCCACCTGGAGATAGACGCTCGCCGGGCTGAGCCGGGCGGCGCTCGCCGGCTCTGCACCGGCCGGACCCGCGGCGATCTTCGCCGGGCGGCCCGGCTTCCGTCGGCGCTCCGGGTCGGCGAGGTCGCCGGGCGATTTGGCGGCAGGACGGGTGCCCAGGTGCTCCAGGTAATCCATCAGGTCGCGGAACTTCACGTCCGGCCACGCCGTCAACCCGCGCCGCGCCGCCCACGCCGTGAACTGGCCGAGCTGGTGCGCATAGGTCCGCTGCGTGTGCTCCGCCTGTCCACGCTCGTGGCGCAGATGGACGAGGAACTCCTCGACGAGCGTTGTCAGTCCAGCTCCCACAGTTCGCGCGAATGGACACGGAACCGATCACCGAAGGGAGCAGAAAATCGGGCGTTGTGCCGACCCGACGACGGTGATCGGCAGACCGGCTCCTAGCTTCCAGACACGGACCAGGCCCTTTCCCCATCGGTGCCCGGTTTGACAGACCGGGCGCGTTTTGCATTACTCCGCGCGCAGCCGAAGGCCGACCCTTCCAGAGGCCGGACACGGGGGAACCGATCTCCGCAGCGCAGCCAGCGTGGCGGACGGGGCGCACGGCACCGGGCAACCGGGGCCAAGGTCACTTCCAGGACCAAGCCCGACAGCTAACCTCGTAGGCCGATTGGGAGGGCAGTCCTACCGCCGGACGCGGACGGACGACGCCCTGTTCTGAACACAGCGCGTCCGACCGTGTCATCATGAAAGTCTATTCGCACACCCAACGGGCGGGCCGTTGGCTCCTCATCCCGGTGACCATCGCGTCGGGACTGGTCGCCGTGGCCGCGCTATCGCGGGTCTGGCAGTTCGCCTTGGGCGTGCCGGTCCTCGCGCTCTTGGGCTGGCTCTTCAGCTCGCTCACCGTGGAGGTCACGGCCCTTGAGCTCCGGTGGCGCTTCGGACCTGGGCTGATCGGTCGAAAGGTTCCCTTGAAGGATGTCGTGGCGGCCGAGGCCGTGACCACTTCCTGGGCCGACGGCTGGGGGATCCACCACACCCGCTTCGGATGGCTCCACAACATCGCCGGGTTCCAGGCCATCGCTCTGCGGCTGGGCGACGGCCGACGGTTCGCGGTCGGCACCGACGATCCGGGACCGCTCTTGGCCGCGCTCCAGCGTGCCGCTTCCATTTCCCATGCAAACTGAGATGAACCGGTCCCGCTTGGCCGGTCTGACGCTCGCCGCTCTCGGCGTCGTCTACGGCGACATCGGCACCAGCCCGCTCTACGCGATGCGCGAGTGCTTCAACCCGGAGCACGGCGTGCTGCCGACCCCGGAGAACGTCCTCGGCGTGCTCTCGTTGCTGCTGTGGTCGCTCATCCTGATCGTCACGGTGATGTACCTGGTGTTCGTCCTCCGGGCGGACAACAAGGGCGAAGGCGGCATCTTGGCGCTCATGGCGCTGGCCTTCCCGGAGCGGCGTTCCGACACGCCCCGGACGCGCCTCACCGCGGTGATGCTCGGTCTCGGGCTCTTCGGCGCGGCGCTGCTCTACGGCGACGGGATGATCACGCCCGCGGTGACCGTGCTCGGCGCCATGGAAGGTCTCGATGTGGCCACACCGAGACTCGCGCCGTACATCGTGCCGTTGTCGGTGGCCATCCTCGTCGGGCTGTTCGCCTGCCAGCGCGCTGGAACGGGCACGATCGGGAAGGTGTTCGGACCGGTCATGGTCGTGTGGTTCCTCATGATCTCCGTGCTCGGGATCGGCGGGATCATCCAGGAGCCGCGCGTCTTCGGAGCCCTCAACCCGATGCACGCGGTCCGGTTCTTCGTGGACAACGGATGGGTCGGGTTCGTCGTGCTCGGCTCGGTGTTCCTCGTGGTGACCGGCGGCGAAGCGTTGTACGCCGACATGGGGCACTTCGGGCGGAAACCCATCCGCATCGCGTGGTTCGGACTGGTCCTGCCGTCGCTGGTGCTGAACTACCTCGGCCAGGGCGCGCTGCTGATCGACCATCCCGAAGCGGCGGTGAACCCCTTCTACAAGCTGGCACCGACCTGGGCGCTGTACCCCCTGGTCGGGCTCGCGGCGGCGGCGGCGGTCATCGCGTCGCAGGCTTTGATCAGCGGCGCCTTCTCGCTGACGATGCAGGCGGTGCAGCTCGGCTACCTGCCGCGCATCGCCATCGAACACACGAGCGCACATGAGCGCGGGCAGATCTACATCCCCAAGGTGAACTGGGCGCTCATGGTCGCGTGCGTCGCCCTCGTGGTCGGCTTCCGCACGTCGTCCGCGCTCGCCGCGGCCTACGGGATCGCGGTGACGCTCACGATGCTGGTGACGACGCTGCTCTTCCACTTCGTGGCGCGGCGGCTCTGGGGATGGAACTTCTGGCAGGCCTCGGCGGTCAGCGGCATCGCCTTCGTGATCGAGCTGGCGTTCTTCGGGGCGAACGCGCTGAAGATCCTCCACGGCGGCTGGTTCCCCCTCGTCGTGGGCGCGGTGCTGTTCACGCTCATGTCGACGTGGAAGACGGGACGTCAGCTGCTCTGGAAGCGCATCCGGGAGAGCGCGCTGCCGGTCGACCAGTTCCTCGCCAGCGTCGAACGCCGCGAACCGCTGCGCGTGAAGGGCACCGCGGTCTACCTCGCCGGCAACTCGGACGGCGTGCCGCTGGCGCTGCTGCACAACCTGAAACACAACAAGGTGCTCCACGAGCGCGTCGTCTTCCTGACCATCGTGGTCGACGACTCGCCGCACGTCGCCGAGTGCGAGCGCCTCGGAGTGGAGGAGCTCGGCCACGGCGTCTGGCGGGTGAGATCGCGCTTCGGGTTCATGGAGGAGCCGGACGTGCCGGACGTGCTCCGCCGCTGCGGCGACCTCGGGCTGCGGTTCAAGGAGCACGAGACCACGTTCTTCCTCAGCCGCGAGACCATCATCCCGTCGAAGCGCAGCGGCATGGCGCTCTGGCGCGAACGGCTCTTCGCCATCATGTCCCGCAACGCGCAGAGCGCGACGGCGTTCTTCCGGCTCCCGGCGAGCCGGGTCGTCGAACTCGGTATGCAGGTCGAGATCTGAGGAGGCCGGCGGAGGCCCCGCGAAGTCCCGCCGATCGCTGACCGGGATCATCGTCGCCGCGCGCGGACATGGCTTCCACGAGGTCGCCAGGTCGGTCGGCGACAGCGGAGTGACCACCGGGCGCTGCACGTTGTTCCTCCGCCGCACGTCGGCGTCCCTGCTCATCCAGGAGAACGCGGACCGGGATGTGCGCGCCGATCTCGAGGGCTTCTTCTCGAGGCTCGTCCCCGACGGCGACCCGCTCTTCGTCCCCACCGCGGAGGGCGACGACGGCATGGCAGCGGACATCCGCACATCCGCACATCATTGACGTCTGTGAACTTGAGCATCCCGGTCGGCGACGGTGCGCCCGCGCTCGGCACCTGGCAGGGGATCCACGACTGGGGACATCGGATCCGCCCACATCGCCGCCCACATCGCGGTGCCTATCGCCGACACGTGATCCGGTGGTAGCGGAGCGGTGGACATCCGCCACCGGTGGGCAATCCTCGGGGCCGTGCGACCCATCTATCTCGACCACAACGCCACCACCCCGCTGGACCCAGTCGTCCGCGCGGCGATGGAGCCGTTCCTCGCGGAGGTATGGGGCAATCCGTCGAGCATCCACTCGGTCGGCCGAGCGGCCCGGGCCGCTCTCGACGACGCGCGGTACCGGCTCTCGGCGCTGTGGCGCTGCCGACCGAGCGAGGTGGTGTTCACCGGCGGCGGGACCGAAGCGGACAATCTCGCGGTGTTCGGCACCGCTCGTCTTCTCAAGGCCAAGGGACGTCACCTCGTCACGTCGTCGGTCGAGCACCACGCTGTTCTGCACGCGTTCCGGCATCTGGCCGAGCACGAGGGCTTCGACGTGACATATCTGCCGGTGGACGCCTTCGGACGCGTGGGCGTCGAGGACGTCGAGGCCGCGTTGCGCAAGGACACGACGCTGGTGTCCGTGATGGCGGCGAACAACGAGGTCGGCACGATCCAGCCGGTCGCCGGGATCGGCGCGCTCTGCCGGGAGCGCGGCGTCCGGTTCCACACCGACGCGGTGCAAGCTTTCGGCAAGCTGCCCTTCCGCGACATCCACCAATTCGAGGCGGACCTCGTGTCGGTATGCGCGCACAAGTTCTGCGGACCGAAGGGAGTCGGAGCGCTGTTCATCCGGTCTCCTTTGCAGCCGCTGTCGACCCAGGTCGGCGGCGGCCACGAGAACGAACGCCGCGCCGGCACCGAGAACCTCGCGGCGATCGTGGGCCTGGTGGAAGCATCGGAACGGTTCGTGCCGTCACCGGTGTTCGCCGAGGCCGCGTTGCGGCCCCTCGCGGCCCGGCTCGCCGCCGCTGCCGCCGCGGTGCCCGGGGTCACGTTGCGGGGCCATCCGGAGGCGCGATTGGCGAACACGGTCGCCTTCACGGTCGAAGGCGCGGACAGCATCGCGCTGATGGCCGCGCTCGATCTCGAAGGCATCTGCGCTTCGAGCGGCTCCGCCTGCTCCGCAGGCTCCTTGGAGCCGAGCCATGTGTTGAAGGCCATGGGCGTGCCGCCCGCGGAAGCGAACGCGCTCGTCCGCTTCTCGCTCGGCCGGGAGAACACCGCGGAGGAGGTCGGACACGTGGCGGAGATCTTGCCTCGGATCATGCACCGGCTGCGCGGACGCTGACGCCGGGCACCGATCGACGGGATGCGCCGTCGACACGACAAAGCCCGCTTCGCAGCGGGCTTTGTCGTCGGGACCCCGATCAAGGTCCCGTGGTCCACGGAACGGCTCAGGCCCGCTCCATGTATTTGCCGGTCCGGGTGTCGACCTTGATCTTCTCGCCGGTCTTGATGAAGAGCGGGACGAGCACGGGGACACCGGTCTCGAGCGTGGCCGTCTTCTGGACGTTGTTGGCGGAATCGCCGCGGATGCCTTCCGGCGCGTCGGTGATGGTCAGGATGACGCTGGGCGGGATCTCCACTTGGACGGCCTTTTCCTCGACGAAGGTCATGGTGACCGTGGCGTTCTCGACGAGGTAGTTCTTGGCGTCGCCGACCAGTTCGGGAGTGACGGTGACCTCCTCGAAGCTCTCCGGGTTCACGAAGACGTAGTCCTCGCCGGATTTGTAGCTGAACTCCATCTTGTAGGTCATCAACGGCACGGTCTCGACCTTCTCGGTGGAGCTGAACCGCACGTCCATCGACTTGCCGGTGCGGATGCTGCGGAGGATGGCTTGCACGAAGGCGCGCAGGTTGCCCGGGGTACGATGGGTCACCTCGAGCACGACGCAGACGTCGTTGTTGTAGGTGATCGCCGTGCCCTTGCGGAGGTCGTTCGCGTTGACTGCCATAAGCCTTGAAAGTTCGTGTATCTGCCCGGATTTCCAGTGGAAAGAGAGGCGGACGCTAACCGAAGAGAAGTGGCTGGCAAGCCCCCATTTCCCGATGCCCGATGCGCCCTTGCCAAGATCGGTCGGATCAGCAGTGTCGCCCAAAGCCTCCATGATTCCCTCGCCACTATGAGATCTCCCACCCCTCCGCGCATCGCTTGCACCACGCCCGGGCCGACCGCCGTTTCCGGATCCATCCGCTCCGCAGGCCGCGCCATGGGCATCCTCTCGTTCGCGCTCTGGGCATCTCTCCAGGCGGCGGACCCGGCCCCGGCGACGTCCGTCCCGGCTGCCCCTGCACCTGCAGTCGAGGCGTCCGCCAAGAGCCCGGGCTGGACGGCCACCCTTTCTCCCGGGGACGCCCGCCTCATCAGCCAACCGCGTCCTTTGGACGGCGGTGTCGGGCTGATCAGCCGCTTGCGCCCCAAACGCTATCTGCTGCACACCGGGCAACTCTTCGACAACGGCCGGGTCGTGCTCGATGCCGACCCCATCCCGACCGTCGGTTTGATCGCCCAAGAAGCGGTCCCGTCGGTCCCCGAAGCCGTCTATCCACCGGTCGACGACGCCAAGGACTTCTGGCTGCTGGACTACACCCGGCTTGTCCCCGTCCTGGTCCGCGCGGTGCAGGAACAGCAGACGGACCTCCAATCGAAGGAGAGCCGCATCCAATCTTTGGAGAACCAACTTGGCCACCTGGAGGCCGAACTCGCCAAACTGAAAGGAATCACCCGGGTCATCGATGATTCCGCCAGAGCGGCCGTGGCGGGTCTGCGGAGCGAGATCGGCAATCTAGCAAGCAAGGTCGCCTCCTTGGAGGGCAAGACGAGCTGCTCATGCAGCAAGTGATCCCGGCTCGGCCGGGAGCTGGACCGAGGTGTGGTCGTCACACAGTCACATCGATATCGTGTGCTCCTTGCTCTGTGGAGTCCGGATCCGCCATCCCGGCACGAGGGCGATGGTTTGAACGGCAAGTCCCGGCTGGCGTCTCAGTCCGCACATTGCATATTCGCTCCGCATGAGACTCCGGCTGTTTTCTCTGTTCTTTTTGGTCGCCTCGCTGCTCAGGGCCGCAGAGGCGCCATCGTCCCAGCCCGTCGCTCCCGGCAAGCCGGCGGTCTCGGCCGACGCATCGGGGGCCGATGTCTTCGCGATCGCCGCGAAGTACACCAACCCGCTCAATCTCGAGCCCGGCGCCGATGACAGCCGCATCGCCAAGACGGTCGCCCGGTTCCTGCAGAGCATGCATTACACCCGGCACAAGTTCGACCGGGAAGTCGGCGAGAAGATGTTCGACCGCTACATCGACGCGCTCGATCCCCAGAAGCTGTATTTCCTCCAGGCCGACATCGACGAGTTCGCGCCGGTCCGCGCCACCCTGGACGATCTGACCTTCCGCCAAGGAGACACGTCCGCGGCCTACGACATCTTCAACCGCTTCCTCACGCGCTTCGATCAATCGTACGCGCTCGTCATCAACCAGTTGAAGACCGGCAAGTTCTCGTTCAATGCCACCGAGGAGACGTACCTGGTCAACCGCAAGGACGCCTCCCGGGCCAAGGACCTCCAGCAGGCGCAGAAGCTCTGGCAGGACCGCCTGCGGTTCGAGTACCTGTCCGAGAAGCTGAACGAAGGCGACACCAAGCCTCTCAGCGAACTGTTCCGGACGAACCTCCTGGCCGGGACGTTCGACCGCCTCGCCACATCGCTCACCAACAAGTTCAGCCCGGAGAAGGCCGCGGATCTCGCGCAGTTCGCCAAGGCCCGCTTCGAGGCGGCCAAAGGCAAGCCGGAGCAGCGCGCCAAGGCCGCGATGCCGCAGGTCGAGATCCGCCTCGCCGCGAACCAGCACGACGAGATCGTCAAGAAACTGGCCCGCCGCTACCAGCGGACGCTGCGGAACCTGAAGCAGTTCGAGTCCGACGAGGTGCTCCAACTCTGGCTCGATTCGCTCGGTCACGCCTACGACCCGCACACCGATTACCTCGGCAAACGCGAGCTGGATCAGTTCTCGATGAGCATGAACCTCCGCCTCTTCGGCATCGGCGCCACGCTCCAGTCCGAGGACGGCTACACCGTGATCAAGGAGATCCGGCCCGGGACCCCCGCCGAGAAGAGCAAGCAGATCAAGGTCGGCGACAAGGTGGTCGCCGTCGCGCAGGGCAAGGGCGAGTTCGTGGACGTGATCGACGAGAAGCTCACCAAGGTCGTCGGCCAGATCCGCGGCGAAAAAGGTAGCGAGGTCCGCCTCTCGATCATCCCGACCGGCGCCGATTCCTCCGTCCGCAAAGTCGTCTCGATCATCCGCGACGAGATCAAGCTCGAGGATTCCGAGGCCAAGGGGAAGCTGGTCGAGCTGCCCGCCGACAACGGCAAGACCAAGCGCGTCGGTGTGATCGATCTGCCCAGCTTCTACGCCAACTTCTCCATCGGCGGCCAACGCGGGTCGGGCAAGACGACCACCGGCGACGTCGCGAAGCTGCTCAAAAAGCTCACCGCCGAGGGTGCTGAGGGCATCGTCCTCGACCTGCGCCGCAACGGCGGCGGCTCGCTCGAAGAGGCCATCAACCTCGCCGGCCTCTTCATCAAGTCGGGCCCGGTCGTCCAGATCCGCAACTACGACGGCAGCATCCAGGTCGACGAGGACCGCGATGACAGCATCGCCTACGACGGACCGCTGGTGGTGCTCACCAGCCGCTTCAGCGCGAGCGCCAGCGAGATCGTGGCCGCGGCGCTGCAAGATTACGGCCGCGCTGTGCTGGTCGGCGATTCATCGACCCACGGCAAGGGCACCGTCCAGACCGTCCAGGAGTTGAACCAATACCTGAAAGGGGCCCAGAACCCCGGTGCCGTGAAGGTCACCATCCGCAAGTTCTACCGCGCCAGCGGCGGCAGCACGCAGCTCAAGGGCGTGACCCCCGACATCGCCTTGCCCGGCATCAACAGCCACGCCGAGATCGGCGAGACGTCGCTCGAGAACGCGCTCGCATGGGACGTCATCCCGGGTGCCAAGTTCGACAAACTCGACCGCGTGCAACCGCTGCTCGGCGAACTCACCAAGCGCTCCGCCGCCCGCGTGGCCAAGGACAAGGACTTCGAGTACGTCCGCGAGGACGTCGACCGCTACCGCAAGATGATCGCCGACAAGACGGTCTCGCTCAACGAGCAGAAGCGTCTCACCGAGAAGGCCGCCGACAAGGCCCGCGTCGAGGCCCGGAAAAAAGAGCTCCAGGCCCGCCACGAGGTCCAGCCGACCGCTTACGAGATCACCCTCAAGGTCGCCGACCAACCCGGTCTCCCCGCGCCGATGACCAACAAGGTCGTCATCGCCGTCAGCAAGGCCGACGAGCGCAAGCTCAAGGCCGACAAAGTGGCGAAGTCTCCCGCCGCGGCCAAAGCCGAAGTCTCCGTGGCTGCCGAGGACGCCCCATCCCCCGCACCGTCGAAGACCGATATCGACGGCGAGGAAGACGCCCCTGAAGAGAGCGGTGTCGCGTCGGACGTGCCGCTCAAGGAGGCCCAGCACATCCTGCTCGACCTCATCCAGCTCACCCCGAGGAAAGCCGGCATGGCCGCGACGAAGGCTCTCTGACCTTGCAGCGTGGCCGCTCGCTTCGTCGGGGGTCCGGAAGTGACAGGCCACCGGCCTGTCATGTCCGGTGAGCCGACCGTCGAGGTCATCAGGATGCGGCGGCAAAATGCTTCCGCCAACGGTCCGGCCGGACCGTGATCACCTCTCCATCGGTCTCATCCACGGTAGACCAACCCTTCCTTTGCTAGGGTGACCCACTCTGGCGCCGATCGCTTCGAATTCGCCGGAACGGGGCTGGACTCCTCGTTGACCGGACCTGATGTCGGGCGTCGATCTACGCGCTTGGAATCCGCTTCGTTGCGGGATCCTTGCGGCCGCCTCGACCCGCCCACGACCGGATGGCTGCGGATCGATGCGCGCAAATCCACGTTTTCTATCCTACCCGAAATGAAGTCCGTCCTCGTCCGTGGGTTCGATTCCTTGGTCAAGCGATACAAGGGCTACACTATTTTTATGAACTTCAATCACGGCATCTTCCCGGGTTGAGCCGAGCCGACTGCCGGTATAACCTTGGCACGATGCACGCAGCTTCCGGATTGCGAAGAGCTTCATCTCGCCCATTGCTGGCCGCCTCCTATGGCCCGAGACGCACCTGCCCGATGAAGGCAGGATGGCAGCCATGGACCGGGGCGATGCTCCTCCTCGCCGCCCTGATCGCGTCCAGTCCACCGCTGGCAGCAGGAACTGTCCATTTCGATGCCTCGTCTGCACCGGAGACCGCCGCATGGGTCCGATCGGCGACTGCTCTGGCCGCAGAATGGTATCCACGGCTCGGCAATTTGTTGGCTTCCTCCACGGATGTCCGGCTTCCGGACGTCATCATCCGATTGAGCCCGACCTACGAAGGTGTCGCCGCGGCATCTGCCAACATCATCGAGATGTCCGCCAAACGGGTCGTGGCGCTACCGGAGGACAGCCGTGGGGTGGTCATCCACGAACTGGTCCACGTGGTCCAAGCCTACCCTGGAGGCAGTGAAGGCTGGCTGACTGAAGGCATCGCAGATTATCTGCGGTGCGCCGTTTTCGAGTCCATGCCGTTGGCCGATTTTCCCCGTCCGGACAAGGAACGCGGATATCTCGATTCCTACAAGGTCGCCGCCGGGTTCCTCCTATGGCTGGAGAGTGGTCCAGCCCCGGGGATCGTAAGGCAAGTCAATGCCGCCCTTCGCCAAGGCGCCTATCACGGATCTTTGTTCAAGCAACGGACGGGCCGTGGACTGCCAGAACTCTGGGATGAGTATCGGGCGGTTTTTTCTCGGCCGGGACCTCTGCCCAGTGTGACCCATGTTTGGAGGCACAGCCGCGGAAGGTTTGAAAAACAACCCGATGGGGTCTGGGCCGAATTCGAACAGGACCAGAGGGCCTGGACTTTTCGTGAGACCAGCAGGACGGATGCTCAAATCGAACTGTTCGATTCTGGCAGAAATGTTCACCTGCGCCTCATGGCCAAGGAGGTCCGATTCCTATCGGGCGGCAACTGGCCCACGCTCTATCGGGGTGAGTGGGATCCGTCGAAATAAAAGTCCGGAACCGTCTGTGGGCCGCGGCGCCAGCTCCGATCAGATACCAGCGCGCCGAGCCTTTCCACCGCACTCCATAGTTCGACGCATTTTCCCGGCCGGGCCCGGCTCTTGCCAAGCCGCGGCAATTCGTCGGACGGTCGCTTGGTCGCTGGACCGTCACCGCCGTCGAACCCGCCCCTGGTTCCAACGGCGCGCCGGCTCGCGGTAGCACAAGAAACCGGCCCGGCCGAAGGGTCCAAGAAACGAAGAGGGAAGGACATCCGATCCACATGAAACAATCGCTTGGACTCGTATCTCTGATCGTCCGGGACTACGACGAGGCCCTGGACTTCTTCGTGGGCAAGCTTGGCTTCGTGCTGGTGGAGGATTCGTTCATCCCGGAGCAATCGAAGCGTTGGGTGGTCATCTCGCCGCCGGGAGCCAGCGAGTCGCGGTTGCTGCTCGCACGGGCATCCACTGAGGACGAGCGCTCGCGCATCGGTGACCAGACCGGCGGACGCGTCTTCCTGTTCCTTTACACCGATGACTTCCACCGCGATCACGAATCGTACCGGGCCAAAGGTGTCATTTTTGTGCGCGGCCCAAAGGAAGAGCCCTACGGAACCGTCGCGGTGTTCAAAGACCTCTACGGCAACCTTTGGGATCTGCTGCAACGACGTGAGCCGAACGGACGGACGCAGTGAACGCGCCTTAGAATGCGGCGCTGACACCCCCGGACGAGATGGTGAGGCTCCCTATCTTCGGTGAAAATGGAGGCCCTTTGTCTCGTCTCCTATCTCCGCAAGATTTCTTGGATCGACGGATGGACCGGCATTGCCCAACGAGCCACCGGTCGGACCAGACCCCGCACACCCCGCAGCTCACCGCTTCTTCCAGACGTAGCGGAACATGAGCACGCGGAGAGCGGCGGTGAGAGGGATGGCGAGGATGCCGCCGAGGATGCCGCCAAGGAGCGTCGTGCCGATCATCAGCGCGACGATGATGGTCATGGGATGCAGTCCGACGCGGTCGCCGATGATCTTGGGCTGGATCACCAGGCCTTCCAGCGTCTGCACGACGCCGAACACCACCATCACGAGCAGCAGATGCCAGAGCTCGCCGAACTGGACGAAGGCGATGGCCAGCGCCGCGGCGCAGGTGGTGATGGCGCCGAGGAACGGGACCATCGTCAGGAACGTGGCCATCAGGCCGAGCAGCAGCGCGTAGGGCAGGCCGATGGCGAAGAACCCGATCGTGTAGAGCACGCCGTCGGTCATGGCCACGAGCACCTGGCCGCGGAAGAACACGATGAGGCATTCGTTGATGTTGCTCAGCACGAACACGAGCTCATCCTTGAACCGGGAATTCTTCACCGGCAGATAATCGGTCCATTGCCGAGCGATACCCTGCTTCTCCGACAGCAGGTAGAAGGTGTAGACCGGGATGAGCGCCAATCCGGCGACCACGCCGAACCACGAGGCCGCCTTGCTCACCTGGCCGTACAGCCATTCGCCGACGGCCGGCAGCACGGCGGACAGCCAGCCGCCCGCAGATTTGAGCGTCCGCGGCTCGAATGCTTTGGCCCACCACGGAGCGGCAGGGTCGACGGGCCCCGGAGGGAGATCAGGCCTGATCTCGGCCCCGGTCGTGGCCGTGGTCTCGGGCGCCGGATCCGCCACGGCGTTCGTCCGGACCGGAAGGGGGTCGAGCTGGGCTTGCCAGTTCAGCGGGAGGAACCGGACCAGCGGCGCGGGCGGATGGTCGATCCAGTGCTCGACCCGTTTCTGGGCTTTCTCCACGTAGCTGGGAGCCCGCCCGGCGAGCTCCCGCGATTCGATGAAGACGCGCGGGATGATGGTGCCGAGCACGCCCACGATCAGCGCGAATCCGAGCGCGAAGACGCTGGCGATGGCCCTGCCCCGCGAAAATCCGCGAGCAACGAGGACATCCACGACCGGGTCGATCAGGTAAGCCAGCACGCCCGCGACCGCGATCGGCCAGAGGACGGGCGAAAGCAGCGAAAGGACAAAGCCCAGCCCCCACAAGACCAAGCCGATCAGCGCGACCGTCAACGCGACCGCGAACGCCGTCACCGCGAACCAGATGAGGTGCGCCTGTTTCTGCGACGGGCCGGGGAAGTCCATGTCAGGATTGGCCGAGTTTCTTCGCCTTCTCCGCCGCGGCGCGGACGGCGTTCATCAAGCCGGCGCGGACGCCGGCCTTTTCCAGTTCGTGGACGGCTTCGATGGTGGTGCCGCCAGGGCTGCACACGGCGTCCTTGAGCGCGCCCGGATGCATTCCGGTCTCGAGGACCATCTTCGCCGCGCCGAGCAGCGTCTGCGCGGCCAGCTTCTGCGCGATGTCGCGAGGAAGGCCTGCGGCGACCCCGCCGTCGGCGAGCGCCTCGATCATCAGGAAGGCGTAGGCAGGACCGCTGCCACTCAGGCCGGTGACGGCATCGAGCAGCTTCTCCTTCACTTCGAGCGCGATGCCGACGCTGGCGAGCAATGTGTGCGCGAGAACGGCATCGGCCTGGGTCGCATGGGTGCCGAGCGAATAGGCGCTGGCGCTGGCGCCGACAAGGGCGGGGGTGTTGGGCATCACCCGGATGACGCGGTTGCCCGGGGCGGCGGCTTCGAGCTTCGCCAGGGGGACCCCGGCCGCGATGGAGACGAGCAGGTGGCGGCTCGGGTCGAGCCCGCCGCGCAGTCCGGTCAAGAGGTCGCAGACCTGGTCCGGCTTCACCGCGAGGAAGATCACGTCTGCTCCGGCGACGACGTCCGGGTTCGAGCGGCCGGCCATCGCGCCGGTCTCCTTGGCGAAGCTATCGAGAGCGGCCGGCACGACATCGCTGGCGAAGAGCTGCTCGGGCGTCGCGAGACCGGCCTGGAGGAAACCTTTCGCCAACGCGGTGGCCATCTTGCCCGCGCCGAGGAAACCGATGGATGACGATGACATCTCTGGGATTTGTAGCAGCCGGCCCGCGGCGCGGCGACCGGGATTTTCTTCGGTCCGGCCCCACCCGATGCATCCGGATGCTCGTCGTTCGGAAAACCGGCCTCGGCCGCATCGGCAGGATGGACCACGGCGCCACATGGAATTGATTCGGAGTTAGGGCTTGCTCCCACCGGATATGTCGTCTAAATTCTAAATCCACTCAATCGCGGGGTGGAGCAGCCCGGTAGCTCGTCAGGCTCATAACCTGAAGGCCGTAGGTTCAAATCCTACCCCCGCAACCAATTTGATTCGGCCGGTCTCTTCACGGAGACCGGCCGTTTCCTTTGGCCATGCGGGCTTTGCCGCGCTTTCCAAGCACCTCCTCCGCTCTTTTCCTCGACGGGGCACCGGGCTCTCCGCTTCTTTGAAGCACATGGAACCGCCCCGCCGCGCGCCTTCACTTCGTCGTGCACTGGTAGCTACCGCATATCGGACGGCCCGCGAACGCTACGGCCTCGCCGGCGTGGACACGGAGTCGGCGTTGGCGAAGATCGCTGCCTTCCGCATCTCGCTCCAGTGCTGGCAAGGTGACGATGTCGGCGGGTTCGAGGGATCAGGGGCGCCCTTGGGCGGAGGATTGGCGGTCACCGGCGATCGGCAGGGCAAGGCTCGGACAGCAACTGAACTGCGTGCCGATCTCGAGAAGGCGCTCTCGCTCATCCCCGGGAAACATCGCGTGAACCTACACGCGATGTACGGCGAGTTCAGCGGACACCGCGTGGACCGCGACGCGATCGAGGCGGCCCACTTCCGCGACTGGATCGCCTGGGCCAAGACGAACGGGCTGGGGCTCGATTTCAACCCGACCTGCTTCGCCCATCCGAAGGCCGCCGACGGCTTCACACTCTCCCACGCGGATCCCGGGATCCGTGGTTTCTGGATCGAGCATTGTCGGCGGTCCCGCGCGATCGGCGCAGCGATGGGCAAGGCCTTGGGCTCGCCCTGCGTGACGAACGTCTGGATCCCGGACGGGTTCAAGGACACGCCGGCCGATCGCCAAGCGCCGCGCGAACGCCTCGTCGCCGCGCTGGACGAAGTCTTCAAGGCTCCGCTGCCGCCGAAGCACCATCTCGACGCGGTCGAACCAAAACTCTTCGGTATCGGCGCGGAGAGCTGCACGGTCGGTTCCCACGAGTTCTATCTCGGTTACGCCATCACGCGGCGCAAGCTGCTCTGCCTGGACTCCGGGCATTTCCATCCGACCGAGGACGTCGCCGACAAGATCTCAAGCGTCCTGCTGCACGTGCCGGCGATCCTGCTCCACGTCAGCCGCGGCGTCCGGTGGGACAGCGACCATGTCGTGACCTTCACCGACGCGATCCAATCAATCGCCCGCGAGGTCGTCGCCGGCGGCAAGGCGGACCGGATCCATCTCGGCCTCGATTATTTCGACGCGAGCATCGATCGCATCGCGGCCTGGGTCATCGGCGCGCGGAACCTGCAGCGCGCCTTGCTCCTCGCGTTGCTCGAACCGCCCTCCATCCGCGCCGCCGAGATCTCGGGCGACAGGACGGCGCGGCTCGCGCTCCAGGAGGAATCACGCTTCCTACCGATCGGAGCGGTTTGGGACCGTTTCTGCGAGACCGAAGGCGTGCCGGTCGGTGGGGATTGGCTCGCCGAGGTGGACCGGCATCAGAAAGCGGTGCTGGCCTACCGGAGATGATGTGCGGTCCGGCCGCGGGATCAAAACCGCGGCGCGACGAAGAGTTCCCAGACCGACCCGATCGCTCCGCAGGCTACGATGCAAGGGATGGGCCGGATCTTGCCCGAGGTCATCGCGGCGAACGCGGCGACGATGAGCACGCAAGCGAACGGGTCGATCCCGGTGCCGCCGGGACTCGCGACATGGAACGCAAGCTGGCTGGCGAGCGTCGCGATCACGCCCACCACCGCGGCGGTCACCGCGCCAAGCGCCGCGGTGAGGTCGGTACGGTGACGGAGACGCTCGATGAACGGTGCGCCGGTGAAGATCCAGAGGAAGCTCGGCGCGAAGGTCGCCCAGGTCGTTGCCGCGGATCCAAGCGTCGCCGATAGCAACGGCGAGAGGGATCCGGGCCTGTGCCATCCGCCGAGGAACCCGACCCATTGCAGCACGATCACCAGCGGCCCCGGGGTCGTCTCGCCCAGCGCCAGCCCATCGAGGAACTGCGCCTGCGTGAGCCATCCAAAGTGGCCGACCGCCTGTGCCTGGACGTGAGGCAACACGGCGTAGGCGCCGCCGAAGGTGACCATCGATGCCGCGCTGAAGAACACTCCTTGTCGCGCGACCGTGTGGTTCCACCCGACCACCGCACCGAGGGCGATCAGCGGGATCCACCAGATGGCGAGCCAGATCGCGGCGGTCCCGATGGCGATGGCCAAGGGTCCGCGACCTTCGGTGTCCGGGATCGTGTCGGTCTTCGGCGGGACTCCGCTCCGGTCCGGTTGCCGGGCGAAAACCCAACCGATGATCCCGGCGCCGAGCACGACGAACGGGAACGGGACCTTCGCCACCGCGACCAGCAGCACCGCCGCGACCGCGAGACCCCAGCGCAGCCGGCCCCTCAGCGACCGCTTCCCGATGCGCAGCATGGCCGAGGCGACGAGCGCGACGACGGCCGGCTTCAGTCCGTAAAAAATCGCCGCCACCCCGGCGATCTGGCCGTAGGTGACATAGATCCAGCTGAGGACCCATAAGAGCACCGCGGCAGGCAAGAAGAAGAGCGTCCCCGCGACGACACCGCCTCTCCAACCGTGGAAGAGCCATCCGAGATAGGTCGCCAACTGCTGCGCCTCCGGGCCGGGCAGCAACATGCAATAGTTCAGCGCGTGCTGGAACCGCTCCTCATCGACCCAGCGCCGTCTCTCCACGAGTTCTTCGTGCAGGATGCCGATCTGCCCCGCCGGACCGCCGAACGAGATGAACCCGAGTTTCAACCAGAAGCGCGCGGCCTCGGCGGACGACGGTCGGGGCAGGGGCGTCTCAGACACGCGGCGGCTTCCTGAGGGTATCGGTGTCCGCCTCGGCGGCCGACCGGGGCGGCGGCGCATTGAGCGACTTGTAGAGCCATGTCTCCAGCGGTCGCAGCGGTCGCAGCCACGAGTAGAACGGCGAATAAAGCAGCCGCAGCCGGACGAGCGAGAGCAGCATGTTCAGCGAGGTCTTCCCGTTGAAGACCACGTGCGAGCCGGATTGGTCGTTCCATTCGGTCGCGACCTCTTTCACCGAGAACCCCGCGCGCATCAGCGAATAAAGCAGGTTCACGTCGAAGGCGAGGTCGGCGAGGCGGAGCTTCGGATGCACCGTCTCCATCGCGCGCCGGGTCATCACCTTCGCGCCGCATTGCGTGTCCTTCAGGCCCATCCAGAAAAAGCACTCGACGAAGAGATGGAACAACCTGCTGGCGAACCGGCGCTTCTCCGGCTGGGCGTGCGCGACCTTGGCACCAGGGACCCACCGGGAAGCCACGACACAATCCGCCTCACCGGCGCCGATCCGGGTGACGAGGTCGAGGAATGCCGCGGGCGGGGTCGCTCCATCGGCGTCGACATAGCCGATGAGGTCGGCAAGCGGCGCGAGCCGGAGACCCTCGATAAGCGCGCCGCCCTTGCCGATGCGCCCAGGGAACTCGAGATGCGAGATGCTCAGGTACTTCTGCTCGGCCGCGCGGACGACACCGATGGTGTCGTCGCGGCAACCGTTCAGCACCACCACGATGCGGATCCGTCCGGGATAATGGTGGTAGAAATGCTCGGCGTAGCGCGCGAGCACGGGACCGATCCGCTTCTCCTCGTTGTAAGCGGGGACAAGCAGGACAAGGCTGGGAGCGGAGGTTGTCACGGACCGCCGCGAATGTCCCGCGTCCCCGGCGTTAAGTCCAACGTCCATCGGACCCCGCTTCGTCGCGCCGCTGGCCGGCGGCCGCAGGAAGGCAGAATCGGGCGTTTGGCGTTTGGACATCGGGCCCGTGTCGAGGTAGGATCCGCCGCCATGAACTGGAAACGCTTCGTCCTCGCGCTGCTGGCGGCGGCGGCTTTCGTGCTCCCGATACGCGCTGCCGGGACCGAGTTGTTGAACGGCGTCGCCGCCATCGTGAACGAGTCGGTGATCACGTTCGACGACGTCAACCTTTTCACGCGCCGTGCCATCAAAGGGCTTGAGAACCAGCTCTTGCCGCGGGGCAAGACGGCGGAGTTCGATCAGCGTCGACAGACGGTCCTGCGCGACGGGTTGGAACAACTCATCGAGCGCGACCTGATCATCCACGAGTTCAAGACCGCGGGATACAACCTGCCCGAGTCGATCATCGACGATGTCGTCAGCGCGCGGGTCAAAGAAGAATTCGGCGACCGCCTCACGCTCACGAAGACGCTCCACGAGCGCAACCAGACCTTCGAGAGCTTCCGCAAGGACGAACGCGACGCCTTCGTGGTCAGCCAGATGACCATCAAGAACATCAACCAGAACCTGGTCATCTCGCCCAAAAAGATCGAGCGGTTCTTCTCGGAGAACCAGGAGAAGTACCGGGTCGGCGATCGCGCCAAGGTCCGGATGATCCTGATCGACAAGAGCCGCCACGCCGTGGGCGAGCCGAAGAAAATCGCCGATGAGGTCTTGGCGAAGGCCAAGGCCGGCGCCGATTTCGGGAAGCTCGCCGACGAGTCCTCGGACGACGCGCGCCGTTTCAAGGGCGGCCTCCGCGGCGACCAAGGCTGGGTCGAGAACAAGGACAGCGACCTGCGCAAAGAGCTCCGCGATTTCGCGTTCAATGCCAATATCGGCGACCTGAGCCCGGTCATCGAGACCGATGGCGCGGTCTTCCTCCTGAAAGTCGAGGCCCGGGAACAGGCGCGGGTTCGTCCGCTCACCGAGGTCCGGGACGATGTGGAGGCGACCCTGAAGGGCGTCGAACGCGAGCGCCTACGGAAAAAGTGGATCAACAAGCTCCGCTCGAAGGCGTTCGTCCGCTATTTCTGACGCAGGCCCGGAGGAACGGTTCCGGAAACAAAAAAGGGCGCGGCCAGTGGCCGCGCCCCTTTTTGTTTTCGCCAGCACAGACCCGCTCAGCCGGGGATCTCATCCGCGCGGAAGAAGCGCTTCACCTCGAGTTCGGCGTTCTCCACGGAATCGGATGCATGAGCGATGTTCTCCATGCTGCCGGTACCGAAATCGCCGCGGAGCGTCCCCTTGGGCGCTTTGCGGGAATCGGTGGGTCCGAGCAGTTCGCGAACCGTGGCGACCGCGTTGTCCCCGGAGAGGATGACCGCGACGACCGGCTGCGACTGCATGAAAGCCACGATCTCCGGGAAGAACGGACGGTCCGCGAGATGCGAATAGTGCTCGGTGAGCAGCGCCGGCGTCAGGCGGAGCATCTTCGTGGCGGCGATGCTGAGGCCCGCCCGTTCAAACCGATCGAGCACCGTGCCGACGAGGTTGCGGGAGACACAGTCAGGTTTGCAGAGGATAAGCGTGCGTTCCATTTAGGCCTCAGAGCCTGCCAGAAGACCGTGCGAGGTAAAGCCTCAGTTCCCCGACGAAAGGCCTCGCAACAGGACGTGCAAAGTGAAAAGTCCGATCATCGCGAGGCAGCACACAAGCTTTCCGAGCGTTCCGGCGAGCACGCCGAGGGTCGCCCCGATGCCCGCTTTCCCCGCCTCCCGCCATTCACGTCCCCCCAGCATCTCAGCTGCCACGGCCCCGATCAATGGCCCAAGCAGAAGTCCGACCGGAGCAAAGAAAAGCCCGAGCATCGCGCCGACGCCGGCCCCGACCATCCCGCGCCAAGTCGCCCCGAGCTTCTTCGCTCCGTAGGTCGTCGCCAGGAAATCCAACAGAAGGGAAACGCCAGCCATCAGACCGATCGCGACCAAGACCCAGCCCGCGGCACCTTGGTCGCCGAAGTAGAGACGGTGAGCGATGGCGGCAGCGAACACCAATGGCGTTCCCGGTAACCCGGGCAAAACGGCTCCGGCCAACCCGACCAGCATGGCGAGAAGCGTCAGGACAAATCCGGTGATTTCGGTCGCGGACATCGGCTGAAGTTTAAGCCCCCGATTCCCGTCGGCAACCGGGAGGTCTCCGGGCGATTTCCCGGGCTTGCATCCCACCTGAACTACGCACACGTATCAAAAAACGACGCTCTAGGATTCAATCTGGCGCGCTTTGATTTTCGGGGAAGGTGTTTACACCCTCTTTTCCGTTCTCCCCGAATTCCGACCGACTCTGAGAGGTCGGGCAGGCGTTCCTCGAACTAGAAAATAACGCATCATGTTCTTATGCAACATGATGTATCGTTTGTTGGAGGAGGCGTACAAGCATCGGATGCTTCGGTAAATCAAGCCGGGTGACTGTAGGCAAGGTCGCTATCGGGATCGATGCCCCAACGGCGGCCAACGGATTCAAGATCCGGGGTGATGCCCCATTGGTCGGCAACCGATGCAGCGGTATGCCCACGACTTGCTCCCTTGAGGTGCATGCATCCTTTGTTGTCACCGACCTGGGCGAACAGACCGAGCTCCTCCGCACTGAAGGTCACCTCGGGCAATGCGGCCAATTCATCCACCTTCGCAAGGATCGTCTTGGCTTCATCGCCGACCTCTTGGATGAGCGTCGGCACGACACTACGGACCGCGGGCTGGCTGAGGTTCCAAGCACAGGCAAGCTGGAGGGAAGTCAGGCCGTGTCTCTTGGCGATAGGCCGGATCTGATCGAGCTTCGTGTTGCCGGATTCGACCCAGCCGGCCGGTCGGAACGAGCGGTGGTCGCTCTGGCCGAATTGATGCCCGGGGCGGACGTCGTCGTGGAAGATCCCGCCGTAGTCCACAACCCGAGTCAGCACCTTGATGTCGTGTTTGACCGCCGCGGGCAGCGCAAGACCGCCCGGCCACGGTTCGAATGGATTGAGGATGACCATCGCCCAATCGATCAGTGCTCCGAAGCGCTCGAAGCAAAGGATCATGTCCAAGGTGAACCCGTTGGCTGGCCCAGGAGCGATTCCAAGTTGGTCCGTCAAACCGGCATCCACGAGCTTCTGCATCCCTTCCCAGACGCGGTCGTCGGTATAGCCTAAGGAATCCGGATTATGGAGGAAGAGCAGGTCGAATTTGCTCATCCCGCAGCGAGCGAGGGACTTCTCGGTCGCCATGCGGAGATAATCGGCGTAATCCCCCGGGCTCCGGAGCTGCGGATTGGTGAACCGAGGGAACCCTTTCGCGCCGTCCCGTTTGGCGCTGTAAAAATCGTGACCGACGGCTCCGACCAGCGAAAAAGAATCCCGCGGCAATCCGGAGAGCGCTTTTCCCAGCAAAGTATCGGCTTCACCGTTTCCGTAGACATCGGCGGTCAAGAACGTGCGGATACCCTGTCGGTAGGCATGTTGGGCCAAACTGATCCACCGAGCGTCGTCCAACGGCTGACCGTAGTGCATGAAGCGGCCACCATTCCAGGTGCCGAAGGCGGTTCGGGTGACTTCCATAAGATGACCGAGTGACGGTAGCGGTGCGAGGCATCTACCGGCAACCGTGCAATTGCCCTCGCCCCTCTTGGCTCAACCCGCAGACGGCTGCTGAACGGCAACTTGTGGACAACTTGGACGAGTTCAGGATTGAGCACGCGACAGGAACGCCGAAGACTGCCCTGGCAATGGCTGCTTCTGGTCTGGGCAAAGGTTTGACAAGTCTGCTGGCTGAACCAGCCGGCAAGCCGCTGATTCGTCCGTCGCTCCGCGGAGTCGGTCTCGTGATGCGGAGCGAGACCATCAAGGACATCCCCTGGGTCGAACCGACGGAGAAATCCCCTGCAATTCCCCTGGAAAGCGCAACCAAGGTCAACGGCTCCACCCCGCGGGTCGACAGATGGCCCCTGTTCTTCTGGGGCGCGGATGCGGTCCTGATGACGCTGTCGTTTTGGGTTGCGGTCATCAGCCCGTTGACTGGAAGCGTCGCCGCATTGGTGGTCTCCGGCGTTCTCACGCTGATCGGGTCCGGCCTCGGATGCGCAGCACTCTTGCTTCGGCGCGGATGACATCAGCGTCCGGCCCCTCGTCGGAACTGCGGAATGTTCCACATGGAACAAGGATTGGCTTGCAGACCCTGTTCACCGCACGATGTGCCTCGCTCGTCAGCGGGTGAGGTATGTTTGTCTATCCGAAGTGTTACGATGTCATCGTCGTGGGGGCCGGCCATGCCGGAGTCGAAGCCGCGCTTGCAGCGGCACGCATGGGTTGTCAGACGCTTTTGCTGACCATCAACCTCGATACCATCGGCCAGATGTCTTGCAATCCGGCCATCGGCGGATTGGCCAAGGGTCATCTCGCCCGAGAGATCGATGCGCTCGGCGGCGAGATGGGAAAGGCGACCGACATGTGCGGTCTGCAGTTCCGGATGCTGAACACCAAGAAAGGTCCAGCGGTCTGGGCGCCCCGAGCTCAATGCGACAAGAAGGCCTACCAATTCCGCCTCAAGTGGATCTGCGAACGGCAACCTAACCTCGACTGCAAACAAGGGCAGATTGTCCGATTATCGCATCGGGATGGGGAAATCGTCGGGGTCGAAACTACCTTGGATGTCCAGTTCCTCAGCAAAACCGTCGTGATCACGACCGGGACCTTTCTCCGGGGCCTCATGCACGTCGGTGCCAACCAACAGGCAGGGGGCAGGGCAGGCGAAGCCGCGGCGACCGGCCTTTCGGCGTCCCTGATGGAATTAGGACTCGAATTGGGTCGGCTCAAGACCGGAACGCCGCCGCGGTTGGTGAAACAGTCGATCGACTTCACCCGGTGTGAACCGCAACCCGGTGATGAGCCGGTCCCTTGGTTCACCTACTGGAAGGACGACTTGTGGGACGACACGATGTTCCACGTGGAACATTCCCGAGAGGCGTCCGGCAGCTATCCACCAGGTTCGATTTTGGCCCAAGCGGGAAAACAGTCGGATTGCTGGCTGACGCACACCACGCCGAAGACGCGGGAGTTGATTCTGGCGAATCTCCACAAATCGCCGATGTATTCCGGCGTCATCGAAGGGGTAGGCCCCCGATACTGCCCGAGCATCGAGGACAAGTTCGTCCGTTTCGCCGAGAAGGAGCAGCACCAGATCTTCTTGGAACCCGAGGGCATCGCCACCGACGAGATCTACGTCAACGGCTTCTCCACCTGCCTCCCGTTCGAGGTCCAAGTCGAGATGGTCCGGAGCATCGTGGGATGCGAGCAAGCTGAGATCATGCGACCCGCCTACGCCGTCGAATACGATTTCAGCCATCCGACGCAGTTGTATCCGAGCTTGGAGACGAAAGTTTGTCGCGGCCTTTTCTTGGCCGGGCAGATCAACGGGACGTCTGGGTACGAAGAGGCCGGAGCGCAAGGGCTGATCGGTGGCATCAACGCTGCCCGAAAGGCACAGGGGCGAGAGCCGGTCGTCTTCCGACGCGACCAGGCCTACATCGGCGTCTTGATCGACGACTTGGTCACCAAAGGCACCCAGGAGCCCTATCGCATGTTCACGTCCCGCGCGGAATACCGGTTGGTCCTCCGGCAGGACAACGCTGATCTCCGTCTCAGCCAAATCGGGTCCGATATCGGCCTTTTACCTGAGCGGAACTATCGACGCTTCGCCGCAAAACGCGATGCCGTCGCAGCCGAGTTGAAGCGACTGGAGAGCACCCATATCGGGTACGACTCTCTCTCCCAACTACTGAAACGTCCGGAAATCAGCTACGCCACCCTCCCGGGTCGGGATGCATCCATCTCGCCGGAAGTCGGGATGCAGGTGGAGATCGTCACCAAATATGCCGGGTATGTGGACCGGCAAGAGCAGGAACTGGTGAGGTTCCGAAGCCTCGAACAACAGGAGATACCCACTGCATTCCCCTACGCGGAGATCAAAAGTTTGGGCGTCGAAGCGAAGCAGAAGCTCGAGAAAATCCGGCCGACGACGCTGGGCCAAGCGTCCCGGATCTCCGGAGTCTCTCCCTCGGATATCGGTCTGGTCATGGTTTGGATGAAGCGGTTCCGACAACAGGATGAAGCATCCAAGACCGACCTCAACGGCGGACACGGACCTGAGGAAGGGACGGATGATTCCCTCGGCGGTTCCTGTTGATTGAAATCCAAGACGGCCATGGTGTAGAATCCAAGAGACAAACCCCGTTTGGCCCGTGGCACCGGTTTAGCCGAGAAAACCAGGACAGAATCGGGTCTCATGAAATCGGGTAAGTCCAACGGATGACCTAGGTCAGTTAGTTTGCGATATCTACAACGTTATCGATATCGAGTTAATTTATGTTGCGATTATTCGATATTTTAACGGTTTAAACGGCTTTTTAGAAGATTCGATAGCTCCGGTAACCTGATGAGTTGTCTGCTCCAACTGACTTCCGTGACCAAGTCCTTCGGGGCCGTCCGGGCGCTCAAAGGCGTTTCGTTCGACCTGCGGGCCGGAGAGGTGCATGCGTTGTTGGGCGAGAACGGCGCCGGCAAATCGACACTGATCAAGGTCATCACCGGCGCTCATCAACCCGATGAAGGCGCCATCGAGGTCCGCGGCAACCGGGTCCCGTCCCTCACGCCCGGAGAAGCCCATCGCCTCGGTATCGCCTGCATCTATCAGCAGCCGGCGCTGTTCCCCGACCTCACGGTGGCGGAAAACATCGGGATCCGGCTCGAGGCTCTCGGGCCGTTCGGCCGGGTCCGATGGGGCGCCCGGCGAAAAACCGCCGAGGAGCTGTTGCGCCGTGTCGGAGCCGAGATCGATCCCGATGCGGAGGTCCGATCGCTCTCGATGCCGGAGCAACAGTTGGTGGAGATCGCCTGTGCCCTCGGTGCCGGTGCCCGGATCGTCGTCATGGACGAACCGACCGCTTCGCTCACCCGGGAGGAGCAGCAGCGCCTCTTCGGCGTGGTGCAGGGGCTCCGTGCCGACGGCGTCGGGATCATCTACATCTCCCACCGGCTCGAGGAGATCTTCGCGCTCGCCGACCGCGTCACGGTCCTGCGCGACGGAGAGAGCGTCGGGACCCGCGGCGTCCGGAACGCCGAAGGGTCCGATCCGGACCGGTCCGGACCCACACTCACCGAAAACGAGCTGATCCAGCTGATGGTCGGTCGCGAAGTGGCATCGATTGATCCCCCGCCCTCGACGCGGCCGGGCGCGACGATGCTGTCGGTACGACGTCTCGGATGTTCATCGATGGGGCTCCGCGACATCACGCTCGAAGTCGGGACCGGCGAGATCGTCGGGATGGCAGGCTTGATCGGCGCGGGCCGCACGGAGCTCGCGCGTATCCTCTTCGGGTTGACGCCCGCCGATTCGGGCGAGATCGAGCTCGCTGGAAAGCCGGTCACCATCGGATCTCCGCGAGAAGCGGTGGCCCTCGGCATCGCGTACGTGCCCGAGGACCGGCGGCGCCACGGCGTGATCCTGGAGATGCCGATCGCGGACAACATGACGATGGCCGTGCACGAACGGATCTTTCCCGGGACCTGGCTGCGTCCGATGGCGGAACGTTCGCTCGCTGAGCGGCAGATCAGCGACCTCGGTGTGAAGGCGTCCGGACCCGACGCGATTGGAGGTTCGCTGTCCGGTGGCAACCAGCAAAAGGTCTCGTTGGCACGTTGGCTGGCGACCGGACCGCGGCTCCTGATCTTGGACGAACCGACCCAGGGCGTGGATGTCGGCGCGAAGAGCGAGATCCACAAGATCATCCGCCGCCTCGCAGACGAAGGGATGGCGGTGCTGCTGATCTCCAGCGACCTGCCCGAGGTCCTTGGCATGGCCGACCGGATCGCGGTGATGAGGGGCGGGACCATCACCGCGTTCTTCCCGGGCGGCAGCGACGCGCGCACGGTGATGGCAGCGGCGTTGGGACAAGCGGTCGGCGCCGGCACCGGCGCGAAGGAGGGGGCGCCGTGCTGAAGCGTCATTTCCGCGAGTTCTCGGTCTTGGGCGTGCTGCTGTCCGTGCTCGCGTTGCTGGGCGTCTTCGCGCCGGATTTCTTCGCACCGCAGCCGTTGTTGTCGAGGCTCACCGCGGCCGCACCGAAGCTGGTCGTGGCCTGCGGAATCGCGATGGTCATGATCAGCCGGCAGATCGACATCTCGGTCGGATCACTTTTCGCCGTCTGCAGCGTCGTCTGCGGCCTGCTGGCCGCGGCGAAGATGCCTGTCCCGCTGGCGATCGCCTCGGCGATCGCGGCAGGAGCGATCGGAGGCGCCTTGAACGGCGTGCTCGTGGCCGGTCTTCGGCTGCCATCGATCGTCGTGACATTGGCGACGATGGTGACGTTGCGCGAAGGGCTGCGGCTCGCGCGACAAGGCGTCTTCATCGATCTGCCCGATGGGCTCCAGTGGATCGGTCTACCGATGATAGGCGGCCAATATCTGGTCTGCGGCATCGCGCTCACCGTTCTCGCGGCGATGGCGGCGGTGATGCGCCATCTGGCCATCGGCCGGGCCGTGTACGCGGTCGGATCCGACGCCGAGGCGGCGCGTCTCGCAGGGATCCGACCGAGGCTCATCACGTTCGTCGTGTTCGTTCTGATGGGTGCTCTCACCGGACTGGCCGCGGTGATGAACGTCGTCCAATCGCCGCAGGTCGATCCGAACACCGGCCGGATGCTCGAGCTGGAGGCGATCGCGGCCGCGGTCGTGGGCGGCGTCGCGGTATCGGGCGGACGAGGGAATCTCGGCGGCGTGCTCGTCGGATTCCTCCTGCTCGCATGCATCACGCCCGCGCTCACCTACATCGGCGTGAAACCGTATTGGGACAAGGCCATCCAAGGCGCGGTCATCCTGCTCGCGGTCGTCGCGGACGGCCTGAGGAACCGGAAGAACGGCCGCTGAGCCCACGCGATGAACCTTCCTCCCAAGACCCGGATGCTGCTGCGGCACGAGACCGTGCTGCTGGCCGTGCTCGTGGCGGAATTCCTCTTCTTCGGGGTCGCCGGCCGCAACTTCGGCACGCCGGACAACCTCGCGAACATCGTGCGCCACTCGGTGGAGATCGGGTTGCTCGCGCTGGTGATGATGCCGGTCGTGCTCGCCGGCGGGATCGATCTCTCGGTCGGCTCCACGCTCGGGCTGTGCGCGGTGTTGTTCGGCAAGCTGTGGCGCGACGGCGGTCTGCACTGGGAGGTCGCCGCGGTGGCGACACTCGGCATCGGCGCGACGGCCGGCGGCGTGAACGCGCTGCTCATCACCACGCTCCGGTTGCCGCCGCTCATCGTGACGCTCGGGACCTATTCCTTGTTCCGCGGCCTCGCCGAGGCGATCACCCACGGCACGGACGCGTTCACCCGCTTCCCGCCTACGTTCCTCTTCCTCGGCACCGGACGTATCGCGGGGATCCCGGCGCAGGCGTGGATCTTCGTGTCCGTTGCGGTGGCGATGTGGCTGCTGGTGCACCGGACGACCTTCGGACGATCGTGGCGGGCGATCGGGTTCGCGCCGGAGGGGGCGCGCTACGCCGGTTTGCCGGTCGGACGCCGGTTGGCCTTCGCCCACGTGCTCGCGGGCACCGTGGCGGCGTTGGCGGCCATCACCTACACCGCGCGGTTCGGCACCGCCAAGGCCGATGCGGGGACGGGCTACGAACTGGCCGCCATCACCGCGGTCGTGCTCGGCGGCACCAGCATCTTCGGCGGCATCGGCTCGGTGCACGGGACGTTGCTCGGCGTCGCCGCCATCGCGGTGCTCGGCAACGGGCTCTCCCGCGTCCCTGCGACGATGAGCAACGCCGGCGAGCTGTCCGGGTTGCTGACCGGCGTGTTGCTCGTGCTCGCCCTCGCCGGCGGAGCGGTGCCGAAGTGGTTCGTCGACCGGCGTTCGCGCAAGGACCCGGCACCGGTCCTGCCGTGAGCGGTCGTGCCCGACGTCGGAAGACGGGCTGTCGACGAAGATTTGCGCTTCGCTCGCCGTCCCGACTCGGATAGATGAACCGGCACACACCTATGTTCCGTTCCTTCGCGCTCTTCCTTTGCGTCGGGCTCGCCCTGCTCACGGGCTGCTCCAGATCCGGGCCCGATACCGGTGCCGCTCCGTCGGGCGGAGCCCCGGCCGGCAAACGCCTGACCATCGCGTTCATGCCGAAATCGAAGGGCAACGGCTACTTCGTCTCGTGCAAACAAGGCGCCGACCAAGCGGCCAAGGATCTCGGCGCGGAACTGATCTTCGACGGACCGGTCAGCCCCGATCCCGCCAAACAGAACGAGATCATCGAGAACTGGATCACGCTCGGCGTCGATGTCATCGCGGTCGCCTGCGAGAACAAGGACGGCATCTCCACGGCGCTGAAGCGGGCGAAGGACAAAGGCATCAAGATCGTCACCTTCGATTCCGACGCGGAGCCCGCCACCCGCGATTTCTTCGTGAACCAGGCCACGCCCGAGGGCATCGGCAACGCGCTGATGGACGAAGCGGCCCGGCTCTGCGGCGGCACCGGCGAGTTCGCCATCATCACCGCCTCGCTCACCGCGCAGAACATGATCGAGTGGCAGAAGTTCATCGAAGCGCGCCGCATGGCGAAGCATCCCGGCATGAAGATGGTGGCGCTCCGCCCCTGCGACGACCTCAAGGACAAGGCCCAGGCCGAGGCGACGACGTTGCTCGGCGCCTATCCCCACCTGAAGCTGCTGATGAACATCTGTTCGCCCGCGGTCCCCGGCGCGGCCGAAGCCGTCAAGCAAGCGGGCAAGGCGGGCAAGGTGAAGGTCATCGGCCTCGGGCTGCCCAACGAGAACCGGCGCTACCTGAAGGACGGCACGACCGACACGGTGATCCTCTGGAAGACGGTGGACCTCGGCTACCTGACCGTGCAGGCGGCGGCGGCTTTGGCGAAGGGCGAACTGAAGGCCGGCGCGACGTCGTTCAAGGGCGGCAAGCTCGGCGAGTTCCGGATCGTCGGCGACAACATCCTGCTCGGCGAACCGTTCAAGTTCACGAAAGAGAACATCGACCAGTTCGATTTCTGAGCAGGTCGGCCGTCGAGGCCTCCATGTCCGGTGCTTCTTGGTCCCGGTGCTTCTTGGTCCCGGTTGCGGACAGGAGCGACCGGCGACAATGTGGGACCATGATCCGCAAAGCCTTCGTCATGTCCGTGCATCCGGGGCATGAGGCCGGATACATCCGGCGTCACCAGCCGATATGGCCGGAGCTCGAATCGGTGCTCCTCGCGCACGGGGTCGCGACCTACTCGATCTTCTTCCAAGCGGACACCCGGCAGCTCTTCGCCTACGTGGAGTTCGCGGACGAGGCGCAGTGGACCGCCATCGCCGCGACCGAGGTCTGCCGCCGCTGGTGGGCGCACATGCGCGAGCTCATGCCGGTGAACGCCGACGATAGTCCGGTCTCGCGCGAGCTGCCCGAGGTGTTCCATATTGGCCGCGCGTAACCGCACATGACCGTCACCCTGTTCATCCCGTGCTTCGTCGATTCGCTCTACCCGGGCGTCGGCATCAGCATGGTCCGGATCCTCGAACGCCTCGGCCACCGGGTCGTGTGTCCCGAGGAGATCGCCTGCTGCGGCCAGCCCGCCTTCAACTCCGGTTACTGGCCCGAGGCGCGCGAGGTCGCCGGGCCGGTGCTGCGCCGGTTGCAGGACGCCGAGGTGGTGGTGATCGCGTCGGGTTCCTGCGGCGCGATGCTGAAGGTGTTCTATCCGCAGCTCTTCGCGGAGACAGCGCAGGCGGAGGCGGCCAAGGCGCTGTCGCCGAAGGTCTGGGAGTTCTCGAGCTTCCTCGCCGACAAGCTCGGCGTGACCGATCTCGGCGCGCGGTTCCCGGCGAAAGTGACCTTCCACGACGGCTGCCACGGGCTGCGCGAGCTGGGCATCAAGACCGCGCCGCGCCGGCTGCTGGAAAAGGTGCAAGGCCTCGAGCTGGTCGAGATGGCCGACGCCGAGACCTGCTGCGGCTTCGGCGGGACGTTCTCCGCGAAGTTCCCGATGATCTCCACCGCGATGGGCGAGGTGAAGTGCGCCGGCGCGGCCGAGACCGGGGCGGACTACATCGTGTCGAACGATTCGAGCTGCCTCATGCACGTGCAAGGCCTGCTCAGCCGCCAAGGCAGCCCGATCAAGACCCTCCATCTGGCCGAGATCCTCGCGCAGCGATGACCACGCACGTCCAAGATTTCCTCGCCCAGGCCCGGGTCGTCACCCGCGACCTGCGCCATCGCGGGCTCATCCAGACCGCGCTGCGCAAATACGAGACCGCGCGCGACCGGAAGAAGGCCGCCTTCAACGATTGGCAATCCGCCCGCCAGGCCGCCGCGGAGACGAAGTGGGACGCCATCAACCACCTCGACACCTATCTCGCCGAATTCGCCGACAAGATGGAGGCGCGCGGCACCCAGGTCCATTGGGCGGGCAACGCCGCAGAGGCCCGCGAGATCATCCTCGGCATCATCCGGTCGAAAGGCGCCCGCTCCATCATCAAGTCCAAGGCGATGACCGCCGAGGAGATCCATCTCAACGACGCGATGGAGAAGGCCGGCTACGAGGTGGTCGAATCGGATCTCGGCGAGTTCATCGTCCAGCTCCGCCACGAGCCGCCCTACCACATCGTCTTCCCGGCGATGCACCTCACGCGCGACGACATCAACGAGCTGTTCCAGAAGGAGCTCGGCAGCGCGTCCACCCGGGAGCCGGAAGAGCTGACGATGATCGCCCGCCGCGCGCTTCGCCGGAAATACATCACGGCCGACGTGGGCATCACCGGCGCGAACTTCGCCATCGCCGAGACGGGCATGATCTCCATCACGGAGAACGAGGGCAACGCCCGCCTCACCGCCGCGCTGCCGAAGACGATGATCACGCTGGTCGGCATCGAGAAGGTGCTGCCGAAGCTGGAGGACCTGGCGCTCTTCCTGCCGATGCTCGCGACCGCCGGCGCCGGCCAGACCATCACCGGCTACAACACGATGTACGGCGGTCCGCGCCAGCCGGGCGAATGCGACGGTCCGGAGGAATACCACGTCGTGCTGCTCGACAACCGCCGCACCGAGCTGCTCGCCGATCCGGAACAGCGCGACGCCCTCCACTGCATCCGCTGCGGCGCGTGCCTCAACGTCTGCCCCATCTTCAAGAACGTCGGCGGCCACACCTACGGCACGACCTACAGCGGCCCGGTCGGCAGCGTGATCACGCCGCACCTGCGCGGTCTGCAGGATTGGAAACATCTCTCCGGCTCGTCGTCGCTCTGCGGCGCGTGCACCGAGGCGTGCCCGGTGAAGATCGACCTGCACCACCACCTGCTGCGGAACCGCCGCAACGCCGCGTTCGGCGAACCGTCGTTCTTCGAGCGGCTGGCCTACCGGCTGTTCGCCTTCGTCATCAACCGACCCGGGCTCTACCGCTTCGCCAAAGAAGCCGGCCGCCTGACCGAGCCTTTGCAGAAACTCATCCGCAACACGCCGCTCGACCCGGCCCGCGCGTGGACCGGATCGCGCGACCTGCCGCCGATGCCGGAGCAGAGCTTCAAAGAATGGTGGGAGGAACGCCGATGACCGGACGCGAAAAGATCCTGGGCCGCATCCGCGAGGCCTTGACCGTTCCGGCGCCGCATCCCGGCGCGCACGACGCCCACGGAGGTCAGGCCCCGCACACCTCGTTCAAAGGCCGGCCGGTCCACGTCGCCCGCGGCTGGATGCCGCCCGGCGGCGACACCTTCGAGGAACAGGTCGTGCGCTTCCGCGCCGCGTCCACCGAGCTGAAGACGGATTTCCGGTTCGTCGGCAGCCGCGACGAAGCGTTCACCGAGCTGGCGCGGATCCGCGACACGGAAGGTTGGAAGTCGGTCGCGACGCACCGGGCCGAGCAGCCATCCGCCGCCGCGGCCTCGCTCGGTTTGCCGGTCATCCATACCGACGAAGGCTACGACGTGGACGCCCTCGAATCCTGCGACGTGGGCATCTCCGGCTGCGACGTCCTGGTGGCGCAGACGGGCACGGTGGTCGTCACCAACCGCAGCGCCGGCGGACGCGCCTTGAGCGTGCTGCCGCCGCACCATGTCGTGGTCGCGACGCGCGACCAGCTCGTGCGCGACCTGACCGCGGCGTTCGCCCGGGTGCAGGAGACCTACGGCACCGGCTATCCGAGCATGATCTCCTTCATCACCGGACCGAGCCGGACCGGCGACATCGAGCGCATCCTCGTCCTTGGCGCGCACGGGCCGAAGAAGCTGACCGTGCTGTGCTGGTGAAGGCGTTGTCCGGAGTCCTCGACCAGGAAGGCCGCGGTGCGAAGGCAGTCGGCGGTGGACCGATGCGACGATAGACGACGACGAGCGCGCTCTTGTCCGCAGGGAGCATCTCGGCGAGACGCACCGGGTTGGTTGAGGAACCCGAGGGCGCCACCGGATGTGGCCTTGGTCCCGGACAAGCGTGGCGTTCACCTCGATGAGCGCGACCCGCTTCTCGGCGACGGCTTGCTCACGCTCCGGGAGCGTGATGACCGGAAGATCCCTGGCCACCGCGGTCCGGGTCGCGATGGTGAGCGCGGTGCCGAGACGGGCCGGACCTTTCATATCTTCGGGCGAAGCGAGGCACCCTGGCGGGGCGTCGATCCGTCCTGACGGCTCATGGGGTCGCCAAATATGTTTAGAGCCAGCGGAGCCCTGATGGCACGATCCGGAGGTGAGCCCGGAAACCATGCCGACCGTCGCCGCGCCCTTGGAGCGCCGCCTCACGCTGTTCCCGGCGACCGCGCTGAACATGGCCAACATGATCGGCGTGGGGCCGTTCATCACCATCCCCCTGCTCATGTCCGCGCTCGGCGGACCACAGTCGTTGCTCGGTTGGCTCGTGGCGCTGGCCATCACCTTGCCCGATGCGCTCGTCTGGAGCGAACTGGGCGCCGCGCTTCCGGGATCCGGCGGCACGTACCGGTGGCTGCGCGAAGGGTTCGGTCCGCGGACATGGGGGCGTCTGATGGCCTTCCTCTTCATCTGGCAGTTCATCATCAGCGGTCCGATGGAGATCGCCTCGGGTTACATCGGCGTCGCGCAGTATCTCGACTATCTTTGGCCGGGGATGACCACGGGCGGCGGCCTGACCTGGAAGGGCGGTGCGGTCGTCGTGGGTATCGGGTTGCTGAACATCGGCCTGCTCTGGCGGCCGATCGGCAGCCTCGGGAAACTCATGGTCGTGCTGTGGGCCGGCATCATGCTCACCGTGGCCGTGGTGCTCGTGGGCGGCGCCATGAACTTCGACCCGCACAAGGCCTTCGACTTTCCGGCCAACCCGTGGGCCTTCTCTTCCGGCTTCTTGCTCGGCCTCGGCGCGGCGGCACGGGTGGGTCTCTATGATTTCCTCGGCTACTACGATATCTGCTACCTGGGGGACGAGGTGAAGGATCCCGGCCGGACCATCCCGCGCTCGGTCATCACCAGCCTCGTCGTGGTCGCGGTCATCTACATCGGCATCAACCTCGGCATCAACGGCGTGGTGTCGTGGCGCGAGTTCGTGCCGGCCGACCAGCATCCCGAGATCGCCAACTTCATCGCATCGGTCTTCGTCGAACGGCTCTACGGCAGGACGGCTGCGGGCGTCTTCACCCTGATGGTGGTGTGGACCGCGCTCGGGTCGGTGTCCGCGCTGTTGCTCGGCTATTCCCGCATCCCGTACGCAGCGGCGCAGGACGGCACGTTCTTCCGCGTCTTCGGCCGGCTGCATCCCACGAAGCACTTCCCGCACGTCTCGCTGCTCGTGCTCGGCGGGCTCTCCATCGCGGCGAGCTTCGTGTCGCTCGGCGTGGTGATCGACACCCTCATCGCGGCGCGGATCCTGATCCAGTTCGTCGGGCAGATCGTTGCGCTCGTGCTGTTGCGGCGGATCGCTCCTTCCCTGCCTCGGCCGTACAAGGTCTGGCTCTATCCGTTGCCCTTGTTGGTCGCCGGCGCGGGCTGGCTGCTGGTGTTCGCGACCACGCCGCCGAAGGTGATCGGCTTCGCGCTCGGCGCGATGGCGCTGGGCGTCATCGGCTATCTCGGTTGGGCCAAGGCGACGGCGAAGTGGCCGTTCGACCCTGAAGCCGCGCTCTGAACACAACGGCATCGGCCCGATGCCCGGGCGGTTCCTTGTTTCCGGCACGGCTCTGGCTAGTGTTCCCTCGTGAAACGCCTGCTCGGATCGGTTGTCGTGGCCGTTTTGTCCCTGGGCATCTTGCTTGGGCAAGACACGCGGTCCATCCGGCTGCGGAACGGCGTCATCAACACCCCGGCGCCCGCCGCGATCCACGCCGCCAAGACCGTCGCCCCGGACCTATCGGTGCCGCCGGTCACCGGGCTCTTCCTCCTCCAGTTCACCAACCATCTCCAGGCCGCTTGGCGCGATGAGCTGCGCGAACGCGGCGTGGAGCTGCTGAGCTTCGTGCCGGACGACGCGTTCGTCGCGAGGCTGGACGGCGTGCGGCTCCAAGCATTGCGCGGGTCCGGATACATCCGCTGGATCGGGCCGTACGAACCTCGGCACAAGCTGCATCCATCGCTGACCGCGGCGCTGGCCGAGGATCTCGGCAAAGAGATCCCGGTGAAGCTGCTCCTGCGTCCAGGGGCGACGCCGGTCGAGATCCTGTCCGTGACCCGGGCGCTCCGGAGCGCGGTGACGCCCCGGTCGCTGAGCGTCGGGACCTTCGTGGACGGGATCGCGGGCGCGCGTCAGATCGCATGGCTGGCGCGGTCGGATGCCGTGGTCTGGATCGAGCGGGCCCCGCGGATGAAGCTGGTGGACGAGGTCGCGACCAAGATCATCGCCGGCGAGACCACCGGTCCCGGCACGCTCGCGCATGTCCATCAGCTGGGCTTCGACGGTCGCGGCGTGACGGTCGCGGTCGCCGATTCCGGGCTCGATTCCGGCGACGCGACCGACCTCCACCCCGACCTCGCCGGCCGGGTCGATGCTCTCTTCGCCTATGACGGTCTTCCCGACGCCAGCGACGAGCACAGCCACGGCACGCACGTCGCAGGCATCGTCGCAGGCAACGGTGCCAGCGGAGAGAAGGACGACGAAGGTCACCTCTGGGGTCTCGGTGTCGCACCTGGTGCGCATATCGTCGCCCAACGGATCTTTGACGGCGCAGGCGATTACCATCCGCCGGCGAGCTATGCGAAGCTGACGCAGGACGCCGTCCGCAGCGGCGCCTACGTCGGGTCGAACTCATGGGGCGACGACACCGCGGGCCAGTACGACCTGAGCGCCGCGGAGTTCGACGCGCTCGTCCGCGACGCCGATCCGGACGTCCCCGGCGAGCAGCCGTACGTGCTCGAGTTCAGCAACGGCAACGCCGGCCCCGGAGGACAGACCGTCGGCAGCCCGGCGGTGGCCAAGAACGTCATCGCCACCGGCGCGACCGACAACAACCGCTTCGGCTTCGGTATCTACGATTCAGGCCAAGAGGTGATCGCCGACTTCTCCAGCCGGGGCCCGTGCGAGGACGGCCGGATCAAGCCCGACATCGTCGCGCCCGGCACGTGGATCTCTTCGCTCCGGTCCGTCTTCGCCAACGACAACAACGCCTGGGGCCCGATCAGCGACCTCTACATGTACCAAGGCGGCACCTCGCAGGCCGGACCGCACGCGAGCGGCGCCTGCGCCATCGCCATCCAGTGGTACCGCTCCACCCACAACGGGGCGACGCCTTCGCCCGCGCTGGTGAAGGCGCTGCTCATCAATTCGGCCGACGACATGGGCACCGGCGTCGTCCCTGATCCGGAGAGCGACACGGCCGACGACACCGGGATCGTCGTCGGCGACACCGGCCCGGTCCCCAACAACGATGAAGGCTGGGGCCGGATCAATCTGGTGAACCTGATCGACTCGGCACGGCGCCACCGCTTCACCGACCAAGGCGCAGGGCTCGCGACCGGACAGATCACCGAGCAGCGCGTGGTGGTCGGACCGGACGACCCACTCAAGGTGACGCTCGTGTACACCGATGTGCCGGGCTTCCCGGCGGCGATCCCGGCGCTCGTCAACGATCTTGACCTCGAGGTCGTCGGCCCCGATGGCCGGGTCTTCCGCGGCAACGCCTTCGCCGATGGCGAGACCGCGGCCGGCACACCGGTCGGCGACCGGATCAACAATGTCGAGGCCGTCCACATCGGCGTCCCCGCGGCCGGCGAGTACATCATCCGGGTCCGTGCGCAGAACGTGGTGCAAGACGTCCACCACAAGACCGTCGGCGCGCCGGAGCAGGATTTCGCGCTGGTCATCTCCGGTGCGTTGCCGCTCCCGGGCGAAGGTGTCGTGTCATGGGACCGCGAGGCCTATCGGTCGCCGGCGACCGCATCGGTCCGGTTGGTCGATTCGCAGCTCGCCGGTCAAGCGACCGCGACGGTGGAGGTGAGCAGCACGACCGAAACGGCCGGCTTCACGCTCACGCTCGAGCGTTCTGGCAACGGCGGGACCTTCACCAACAACGTCCCCCTCGTCACCGGCGCCGCCGACGCGTCCGACGGCAAGCTCTCGGCCGGCGACGGCGACGAGATCACCGTCGTGTACGTCGACGCGCAGCCGGCCGGCGAACGGCGGGCCGTGGCCAAGGTGGACGCGCGACCTCCGTTGATCTCGGACGTCGCCGTCGCGAACGGATTCGGCCGGACCTCGGTGCGCTGGACCACCGGAGAACCCGCGGATTCGCGGGTCTACTTCGGCACGACCAACGCGGTCACCAACCTCGTCAGCGACGTTTCTTTCCGCGCACAGCATGCGCTCGCGTTGCCGCAGCTCGTCGGCGGCGAGACGTACTTCTGCCGGATCGTCAGCGCTGATCCGGCGGGCAACAGCAGCACCAACGACAACGGCGGCCGGTTCTTCCGCTTCGTCGGACCCAAGCCGGCGAACGCCCTGCTGGTCTACTCGCCCGAGACGCTCTTCGCTCCGGGCGGGTTGCTCGGCGACACGCCGTATCCGGGGATCGAGACCTGGACCGCACCGCTCGACGCGCTCGGCCTGGACTACGAGGTCTGGGACACCGGGGTCGTCGGCAGGCCCCCGGGCGTCACGGATCTGCGGGCGTTCCGGTTGGTTCTCTGGCGTCCCGAGGAGCTTTCCGCGCCGGCTCCGGGCCTCACGACAGCGATCACGAGCTATCTGCAAGAAGGCGGCGCCTTGTTCGTCAGCTCCGGCGACCTGCTCACGCGGCTGAAGGAGAAGGGCGCGACCAACTTCATCTCCGGCGTGCTGCACGTCGCGAGCTTCCAGGAAGACCAGGGAGCCAACTCGATCAAGGCCGTTCCCGGCGATCCTGTGGGCGGCGCCATCGCGTTGGACCTCGACTACGGGGCGTTCCCGAGCGGGTTCGTGATCGAACTGCTCGGACTCGATTGGACCACGGTCGCGGACCATCTCTCGGTGGCATCCGATGCGGCACCGGTGTTCTTGCAAGAGCGGGACCGCGTCGTCGGATCCCGCTTCCCGAAGACCGGCCAGGATGCCAAGGGCCGCGTCGTGTTCAACGCCTTCGCGCTGGAGGCCGTCCCGGCCGATGGCCCCGCGCCGGACAACCGCACCACGCTGATCGCCGATGCCGTCCGGTTCCTCGCGCCGGACCTCGCGGGCGGATCGACCATCGCCTTCGATGCGCCGGCCTACACGGTGCCGTCGTCGGTCGTCGTGGAGGCCACCGACAGCGCCCGTGCCGGCACCGGCGAGGTGAAGGCGAGACTCACCTCCACCAGCCTGCCCGGCTCGGTCGACATCACGCTCGCCGAGACCGCCCGGCGCGGCGTGTTCCGCGGGCAGTTCGTCCTGACCGATGTCCAGGGCACCGGCACCCTGCCCCGCTACCTGGCGAAAGACGGCGACATCGTCCGCATCGCCTATGTCGACGCGGCGAAGGTGGAATCGGCCGTGACCGCGCGGGTGGACACCGTGAAACCCGTCATCGCCGACATCGCGGTCGACCCGGCCTACAACGAGGCGGTGATCACCTGGACGACCGACAAACCCGCCGACGCGCTCGTGCGTTTCGGCGAATCCGGCGGCGATGATTCCTTCCTCACCCGGAGCGCCTACGTCGCGGAATCGGCGACCGACCACGAGGTCCAGGTCACCGGCCTGTTGCCGGACAAGCCGTACTTCTTCCAGGTCGTGAGCCGCGACGTCGCCGGCAACATCACGACCGACAGCGCCGGCGGGAAGTTCCACACCTTCCGCACGCTCAAGCCGATCACACCGCCGTGGACCGACGACCTGGAGAAAGGCCGGGCCGGCTGGGTGGTCCTCGACGACAGCGGCGGGACCGGCGCGGCGCTCCCGGGCGACGACGAAGGCGGCGGCGATCTCGTCGCCAGCGGATGGGATCTCGGCGTGCCGGTGAACGGACGCGGCGCCGCCGCCCACAGCGGCACCCACGTCTGGGCGACGAACCTCAGAGGCAACGCGGTCGACTTCGCCATCAGCGACCTCATCTCGCCGTCCGTCAGCCTCGTCGGCGGCAACAAGGCGACGCTGACCTTCTGGCAGAACCACGACTTCAGCTCGGCCGCCGGTGGCGCCGGCGACGAGGACGATCCGTTCGGCGATTACGTGATCGAAGCCGCCCAGGTCGCGCTGACGACCGACAACGGCGGCACATGGAAAGACCTCTACACCGCCAGCGACGAGACCTCGGCCGGATGGGAGCAGGTCGAGGTCGACCTCACGCGCTTCGTCGGCAAGGTCGTCCGCTTCCGCTTCAACTACCAGCTGTTCAGCTTCAGCGCGTCCGCCCGCCTCGGCTGGATGATCGACGACGTGCACGTCGACATGGACACCGTCGCCAGCACCGAGGTGGTGGTGAACAACAACCTCGCGCAGGCCGCTTTCACGCTGTCCGGCCCCACCAACAACGTCATCGAAGGCGTCGGCACCGCCTTCCGCACCAACGTCCCGCCCGGGATCTACGTGGTCACCTGGCGACCGGTCCCGTTCTACACGACGCCCGCGACCCGGACCAACGTGCTGGGCGACTCGACCAACGCACTGACCTTCACCGGCACCTACACGTTCGCAGATGTGAACAAGAACGGTATCAGCGACGCGTGGGAACAGTGGTTCTTCGGAGCGGTGGGCGCCGGCTACAACGGGCTCGTCGACAGCGACGGCGACGGAGCGACCGACATCGAGGAATGGCATGCCGGGACATCGCCGAAGGACGCCGCGAGCCGCCTCCGCGTCTCCCTGCCGGAGACGCTGCTGAACGGGACGGTGCGGTTCACTTGGGACGCCGCGACCGGCCGTACGTACGCGCTGGAAACGAGCAACGACCTGCTCGCGTGGGTCCGGGTCAGCGACCTCACCCGCGCGACCGGCGGGCCGTTGTCGGTGACGTTGCCGGCGCTCGATCCGCGGCTGCCCTACTTCTTCCGCGTGGTGGTGACTCCGTGAGCCGCCGGTTCACGGGTTCGAGGAGAGCCACACGCGGATCGCCGACGCCTGGGGATGCCGGGGATCCAGCGCGAGCACGCGTTCGTAGTGGCTCCGGGCCGACCCCGGATCACCGAGGGGCCCGGCCTTGAGGCCGGCCAAGGAGAGGTGTGCCGCCACATCGGACGGATCCACGCCGACCAGGCGGTTGAGCTGCTCCGCCGCGTCGACAGGAAAGCCGCCGCGTTGGAGTGCCGCAGCGAAGACACGCAACGCCGGCACCGAACCTGGATCGATGCGCGTCGCGCATTCAGCGGCCAGCAGCGCCCGTTGCACATCGCCTTCCTCCATCGCGACGAGCGCGAGATTGTGGTGCGCGGCGAGATAGCTCGGATCGAGCTCGACCGCGTGCTGGTAGAGCACGAGCGCATCCGCGAGGTCGTGCCGGTCGTGCGCGACGATGGCGGTGCCGAAGAACCGTTCGGCTTCCGTCCGTTTTCCCGCGGGCAGAGAAGCCGGCGCCCGGCGGACATAGCGCGGGAAGGCGGGCTTCGCCGACACGACGGCGGCAGAAGGCTTGACCGCGGCCGCGATAGGCGTCGCCGTCGCAGTCGCCGGGATCGGGAGCGTCTTCGAGGCCGTGGCGGGCCGGTAGGTCACCGAGCGCAAGACGGTCACGGGCTTCTCTGGCTTGGGTCCGCTGCCGAACCACTTCACCGGATTGCCCCAGCTCACCGGGTTGACGCGCGTCCAGAATGTACGGCGACCCGGCTCAGACCGGTCCCCGGTGGTCCCATCGTTTCCGGGCAGGTCGTCGACGATGTCCGAAGGGTTGCTATCGACAGGATCCGGCTTGGCGAGGGCAGGCGCGGCGACGGCGACGACGACGGGAACGGAAGGGGCGTTCTTGAGCGGGATCTCATCGCGGGCAGGTCGGAGCGCCGGGGCTTCTTCGACGCGGACGACTTCGGGCACCGGCGCCGCCACGGTCGGCTTGGCTGACGCCACTGACGGGCCAGCCGCCGCGATGGACGGCGCCGCCGGCGGGGCGTTCACAGGATTGGCGGCGGCGCGTTCGATGATTTTGACCGGTGCGGGTCGCGGCTCGACGATGGGCTTGGCCGGAGCGGGCTGAGCAGCGGGCAGGGCAGTCTTGGGAACGGAGTTGGTGGCGATGGCCGCGGGTCGCGGCACGAGGTTGGTGACGACCTTCACCGCGCCGGGAGCGTTGGTGAGGACCGGTGGCAGCGGCGCGCCACCGGTCTGGGCTTCCAGCTGCCGGATGACCGCACGGATCCCCTCGGCATCGGGCGCGGCCGGTACGAGGGCGAGATACTCGCGATAGGTCTGGAGCGCGCCTCGTTTGTCGCCGAGTTGCTGGGCGGTGACGGCGAGGTTGAGCCGGGAAGCGGCATGACGCGGGTCGAGCTTGACCGCCCATGCGAAGTATTGCCGGGCGTTGGCGAAGCGCCGCTTCCCGCTCTGGACGAGACCGAGGTCGTTCCAGACGTCGGCGTCCTTCGGCGCGAGCTTCACGGCGATGGCGAGGCTGCGCTCGGCGTCTTCATATTTGCGGAGCTGGAGCTGGGCTTGTCCGAGCAGATGGTTCGCAGCGGGATGGCCGTGGTTGGAATCGGGCGCAAGGAAGGTGCGGAGCGAGCGTTCCGCCTCGGCCCATTCGCCCTGTTCGACGCACAGCGCGCCAAGATTGTAATGGGCGTCGAAGAAATCGCGGTTCTCGCGCAGCGCCCGGAGGTAGGCCTTCTGCGCTTCGGCAGGACGTCCGGCAGCGTGATAGGCGAGGCCCAGGAAGTTCCATGCCCTCGGGTCCTCGGAGAGCTCGGTCGCGGCGCGTTCGAGCATCGGGACGGCTTCGGTCGCCTTGCCGGCGCGAAGCAGCTCGTCGCCACGGCGCAACGCCTCGGGCCCGTGCGGCTGGCAGCCGGCGGTGAAGAGGACTGCGGCCAAGAAAGCGGCCCGCACCGAGGACGATCGCGACATCGGACGCGTGGTAATCGGGTGACGGGTGCCCCGTCAAGGAACGCGCCGCCGGAGCCGGCGTTCCGCTTGAACGCCGACACGGTCCTTGGCGTCTGGAGCCCGGGCACGCCATGCTGCGGGCCGTCCGGATGATGCCACGCCAATCCACCCTCTTCTTCGTGCTCGTGTCCGTGCTGGTGCTGTTGCCGCGGTCGGCGGATGCCGCTCCGGATCCAGCCGCGCCACCGACCCCGCCGGCGTCCTCCACGAACACCGCCCGAGCCCGCGTCATCGTGGCGCACGATCCGGCGGCCACCTCGGCTTTCGCACCGGCCCCGGATGTCGTGCGAAGGATGGTCGAGAACGGCCTGCTCGGCTTGACCGGCAAACCGACCGCCGATGCTGCATGGAGGTCGCTCGTCGCGCCGGGCGATGTCGTCGGCTTCAAGGTGACCGCGGCGCCGGGTGCGGTGAGCGGCACGCGACCGGCGGTGGTGCGGCCGCTGATCGAGGGCCTGATCACATCGGGCCACGCGCCCTCGAACATCGTCATCTGGGACAAGCGCGATCTCGATCTCCGCGCCGCCGGTTGGTCGCGGCTCGCGCAAGAGCTCGGTGTCCGCTGCGTCGCCAGCGAGGACGCCGGTTGGGACGGCGACCGCTCGTATGAATCGCCGCTCATCGGCCGGCTGGTCGCGGGTGACCGGGATTTCGGCAAGAAGGAGAACGAGGGCACCGGCCGCCGGTCCTACGTCACAAAGCTGCTCACCCACGACATCACCAAGATCGTCTCCGTCGCGCCGGTGCTCAGCCACAACGTCTCCGGCGTGAACGGCCATATCGCAGGCCTCGCATGGGCGAGCACCGACAACACGCTGCGTTTCGCGAACGATGCTGTCCGCCTCGCCGAAGCCGCACCCGACATCTGCGCGCTCGACGACGTCCTGCCCAAGCTCGCCTTCGCCGTGGGTGACGCGCTGCTCTGCCAGTACCGCGGCGAGGAGCTGACGCTGCTCCACTACGCGGTCGCGCTGGACGAACTCCGTTTCAGCAAGGACGCGGTCGCTCTGGACGTGCTCGCTCTCGCCGACGTGCAGCGCTTCCGCGAGGCGGCGAAGGTGGAAGGCGAGAAGAAGTTCATCACCGAGCTCTACACCAACGCCGAGCTCATCGAGCTGGGCGTCGCAGATCCGAAGCGCATCGACAGGATCCGCGTGCCGTGAGCGCTACCGGCGCAGACCAGCGATGACCGTCCGCGCGACCGCGGGGATGATACCGCGCTCGTCCGCGTGGCCGGTGGTGAAGGTGACCAGGACGAACTTCCGGCCGTCCGCCAGCTCCACGTAGGCCGCGTCATGGCGGGTCTGGCTGGTCCAGCCGGCCTTCGACCAGACCTTCGACCCGGGGATCTCCTTCAAGGCGATGCCGGTGAACCCGTGGGTCTGGTCCTCCGGATCCTTCACCGCGCCGTGGATATCCCGCACCAACAGCTCGCGCATCTCCGCGCAGCGCTTCGCGGAGACGGCGGTGCCGGTTGCGATCTCGGCCAAGAGGCGCGCAGTGGCGTCGGTGGTGAGCTGGTTGCGGTCCGGCTTGGACGCCCGGATCACCTGCACCTCCCGGCCGTAGGGACCTTCGCACCACGGCTTCTTGTCGGCGTTGATGCCCGTGTAGCCGAGGCCGCGGAAGTAGCGGTTCACCGCGCCGCGTTTCTCCTGCCACACCGCGAGCTCGGTCTCCGGCAACTCGGGCCCGCTGGTCGTGCCGGTCAGCACGTCGACCACGTAGTGGGTCGCCTCGTTGTAGGATTCCACGACCATATCGCTCAGCGCGCGGCGGAGCTCCGGGGTGTCGGTGAGGCGGCCATCCTCGAGCCAACGATGGGCAGCGACGAGGTAGAACAGCTTCACCACGCTGGCCGGATAGATCGGTTCCGATCCGCGGAAGCTCGCCTGGGCAGAAGCGGCCGGATCGGTCAGGTCGACCAACGTCACCGCCAGTTCATCCGCCTTCAGGCCGATGCCGGAGAACTTCTCCACGGTCTGCTGCGCCGCACGATCGACCAGCGCCTGGAGGGTCACGGCGGACGGGGTCCCGGGTGCGCCGACCGATGTCGCGTCGGCCGCGATGGCGGACACCGACAGCACGACGGACCCGAGCCACGAAAGGAACGTCTTCATGGCTCGGTCGGTTCCCCTTCGGACGGCTCGGGTTCGACGATCTCCACGGGATCCACCGCTCCGGCAGGTTTGAAGAAGCGGATCACCGTGTCGCCGTGCTTGAGCATCTTGCGTTCCTTCCAAGCGGGCGGGATGTCGAGCGTATCGCGCTTGGTGTGGCCGAGGATGAACAGCGCGCCGGGCGCGAGGAGACGCGGCAGGTCCGGCTGGTCGAGCAGGCGTTGCGCGAGCGAGGTGGAACGGCGCCCGACGTTCTTCTCGCCGTAGGGCGGATCGGCGATCACCAGGTCGAAGAGCCGGCCCGCGGCCGCGAGCTGCGGCACGGCGCTGAAGACGTCGTCCACGCGCAGCTCGACCGCGGTCGCGGAAAGACCGGCGGCGACGAGGTTGCGGCGGTAGAAGCGCGCGTGCTTGTCGGATTTCTCGACGCTATGGAGCAAGACGGCGCCGCGGCTGAGGCACTCATGGCCAAGCGCGCCGGTGCCGGAGAAGAGATCGAGCACGCGCGCGCCGTCCACGAACCCGCCGAGCGAGTTGAAGACCGCGAGCTTCACCTTGTCGGGCATGGGTCGGACGCCGAGCCCTTCGGGCACATGGACGATCCGACCGGCCGCTTCTCCACCGATGATGCGCATAGTTGGGCCGCGCAGGACGCGCCGCCGGGACCGAAGGTACGACACGGACGACGGGCGGACGAGCAGTTCGATCACGTCGATCGGGGCACCAGGGCAACAAGCCGGTTGCGGCGACCGCGGCGCGGCGCACACTCGGCCCATGAACCGCCATCTCCGGTCCTTGTCGGCGTCGCGCGCTCTCGGCCTCTCGCTCCTCACCTTCACCGCCGCCGGTATCGTCTCCGCCGTGAATCCTCCTTCTGTCCCGCTCCGCTATCCGCCCACCACCAAGACCGAGGTCATGGACGATTACCACGGCATCCAGGTCGCCGATCCATACCGCTGGCTGGAGGACGACAACTCGGTGGAGACCAAGGCCTGGGTCGAGGCGCAAAACAAGGTCACCTTCGGCTATCTCGGGACGTTGCCATTGCGTGCGCCGCTCAAGGCGCGGCTCACCGCGCTCTACGATTTCGAGCGCTACGGAGTGCCCTTCAAGCAGGGCGGCCGCTACTTCTTCAGCAAGAACAACGGGCTGCAGAACCAATCCGTGCTCCACGTCGCCGCGTCCCTCGACGCAACGCCGCGCGTGTTGCTCGACCCCAACACGCTCTCCGCCGACGGCACCGTCGCCCTGAAGGGCTACGCCGTCTCCGACGACGGCGCGCACATCGCGTACGGCTTGTCGTCGGCCGGATCCGATTGGGAGGAATGGCGGATCCGCGACGTGGCCACCGGCCAGGACACGGCCGACGTGCTGAAATGGGTGAAGTTCTCCAGCTGCTCGTGGACCAAGGACGGCAAGGGCTGCTTCTACTCGCGCTACGACGAGCCGGCCGAATCGGCGAAGCTCACCAAGGTGAACGAGTTCCAAAAGCTCTACTTCCACAGACTCGGAACAGACCAATCCGCCGACGTGCTGGTCTACGAGCGCAAGGACCAGCCGAAATGGGGTTTCGGCGGCGGCGTCACCGACGACGGCCGGTATCTGGTCATCAACGTCAGCCAGGGCACGGACACCAAGAACCGCGTCTTCTACAAGGACCTCACCGCGCCGGACGCCAAGGTCGTCGAGCTGCTCAACGATTTCGACGCGAGCTACCACTTCGTCGGCAACGACGGTCCGGTGTTCTTCTTCCGCACCGATCTCGCGGCCGCCCGCGGACGGCTGATCGCCATCGACACCGCCAAACCTTCGCGGGCCGATTGGCGCGAGGTGCTTCCGCAGACCGATGCCACGTTGATCTCTGCGAACATCGTCGGCGACCGCCTCGTCGCCGAGTACCTGCGCGACGCCCGCAGCCAGGTGATGCTCTTCGATCTTTCCGGCACGCTGCAAAAGGAACTCCCGCTCCCCGGCATCGGCAGCGCGGGCGGCTTTGGCGGCAAACGCTCGGATTCCGAGACCTTCTACAGCTTCACCAGTTTCACTACCCCCGGCCGCGTGTACCGCTACGACTTCGCCACCGGCACGAGCACGCTCTGGCGGCAGCCGAAAGTCGGTTTCGACCCCGATGCCTACGAGGTGAAGCAGGTGTTCTACGCGAGCAAGGACGGCACGAAGGTGCCGATGTTCATCACCCACAAGAAGGGCCTGAAGCTCGACGGCTCGAACCCGACGCTCCTCTACGGTTACGGCGGCTTCAACATCTCGCTCACGCCAGCGTTCAGCGTCGCCAATCTCGCCTGGATGGAGCTCGGCGGCGTCTATGTGGTGCCCAACCTTCGCGGCGGCGGCGAGTACGGCGAGGAGTGGCACAAGGCCGGCACCAAGCTGAGGAAGCAGAACGTGTTCGACGACTTCATCGGCGCCGCCGAATGGCTCATCGCCCACCGCTACACCTCGCCCAAGAAGCTCGCTATCTCCGGTGGATCGAACGGCGGCCTGCTCGTCGGCGCGAGCATCACGCAACGTCCCGACCTCTTCGGCGCGGCGCTGCCCGCGGTCGGGGTCATGGACATGCTGCGCTTCCAGAAGTTCACCATCGGCTGGGCGTGGACCAGCGATTATGGGTCCAGCGACGATGCCGAGGAGTTCAAGGCGCTGCGGGCCTACTCGCCTTTGCACAACCTCCGGTCCGGCATGACCTATCCGCCGACCCTGGTGACGACGGCCGACCACGACGACCGCGTGGTGCCGGCGCACAGCTTCAAATTCGCCGCTCGGTTGCAGGAGGTCCAGACCGGGGCGAACCCGGTGCTCATCCGCATCGAGACCAAGGCAGGCCACGGCGCGGGCAAGCCGACCGGCAAGATCATCGAGGAAGCCGCAGACAAACTGGCCTTCATCGCCGCCCAGCTCGGTGTGACCAACGGCGTCCCGACCCTGCGGTGACGATCGAACGCGGATGAAGGCATCCACGCTCCGAAAGCACGAGACGCCGGCGTGGTCGCGCCTGCGTCTTGGAGTGCGATGGCAGGGTGAAACGCCGACACCGTTTTCGCCAGCAGCAGGCCGCGTGTCCGTTTTTCTTCAGCCACCCCTCCTTTGAAGAGATCGAAGCCCTGTCGCCTCCCGTTGCGCTCCAAAGCCTCTCGAAGATACTGTCTTTGTCGGGAGCTGCTTCTGTGGGGGTGTCCTTCGGCACCGGTAAGGCCCGCTGTTCACTCCCATCCGATTTTCCGGCCGGCGTTCTCCTTCTCCAGCCACTTCTGCAGCGGTGCGAAGTATTCCTTCATGGCCCGCGTGCTCAGGTCCTCGCCGGTCGCCTCGCGCAGCAATTGCCGCCAATCACGGGTCGCTCCGACGGAGAGGAACTTCTTCAGGAAATCACCCACTTCCTTGTTGCCGGCGTAGTCGCAGGACTGCGGCGGCTGATGAAGGATCCGCCGGGCGATATGGTCGTGGATCTGGAACTTCTGCACCGTCGCGATGGCGTAGCTGTAGTAGTAGGCGGGATTGTCGTTGATGTGCGTCTTCGTGGCTGCGTCGCAGAACTCCTCGCCGCGCGTCCCGGGGCCGGCCGGCGGTTCCACGCCCTGGAAATCCGCGACATACCGCCACCAGCGCGCGTTGTACTCCGACGCCGGCAGATCCTTCGCGTACAGGTCGTGCTCCCAGTGGGTCATCGTGCCGCTCGCCCAGAACAAGAACGGAACCGCGTGGCTCAAAGCGGTCTCCAACAGCGTCGCCGTCTGGTCCTCCTGATAATCGGCCGGCAACACGCCCACCGTCTTCAGGTACGGCGTCTGCCCCGCAGCCAACGCGATCTGCTCGCCGATGCCTTCGTGGAAGGCCGGGTTCGCGCCGGTCCGGAGCAACGGCGGCACCTCCGACCTTGTGTACGCCATGAAGTAGTAGCCATGCCCAAGCTCATGGTGCGCCGTGTAGAACCACCACGGGTTCGCTTCCACGCTCATCAACGAGCGGATGTCGTCCTTCAGGTCCACGTGCCAGCACGAGGCGTGGGAATTCTTGAGCCGACCCGAGCCTTCTGCCGCCGGGAAGAGGTCCGATCGCGACCAGAAGGTCTTCGGCAAGAGCGGGAATCCGAGGCCGACGTAGAACTGCTCCGCGGTCTTGGTGATGCTTTCCGGTGTCCGGTTCGTGAAAAACCGGTCGAGCGAGGCCGCTTCGACCAGACCGCCCCATTCCTGCGACCACCGGTTGTTGATCCAATGCGCCGGGATACGGTCCGGCACCGGTTGGCCGTACTTCGCCGCCAACTTGTGCTTCGCCCACGTGTGCAGCTGGAGGTAAAGCGGCCGCAATTCCAGCAGGAATTCGTCGTTCAGCTTCAGCATCTCGTCCGCCGTCATCCCGTAGCCGGCCACCTGGAGGGAAAAGTAGTTGGAATGGCCCAGTTCCCGGGCGACGCCGTTGCGCAAGCCCTGCAACTTGACCAATCCGGGCTTGAGAGCCGGACCGGTCAGCTTCGATGCCTCCCAAGCGGCTCGCCGTTCCGCCAGATCGGTCACCTTTGAGAGCACCCGGTCGAGGTCGTTAGCGACAACGTTGCTCCCACGGAGCCGGAACTGGAACCCGTTCAGGGCCGAATTTTGCGCCGTCTCCGCGGTGATGCGGCGGTTCACCAGGTCCGGATCGGTCATCGGGCCCTCCGCCGCATTGAGCAGCGCCCTCTCCAGTTGCCGCACCTGTAGCTCGGTCAGCTCCAAACGCTGCGCCAAAAGTGCCTTCGCCTCGCTGATGATGGCCGGATTCCCGTTGAACGCCGCGTACGCCTTTCCCGCAGCCTCGCTGGCCGCGTCGTTGACCGGCTTCACGTCGGTCGCCGCCGCCCACTGGGCCTCGCTGTTGACCCGGTAAAGCGCTTGGAAACCCGCGTTCACCACCGCCAAGAACCGGTCCGCTCGCTCTTGCAACGGCGTCGCCGCACCGGCAGCGAAAGCCAGCAGGAATCCGAACCAGAGCGTCGAAAGCCGTTTCATGGGGCGCATCCTACCGGCCGAAGGCCGGTGAGCTAGCCGGAGTTTTGCCCACCAACCCTGTGGATAACCTCCCGGAGCCACCGGATAACCACCCAACAACTCCCCTCGTCCGGGTCATCCACAGTCGGAAGGGGGTTCTTGGCCAAGCTATCCACGATCGCCGAACCTCGTCCCGCCCAAGCCGGCATGGCCACAACCGGCAGTTGTGCGTGTTATCCACACCCCCTACTAATGGCTTTCTTCTTGAAAAGAAGACACAATACTTAGAGCCGATGAAACTCACGATCGCCAAGGAACACCTCCTCAACGGCCTTCAGGCGGTGCAGAACGTGGTCGGCACGCGCACCACCCTGCCCATCCTTTCCAACGTTCTGCTCTCCGCCTCTGCCGGCAAACTCGAGCTCACCGCCACCGACCTCGACGTCACCATCTGCAGCACCGTCGCCGCGACGGTCGAGAAGGAGGGCAAAGCGACATTGCCGGTCAAAAAGCTCTTCGGCATCGCCCGCGAGCTGCCGGCCAGCGAGATCGAGCTGGAGATCGACGATAAATCCGTCTGCACCCTGCGCGCCGGGGCATCGTTCTACAAGATCAACGGCCTCGCCGCGGATGAGTTCCCGCCCATGCCCGTATTCAAGCAAGCCCGCGCGGTCACCTTGCCCCAGGACAAGCTCAAGGCCATGCTGCGCAAGACCAGCTTCGCCGTCTCCACCGACGAGACCCGCTACGTGCTCAACGGTATCTTTTTTAGCCTCAAGGACCATAAGATCGCCCTCGTTGCCACCGACGGACGCCGCCTCGCCATGACCGATGAGGACGCTGAGGTCCCCGCGGAGAGCCAGGCCGATTTCATCGTCCCCACCAAGGCCATCAACGAGCTCAACCGCCTGCTGGGCAGCGTCGGTAACGTCGAGCTCAAGTTCTCAGAGAACCAAGCCGCCTTCACCACCAGCACGGTCGAAGGTGGGCCCGGCGTTCTCATCGTCACCAAGCTGGTGGACGGCAACTATCCGAACTACCGGCAAGTCATCCCCGGCGAATGTCAGGAGCGCATCACCCTCGCCCGCGAAGAGCTCCTCGGCGCCCTGCGCCGCGCCGAGCTGATGACCAGCGACAAGAGCAACTCGGTGAAGCTCAGCTTCAGCCGCAACCAGCTCTCGATCACCGCCAACACCCCCGAGGTCGGCGAGGCCCGCGAGAACCTGGCCATCAATTACAAGGGCAAGGACTTCGCCATCGCCTTCAATCCCGGCTACATGCTCGACCCGCTCAAGGCGCTGGACAGCGACGAGGTGTTCTTCGAGCTGATCGACGAGCTGAGCCCCGGCGTGTTGAAGACAAACACGCCGTTCCTCTACGTCATCATGCCGATGCGGATGAGCTGAGGAGGCAACTCGCGGCGTGGCCTTTTGCTGTGCATAGCAACACCGCAACGAACGATAAAAACGTTGTTCGTTGCGGTTTACTAACAGTTATGTCATCCAAAGAGCCCATCTCATTTTCCTTCCCCTACGTCAGGGCACGAATTCGTTTTATCTGGATTGCAGCGTCCCAAATAGACATCATTATACGACTGACTTGGTTCTATGAATGAACAGCGAACGGCCATCGCGATTCCGATATGTGCGACTCGATGGCGCTGATTGTGGTATCATTTTTCAATCCGGATCACACGGTTTTGAACATACCATTCATTTTAATACTTCTCGTTCACGCAGCCGGGTTGCTTTTCGTCGTCGTATTGGTCCTTCTGCGTCGAATCCGGATGGAACGTCGAGCGCGAGCGTTGTTGGCGAAGCATGAAGATGCCGAGAGCTTGTCCTTCTACCTTGAGTTCCGTTCTGGTTGGAAAGGCGGCAAGGAGCGTGAGATGGACGCGAAAATCGCCGAGATGGCGACGGACGGCTGGCTTTTTCTCCGAGCCAGAGCGGCAAACCCGTTGCGCACGATTCATTCGTGGGGTGGCCGCTTACACTTGCACTTCATCCGCGTCCATCCACCTGAGCTCGATACGACACCTGCGAACAATGCGGTGCGCTTCTAGGTTCCGGGCCATAGGGCACGTCCCTTCCTCGCGCCAGCGTCTTGGAGTGCGGTAGTCCTCTACCGCTTTCGGCCACCGGACGGTCCTCCGAAAACGTGAGCCCGTGGTCCCCACTGCACGCCCCGGCCAACGCGGTAGAGTACAACCGCTTTCCCTCCGAGGTTCACCAATCCGCATCCGGCTCAAACTCATCCGGCACCGCCACCTTGTCCGTCTTGAACCGGTAGATGCTCTTCACCTTCGCGGACGACACGGTGCGTTCGAACCATGCCGCGGAGCACCACGGATATTGGTTCGCCACCGGCACAAGGCCGTGCTTCACCGGGTTCTGATGCACGTAATTCAGCCGTGCGAAGTAGGATCGCTGGTGGGTGAGGCGGGTGTCCCGGTAGTTGAACCACACCGGCCGTTCCGGCATCGCGTCGAGCCGGTTCAGCCAACCGGCGGTCTTCACATGGAGCGTCTTCAACATGGCCGACAGGCTGGTCGCATCCGTCGCGTCCGCCGGGGAATGCGCGACGAAGTGATAGTGGTTCGAGAACACCGCCCACGCTTCCAGTAGCCAGCCGAAGTCGCGGGCGACAGTGAGCAGGCCCCGCTCCAGCACCCGGAGGCGGTCCGCGCCGCGGAAATGGTGGACCTTGTGAAGCGTGCCCGCGGTTACAAAGAAGGTGCCACCGAGCGCGAGCGCGTGCGAAGGCGCGCGCGGCCACGGTGTGGGAGGCTGGGGCATCAGCGGACGGTAGATGGCTGTGAGTTTTCGAAGCAAGATTGTGGTGCGGAGCGAAAGCGGTAGAGGACTACCGCACTCCAAAACCTCGCGGACTTCGTGCGAAGCAGGGCAAAGGCAACCACGTCATCGGGGATGGATTCGTTCCTCGGAACCGATTCGACTGCGGTGTGAGACATCAGGACTTTGAACGCCGGACGACCTCCTCGGGTCCGAGCGGCCGTGAAGATCGAGAAGCCGTTTCTCCCCTGTGTCGCTCTCATCGCTTTGTGCGGTTACTGCATCTCCACGACGATCCAGGTCCGGCGTTTGCAGGACAGGGTGATTGGATTGGAACGGCTGGAGCTGGGTCGACCGTCTCCTTCTGGGTTTGCGTCCGAAGTGGAAGCCCAGGTCGGCCTCCGGCAGTTGCAGGGTGATGTGGCTCGTCTCGGTCGGAGGGTCCGCGCCATCGGATTGGAGCAGGAGCATCCCCGAGCACGCCATCTAAGCCAGGGCGAGGACCGCTAGAGCCTAGACCCTGCAGACCGCTTTGGTTGGAGGGCGTCGGAAAGCAAAACGGCCGGGGAATCTCCCCGGCCGTTGGCGTCGAACCGCACCGTTCTCTGGAAGGCTATTTGAACGCCGCCGCGTCGGGCTTGCCGTTGGCCAAGAGGTAGGCGAGCAGGTCGAGGATCTCGTCCTGGCTGAAGTTGTTCAGCAATCCTTCTGGCATGGGCGAGACCTTCGAGGCTTGCCGGGAGGCGACGTCGGATTTCTTGATCTCGGTCTTGCCGTTGTGAAGCGGGTCGGTGACGACGATGAGCTTGTCCGCAGCGTCTTCGACGATACGGCCGGTCACCTCGTCGCCGTTCTTCAGGGTGAATGTGAGGGCTTGGTATTGTTCGGAGATGACCGCGCTTGGCTCGGTGAGCGACTTGAGGATGTCCAACGGTGCGTACCGCGTGCCGACGCCGGTGAGATCGGGGCCGACCGCTCCGCCCTGGCCGTTGAACTGGTGGCAGAGGGCGCATTGGGCGGCGGTGTAGACTTCTTGTGCGCGGGCGAAGCGGCGTCCGCTCGCGGTCTTGGGCAACGCGGCGGAGAGGTCGTCGGTCTTCCAGTCCTTCACGAAGGCGCGCTGCTTGGCCGCGGGCTTCGCGACCGCGGGCGCTTGGCCGGTGATGAGGGAGGCGAGCTCGCCTTTCTCGTTGTCGGGCAGCGAGGTGACGACTTCTTTGCGCAGGTTCTTGAGGAAGTTCTCCAGGCTGGCGCCGTTGCCGGCGTCGAGGCCCACGTCCTTGAACCATTTCACGAAGAAGTCCGGATGCCGGATGCTGCGGCTGGTGGCGTCGTTGCCGCCGTTGGGGAAGGTCGCGCCGCCGTCCTGCTGCTGCGGTCGGCTGAACCAAGCGAAGTAACGGCGGCGGTCGTCGAGGGTCCATCCGGACTTCGCCTTGCGCAGCGAGGCCTGGTAGTGGATCTGCTCCTCCTGCGTGGCGGAGTTGTCGCGGAGCGCGAGCACCTTCGGGACGATCCCCGGAGCGTCGAGCGCGATGAGGATCTGCGACAGCTCGCGGTCCAGCGGCCAGGAGCCGGCCGGGAACTGATTGCCGAGCTTTTCGATGGCGAGCGGTCGGACCTCCTCCGGGATGCCATGGCGGGCGAAGCTGACCTCGATGACCCGGAGCTTGTTGAGCTTCCATTCCTGGTCGAGCGAATCGAGCGGCCACCGCGCGATGGCCTTGAGCAGGGGCACCTGGTCGGCGGTCGTCCCGAGGCGGGCGAGCGCCAGCAGCGCGGTGAGTCCGGCCTTGGCATCGGTCTCGGCGATGGCCTTGTCCTTCCAGCTGCCGACCGGTTGCGATTCGAGCGCGATGCGGGCGGCGAAGCGGACGTGGCGGTCCGGTGAGGCGAGTCCGGCCCAGATCTTGGGCAGCGCGGATTCGTCCTCGACCGAGTGGTAGCGCTCGAGGTCGCGGCGTTGTTTGCGCGCGGCCTGCTCCTTGGTGAACTGCGCGGTGCGCATCGTCGAGGGCTCGGTGCGTTCGCCGCCGATGTAGCTCACGCGGTACAGGCCGGCCTGGGTGCCGCGTCCGCCGGTGGTGAAGTAGAGGGCGCCGTCCGGACCGACCTCGAGGTCGGTGACGTTGAGCGGTTTGCCTTTGACGAAGGTCTCGAAGCTGCCGAGGTAGCTCGAGCCCGATTCCTTGAGGTGGACGGCGACGATGCGGCCGTAGCTCCAATCCATCATGAACAGCGCTTGCTGGTACTTGGCCGGGAACTTCGCGCCGGTGCCGAAGCGGACGCCGGTGGGCGATCCGATGCCGATCTCGACCACGGGTGGCAGCGAATCGGCATAGTAGACGGGATATTTGGCGCTGCCTTCCCGGAAGCCTTGGTCTCCCCCGCTGACGATGTGGTAGGCGCGGGTGGGGCGGTACCAAGGGGCACCCCAATCCCATTCCATGTCGGAATCGAACCCGAAGAGCTCGCCGTCCGTGTTGAACGCGATGTCGTAGGTGTTGCGCTGGCCGGCGGCGAAGACCTCGGCGTTGCCGCCGTCCTTGTCGAGGCGCACGACGTAGCCACCGGGCGGCTTGCGGCCGGCGCCGAAGCCGTTGCCGTCCTCCATGCGCGGCAGCACGAGATCATCGGCGTAGCGCTTCACGCGGGTCGTCGCGGTCTGGTCCGAAGGGACGTCGACGAAGTTTCCGCAGACGACGTAGAGGTGGTCGTCGGGACCCTTGAGGATGCCGTGCGCGCCGTGTTCGCCGGGCCCGCCTTGCCATTTCCGGACGAGTTCTACCTTGTCGTAGCGGTCGTCGCCGTCGGTGTCGCGGAGGCGGTAGAGATGGTAGCCGTCGGGACCTTGGCCGTTCACGTAGAGCGCGTCGAAGGCGGACAGGAGACCCATGGCGGCGCGGACCGGCAGGTCGATGGTCTCGACCTTGGCGACATGGCCGGAGGCATCGAGCGTGATGCGCTCCATCGGTTCATTCCCCTGCGGACTCACGATGAGGCGGCCTTTCGGGTCGACGGTCATCGAGACCCAGGAACCTTCCTCGGCCGAGGCGGAGCGCAGGAGCTCGACCTTGAACCCATCGGCGACCTGCAACGATGCTGCCGGCGTGGCGACGGCGGGTTTGAGCACATCGCCCCAAGGCTGGACGCCCACGGCGCCGAGCGACTTGGCGGCGACCCAACCGGACTTGCCATCCGCCGACGTCTCCCAGGTCGCGTCGGTCACGAGGGTCTCGTGCTGGTCGCCACGCAGGAAAAGCTGGAGCGAGAGCAGCAATCCTGCGGCGCTGCCTTCGTTCGCGGCGGTGACCTCGAGGGTGGCCGGGCCGGCCGCGAGCTCGCCGAGCTTCACCGTCTTGGGTTGGCCCCAAGAGGTGTTCTTGGCGACCACCTTGCCGTTCAGGCGGACTTCCGCGGAGTTGTCGGCCGCGACCGTGAGGATGCCGCGTTGGACGCCGGCCGGGATGGTCAGGGTCCTGCGGAAATATCGGGTCTCGTTCTCGGGAGTCGCGGAGCCCCAGATCCATTCGGGCGTCTGGGCGGCGAGGCGGAGGACGGTCGCGAGAAGACCGAGCAGGAGGAGCGGGCGCAGGGGCATGGGGAAGTATTGGTGGAAACCAAGGTGTCGTGAAAGCGTGGTCTGCGGGACGGACGCGCAGTTTCCGCCCGATGTTCAGTGCGGCTGCGCGGGCGGCAGGTCTTCCGGTCGGTTCCAGTGGGTGAAGAACCGGTCCTCATCGGCGGCGACCGGACGCTCCTGCATCCAGCCCGCGGCGATTCCGGCTTGGACGAACGGTCGCAGCGCGAACTCTCCGCGTCCGAGTCGAGCGAGCGCTTCGGCTGCGGCGGCCCGCGGGTAGACGGCGACGAGCGGTTCGTGCTGGCCGTTCCGCAAAGGCACGATCCCGACACCGGGCCGGGCATCAGCGAGCAGCGCGCGGAGGAATCCGGCGTCCAGCGCGGGCAGGTCCACGGCGATGACGATGACGATTTGGTGCCGAGCTTCGCTCAGCACCCGTTCCAGACCCGCCAACGGACCGGCATCGGCGGACCGGTCGGCGACGATGCGGACCGGGTCCGGCACGAGCGCGAGGGCAGGACAGCTTGCAGATGCGCCCGATGAGACGAGGCGATCGGCGCAGCCAGCTTCGGCCAGGAGCCGGAGCTGACGGAGCAGCAGCGGTTCGCCGTGGACGATGAGCGAGGCCTTGTCGCGGCCCATCCGGGTCGAACGGCCACCGGCGAGGACGGCCCCTGAGAGGACCAAGGTGCTCATAAACCGCACTTGCCAATCATGTCGCAGTCGGGTTGATTCGCGGGTGAACCGTCCCTGTACCCCATACTATCTATGAAGAGCATGCTTAAGTTCGCTGTCGTCGCCGCGCTCGCGCTCGGTGCCACCACTCTCCGCGCCGAAGACAAGGCCGTCACCCTGACCGGTGAAGGCAAGTGCGCCAAGTGCGCCCTCAAGGTCGCCGACAAATGCCAGAACGTCGTCGAGGTCAAGAGCGGCGACAAGACCAAGACCTATTTCCTCACCGGCGACGTCAGCAAGGCGTTCCACGGTGACAACCTCTGCTCCGGCTCCAAGAAGATCACCGTGACCGGTGTTCCTTCCGAGAAGGACGGCAAGATGATGCTCGCCGTCAGCAAGATCGCGGCGGCCAAGTAAGGCTTACCGCCGTTTTTCTACGAGACGCCCGCCCTCCGCTCCGCGCGGTGGCGGGCGTCTTTGTATTCCGGCATCCGTCAGGCGTTGTCGTTGGAAGCGGCGGGATCCGCGATGCGCTTGAGGTAATCCCACGTGTAGATACCGGCGCCGTGGCCGTCTGCCCATTGGGGCTGCACGCCGTAGCTGCCGACGTAGCCGAGGCGCGCGAGCAGGAAAGCCCGTGGGCCATAGGGCCGTTCGGGAGCCTTGTAGGTGTTTCCGAAGATGTCCTTCTCGCCGAGGCACGCCGCGCACGGGCAGAAGCGGCGCAAGGTCTCGAGCTGGGTGAAGCTCTCCGTTCCGTCGTCCCAACGGATGGCCAGTTCTTCGCCGATGGGGGTGAGGTCGAGCGGTCGCATGGGCGGGAGAATCCGGTCGGGAACGGCGGTTGTCCAACACGGCCGCCGCCGCACCATGAATCCGATCTATGGTCCGGGTCGCTGAAAGGCTTGCCGCTGGGCCCCGCGTCGCTTTTGCTCTAAAGCCGTGCTGCAAAGCTACGACCCGAACGGCTTCTTCGACGAGATGGCCAGTGCCCGCGGCCAGCTCCGTCCCCACTACGAGAAATTCGCCCGGCTCTTCAACGAGCTCACGCCCGCCGAGTTCGACGAGAAGCGTCGCGCGGTGGACCTCGCGTTCCTCCGCCAGGGCATCACGTTCAACGTGTACGGCGACAAGGAGGGCACCGAGCGGATCTTCCCGTTCGACCTCATCCCTCGCATCATCCCGGCGAAGGAATGGGAGTATATCGAGCGCGGGCTCATCCAGCGCATCACCGCGCTGAACCTCTTCCTCCACGACCTGTACCACGGGCAGAAGATCGTGAAGGACGGCGTCGTCCCGCCCTACTACATCTTGTCCGGTAAACATTTCCGCCGTGAGTTCGTGAACTTCGAGGTGCCGAAGGACATCTACATCCACATCTGCGGCACCGATCTCATCCGCGGCGGCGACGGCACGTGGATGGTGCTCGAGGACAACGGCCGGACACCCTCCGGCGTGAGCTATGTGCTCGAGAACCGGCGCGCTTTGAAGCGGTCGTTCCCGGGGATGTTCGAGGCCATCGGCGTGCGGCCGGTGGACCAGTATCCGCAGGAGTTGCTCAAGATGCTCCAGCACATCGCGCCCGCCGGCGTGATGGATCCCACGGTGGTGCTGCTCACGCCCGGCGCGCACAACAGCGCCTATTTCGAGCACACCTATCTTGCTCGCCAGATGGGCATCGAGATCGTCGAGGGACGCGACCTGGTCGTGCGCGACGCCCGGGTTTCCATGCGGACGACCAAGGGATTGCAGCCCGTCCACGTGATCTACCGGCGCGTGGACGACGACTTCCTCGACCCGACCGTGTTCCGGCGCGACTCGATGCTCGGTGTGCCCGGGCTCATCCACGCCTACCGCTCCGGCAACGTGAGCCTTGCCAACTCCATCGGCACCGGCATCGCCGACGACAAGGTGATGTATCACTTCGTGCCGAAGATGATCAAGTACTACCTCGGCCAGGACCCGATCCTGCCGAACGTGCCGACGTATCTCGCGAGCGAGGAATCCGACCGCAAGTACATCGTCGAGAACCTCGACAAGCTGGTGGTGAAAGCGGCCAACGAATCCGGCGGCTACGGCATGCTGATGGGCCCGCGCTCGACGAAGGCCGAGCAGGACCAGTTCCGCGAGGCCGTGCTCAAGGACCCGCGCAACTACATCGCCCAGCCGATGATCTCGCTCTCGACGCATCCGACGCACGTGGGTGACGGCCGGTTCGAGGGCCGGCACGTCGACCTGCGACCGTTCGTGCTCTACGGCGAGAAGCCGGTCATCGTCCCCGGCGGCCTCACGCGCGTCGCGCTGCGCAAAGGTTCGCTGGTGGTGAACTCGTCCCAAGGCGGCGGCAGCAAGGACACCTGGGTCCTGTACGGCGATGAGTGAGCCTGCTGAGACCGTCGGAAGGCATCTCCTGGGCGTTCCCGGCTGACGGTTGGGTCCAGGTCATGGGTATCCTCCGCCTTCTGCTCGCCATCAGCGTCACCGTGCTGCATTTCATGTCCGCGTTCGGCGTGGGATTCTTGGTCGAAGGGCATGTGGCGGTGAAGCTGTTCTACATCATCTCCGGGTTCTACATGGCGCTGGTCCTGACAGAGAAATACACCGGGCCCGGTTCTTTCCGGATTTTCCTCGGCAACCGGTTCCTCCGGCTTCTGCCGACCTACTACTTGCTGTTGTTGTTGCCGGTGGCTGTGACCATCGCCGGCCGGATCCTCACAGGCCGTCCGCTGACGTTCGGCGGATTGAGCACCTGGGCGCAGCATGGCCATCTCCTTGATCCGGTGGCGGCGGTGCTGTTGGCGGTCTCCAATCTGACCGTGATCGGGCAAGAGTTCTCGTGGGCCGGCGCTGTCGAAGCTGCGACGGGGCACTGGGTCTGGACCGATGACTATTTTGCCCCGGGCATGGTTCCCGGGTTCTTCTTCTTGGGCATCACGCCCAGTTGGACCTTGGGGATCGAGTTGGAGTTCTACTGCTTGGCACCGATATTGGTGGCTTTGCGGACATCGAGGTTGTTGTGGATCGGCGTCGCTTCGTTGCTGTGCCGGTTCGCCTTGGCATGGTCGGTCCCATCGTTGGACGCCCTTTGGCAGAGCCACTTCTTGCCGACGGAGCTGATCTACTTCTTGGGCGGTGTCCTCAGCTATCGGGCATTCGCCGCGCAAAGGACCTTGGGGAACTTGCCCGCTATGGCCGCCCGCGGCCGCTTTGTCCTGCCGGGCATCATCGGACTCTTCGTGGCGTACCCGCTCCTTTCGGTCGGTCCGCGGGCCGTTTTTTTGGCCGTCGCGTTGGCGCTGGCGTTGCCGTGCGTGTTCGCCCTGACGACCGGCTCGAAAGCCGACCGCGCATTAGGAGAGCTTTCCTATCCGTTGTACCTGGTCCATTGGAACTTGGCCTACCTCTGGTCGTCCATGGCCCAAAAAGGCTGGCTTCCGGGGTTCGACGATCGACGGCTGGCGACCGTGGCCTTCATCGGGGTCTCGTTGCTCGCGGCAGCCGCGCTCGTCCATTGCGTCGAAGCTCCGGTGAACCGCCTCCGCGAACGCCGACGGCTGGCCAGTCTTGTCCCTTTCCCCGCCTGAAGCCCGGAACGATCCTGCCGCAACCCCTCAAGATCCCCACGCCATGCTCTCCCGAGTCGTCAATTCTCTCTACTGGATGTCCCGCTACATCGAGCGCGCCGAGAACACCGCGCGCATCGTGGACACCACCCTCCAGCTGCTGCTCGACTCGCGTCATCTCGACGACGCGCAGCTCACCGCGCACTGGATGCCCATCATCCAGGCGACCGGCGACGAGAACCTGTTCGCCCGGTTGTACCCGAAGGCCACCGGGCACGCGGTGACCGAGTTCCTGGTCTTCCATCCGGAGAACCCCAACTCGATCTTCACCTCGGTGGCGCAGGCCCGCGAGAACGCACGCATGGTGCGCGACCAGATCACCTCTGAGATCTGGGAAGAGCTGAACCGCCTGTATCTCTTCCTCAACTCCGGCAAGGCCCGCGAGCTCTGGGACGACAGCCCGTTCGATTTCCTCCAGCAGGTCAAGGCCAGCTCGCTCCAGCTGGTCGGCATCGCCTACGCCACCGTCATCCACAACGAGGGCTGGCATTTCATGCAGGCTGGCAAGTTCCTGGAGCGGGCCGACCAGACCACGCGCATCCTCGACGTCCGCCACGCCTCGCTCCCGGTGAAGGGCGCGCCCACGACCGTCAGCCAGACCGATGCCCTCGAATGGAGCGCCGTGCTCCGTTCCTGCTCCGCGTGGGATGCCTACAAGGACATCCACGGCGGCGATGTGAGCCCTGTGAAGGTCGCGGAGTTCCTGCTGCTCAGCGAGAACTTCCCCCGCTCCGTCCGCTTCTGCGTCGAGGAGCTGGACCACTCGTTGCGCAACATCTCGGGCGTGCCTGCGCGCCGCTTCAGCAACGACGCGGAGAAGCTCTCCGGCCGGTTGCTGGCCGAGCTCGAGTTCGGCACGGTCGACGAGGTGTTCGCCCACGGGCTGCACGACTACCTCGACCTGCTCCAGCTCAAGCTGGGCAACGTCGGTGCCGCGATGTTCAACGCCTACATCTTCCAGCCGTTCGTCAGCATGGAGGACGAGATCCTCGTCCAGCAGGAGTTCCAGCAGCAGCAGTGAGGGCGGTCGGTCGGACCCGGCGGCCCGGGAACTCCACAAGGACTCGCGCCATCCGGTCCGTTCTTGGTACACGGAGGACCGATGACCCTCCGTTCACTTCTCCTTTGGCCGGTGCTGCTGCTTTTGGCGGGTAGCGTGCGCGCGGAGAAACCCTTCCACACCACCGAGGACATCTTCCCGCCGGAATCGTGGCACAACCACGCCTCCTGTGTGGTCGAGACGCCGCGCGGCGACCTGTTCGCCACGTGGTTCCACGGATCCGGCGAGCGCAAAGCCGATGACGTCCGCCTCGAGGGCGCGCGGCTGCGACGCGGCGCGACGAAGTGGAGCGGACGCTTCACCGTCACCGACACGCCCGGGTATCCGGATTGCAACCCCTCGATCTTCGTGGACGCGCGCCGGCGGCTATGGCTGTTCCATCCGACCATCCTCGCCCACACGTGGGAGAGCGCGCTGCTCAAGTTCCACGTCAGCGCCGATTGGCAGGGCGAGGGCGCGCCGAGATGGGAGCGCGAAGGTGTCATCCACGTCACCCCGGGAGCGGATTTCACCGCCGCCGTGGCGGCTGCCGTCCCGCGGTTCGAGGCGGCGGTGGCGGCGTCCGATTGGGATGAGCGGACCCGGCGCGAAGTCGCGGAATTCCTCGATGCGATGCGCGGGCATGCGGGCGACGAGCTCTACTGCCGGCTCGGCTGGATGCCGCGGGCGCATCCGACGGTGATCGGCAAGCGATGGCTCCTGCCGCTCTATCACGACGGGTTCTCGTTCTCCCTCGTCGCCATCTCGGACGACGAAGGCGCCACCTGGAAGGCCAGCGCGCCGCTCATCGGTGGAGGGAACATACAACCGAGCATCGTGGTCAGGCGCGACGGCAGGCTCGTCGCTTTCATGCGCGACAATGGTCCTCCGCCGAAGCGCGCGCTGGTCGCGGAATCGCGGGACCGCGGCGAGACGTGGTCGCCGGTCGTGGACAGCATGTTGCCCAACCCCGGCTCGGGCCTTGAAGCGGTGGTGCTCCGCGACGGTACCTGGGCCTTCATCGGCAACGACACCGAGGATGGACGGCATTCGCTCGCCGTCCTGTTGAGTGATGACGAAGGCCGGACCTGGCCGGTGAAGCGTCACCTCGAGCTCGTCGAGCGGGGGGGCGGATCCTTCAGCTATCCGAGCCTGATCCAGGCGCGCGACGGTTCGTTCCACGCGACCTATAGCTGCTTCCTCAAGTCCGGCGGATCCGGCGAGCTGAAGACCATCCGCCACGCCCGATTCAACGAGGCGTGGGTCCGGGCAGCAGCCGGTGAATAGAGTGTCGTGGACCTTACGGGCACAGTCGGCTTTTCCTGTCTTGGTCCTCGTCGCGTCTCGATGACGCGATCTGCATCGCGACCGTCCCGTGGTCACTTCGGCTCTGGCCTGCCGGAGCCGGACGCGTTAAGCACTGGCCCATGTTCCTCCGAGTCTTGCTCCGTGTCGGCGCCTTGGTCGGGCTCGTGATCTCCGCCGAAGCCGCGGCCAAGCGACCGAACATCCTGTTCATCATGACGGACGACCACGCGGCCCACGCCATCAGCGCGTACGGCAGCACGGTCAACACGACGCCGAACATGGACCGCCTCGCCGCCCAGGGCCTGCGCCTCGGCCGCTGCTACGCGGTGAACTCCATCTGCACGCCCAGCCGGGCCACCATCCTCACCGGCCAGTACAGCCACAAGAACGGCGTCCCCGTCTTCAACCACCTCGATCCAGCGTCCGTCACCGTCGCCCACCGGCTCCAGCAGGCCGGCTACTACACGGCGATGCTCGGCAAATGGCACCTCGGCTCCGAGCCGCAAGGTTTCGACCACTGGAACATCCTGCCCGGCCAGGGACGCTACATCGATCCTGTCCTCTACGACCGCGACGGCCATCGTATCTACAAAGGCTACGCCACCGAGGTCATCACCGACCTCGCCATCGACCTGCTCAAGAACCGGCCGAAGGACAAGCCGTTCTTCCTGATGTGCCACCACAAGGCGCCGCACCGCGAGTGGACCCCGAACGATCGTTATCGTCGCGAGTTCGCCGGCCGCACGATCCCCGAGCCGTCGACCTTGCGCGACGACCACGTCGGCCGCGCCGATGCCTTGCGCGAGCAGCGCCAATCGGTCTTCCGCGACCTCACGCGCCACGACCTGAAGCTCGTCCCGCCGGCCGGGCTCACCGTCGCGGAGCGCCAGCGGTGGGTGGGCGAGGTGCCGGTCGAGGTCGAGATCGTCGTCGATGGCCGCAAGAAGGTCCTCCGCGGCGACGAACTCGACCGGTGGAAGTACCAACGCTACATGCAGGACTATCTCGCCTGCGTCCAAAGCGTGGACGACAGCGTCGGCCGGTTGATGGATTGGCTCGATGCCAACGGCCTGCGCGAGGACACGCTGGTCATCTACACCAGCGACCAGGGATTCTTCCTCGGCGACCATGGTCTCTATGACAAGCGGTTCATGTACGAGCCGTCATCGCGGATGCCGTTCCTCGCCCGCTGGCCCGGTCACATCCAGCCCGGTGCCGTCAGCGACGCGCTCGCGATCAACTGCGATTTCGCCCCGACGTTCCTCGATCTCGCGGGTGTCCCCTTGCCCGCCGGGATGCAGGGCCGGAGCTTGGCGCCGCTCTTCGCCGGCGGGACTCCCGTGGGCTGGCGGGAGGAGATCTACTATCGCTATTACCACGACCCGGGACACCACAACACCGCGGCGCACTACGGGATCCGCACCGGCACGCACAAGCTCATCCACTATTGGAAGCAGGACCAATGGGAGCTCTACGACCTCGTCGCCGATCCGGACGAGATGCGGAACATCTACTCCTCGCCGGCGGCGCAGACGCTGGTCGCCGGACTCAAGGCGAGGCTGAAGCAGCTCCAGCGCGACCTCGGGGACACCGGACAACACACCGTCGGGCCGCTGCCGAAGGACGACGTGGACATCCGCGTGAAGCAGATGGACCGGAAGCATCCGGACTCGCAGCTCTGAGGGCGGCCGGTCGGACCCGCTGATTTTTGTTTTGGCGGAGCCGCCGCCTCGGGGCACCAATCTTCCTGCCATGTCCGCTGTGCCGCCCACCGAGGCCGATCTGCTCACGCCGTTGAAGGATGTCTTCGGCTATGGGAGTTTCCGGCCGTTGCAGGAAGGCATCATTCGAGCGTCGCTCGCGGGCCGGGACGTCTTCGCGCTCCTGCCGACCGGCGGCGGCAAGTCGCTGTGCTTCCAGCTCCCCGCGCTCGTGCGGCCCGGCCTCACCGTCGTGATCTCGCCGCTGATCGCGCTGATGAAGGACCAGGTCGACGCGCTCACGGCGAACGGCGTCGCGGCCACCTTCCTCAACTCGTCGCTCACCGACGCCGAGCGCAGCGCCCGTTGGCGCGGGCTCAACAACGGCAGCTATCGTCTGCTCTATCTCGCGCCGGAACGCCTGATGGTCGGCACGCTCGTGGACGACCTGCGCCGCTGGGGCGTCGCGTGCGTCGCGGTCGACGAAGCCCACTGCATCAGCGAATGGGGCCACGACTTTCGTCCTGAATATCGCCAGCTCCGCGAGCTGCGCGGCCGTCTTCCGGAAGGCGTGCCGTTCATGGCCCTCACCGCCACCGCCACCGGTCGCGTGCGCGAGGACATCGTCGCCCAGCTCCAGTTGCAGGAGCCGGCGGTCTTCGTCGCCAGCTTCAACCGGCCGAACCTCACCTATCGCGTCCTTCCCAAGGCCTCCGGCTACCGCCAGGTGCTCGATTTCCTCCGCGCGCGCCCGAAGGACGGCGGGATCATCTACTGCTCCAGCCGGGCCGGGACCGAGTCGCTCGCGTCGAAGCTGGTCGAGGACCGCGTGAAGGCCGCGCCGTACCATGCCGGTCTCGATCCATCGGCGCGGTCGCGGAACCAGGAAGCCTTCCTCCGCGACGAGGTCCGCGTCGTCTGCGCGACCATCGCGTTCGGCATGGGCATCAACAAACCGAACGTGCGGTTCGTGATCCACCACGACCTGCCCAAGAATCTTGAAGGCTATTACCAGGAGACCGGCCGCGCGGGCCGCGACGGGTTGCCGGGCGAATGCCTGCTGCTGTTCAGCCCCGGCGACGTGGCCAAGCAGAACGTCTTCATCGACGAGAAGCCCGACGAGCAGGAGCGCGCCCGGGCCCGCGAGCAGCTCCAGCAGATGGTCCACTACGCCGAGATCTCGGAATGCCGGCGCGCGGCACTGCTCGACTACTTCGGGGAGGAGTTCCCGGACCCGGCCTGCGGTGCGTGTGACAACTGCCTGAGCCCCCGGGCCACCTGGGACGGCACCCAGGCCGCGCAGAAGCTGCTGAGCTGCGTCTACCGCATCCGGCAGAAGAGCGGTTTCGGCGTCGGCCTCAACCACGTCGTCGCCGTGATCCTCGGCGGCGACACGGAGAAGATCCGCCAGTGGGGCCACGACCAGCTCACCACCTACGGCATCGGCCACGAGCATCCGCGCAACGAATGGGGCGCGATCGCCCGCGAGCTGATGCGGCTGGGGTTCCTTCGTCAGAGCACCGGGCAGTTCCCGACCCTCGAGGTGACCGCGGAGGGTTTCGCTGCGCTGAAGGATCGGCGGCAGATCACGCTCACGAGACCGATGGAGACGCCGAGGCCGCGCGCCGACCGGGTCGGCGACATCGCCTGCGACGAGCTGCTCTTCGAGAAGCTTCGCCAGCTGCGCAAGCGGATCGCCGACGAGCAGGGCGTGCCGTCGTACATCATCTTCGGCGACACCTCGCTCCGGTACATGGCGCGGCAATATCCCGTCCGTCCCGAGGAGTTCCGCCGCGTGTCCGGCGTGGGCGAGACGAAGCTGCGGTCCTACGGCGACGCGTTCCTCGAGGAGATCGTGGCGCATCTTCGCGCGAACCCGCGGCAGATCTTCGCCGACGATTCTTTCACCGCGCCGATGCCTGTCGCCGTGAAGAAGACGCGTGGCGAGCTGATGAACGATACCGTCCGCGAGACGCTCCGTCGTTTCCGCGACGGCGCCACCGCGGAGGAGATCGCCGGCGCGCGGGACCTGACGCCAGGGACGATCTACGGCCACCTCGGCAGCGCGCTCGAGGCCGGCGAAGCGTTGGATGTCGCCCGGTTGTTCACCGACGCCGAGCGACGGGAGATCGAGGCCGCGTTCGAGCAGGCCGGCTGGGGGACGCTCTCCGGCGCGCACACCTTGCTCGGCGGAAGGGTGGACTACGGAAGGCTCCGCTTGTTCCGGGCCGCGAGAGGGGGAGAGCAAACCAGTAAGCCAGTAAGCGAGTAAGCCAGTAGGTCGGTGACCGGAGGATCGATCGAGTCTCAAGTCTCAAGTGCTGACCTACTGGCTTACTGACCTACTCGCCCACTCGCCCATCCCCGACTTCCGGTCTACCGTCCGCGCGTGACCATCGAGCTTGTCAACACCGGCTCCGAGCTGCTGCTCGGACGCGTGCTGAACACCCATCAACAATGGATCTGCCGGCAACTTGCCGACAGCGGGCGTTCGGTGGCCCGCCAGGTCGCCGTGCCGGACGGCGGCCAAGACATCCAGCAGGCGGTCCGTGAATCCTTGGGGCGGGCGGATCTCGTCATCACCACCGGCGGGCTCGGCCCGACCTGCGATGATGTCACCCGCGAGCTCATCGCCCAGCTGCTCGGACGAAGACTCCTGCGCGATGAAGCCGTCCGCGGGCACATCGGACGTTTCTTCGCGAGCCGCGGTCGGCCGGTCCCGGTGCGAACGGATGTCGAATCGTGGGTCCCGGAGGGCGCGACCATCCTGATGAACACCTATGGCACCGCGCCGGGTCTCGTGCTGGAGGTCTCGCCGAACCCGTTCCGCGCGGATGCGAGGCCCTCGGTGTTGGTGATGCTCCCCGGGCCGCCGCGCGAGCTCCGTCCGATGTTCACCGAACTGGTATTGCCGCTCGTCCACCGACGGTTCCCGCTCGAGGAAGCCTTCGTCTGTCGCACACTCAAGACGACCGGCATCGGCGAATCCAACATGGAGGAGCGCATCTCCGGTCCTTTGAAGCCGTTCACCGACGCGGGCATGGACCTCGGGTTCTGCGCCCGGGTCGGCGAGGTCGATGTCCGGTTCGTCGCGCGCGGAGCCGATGCGGTGGCGACCGTGGCGGCGGCAGAAGCGGTCGCGCGCGCGCTCGTCGGCGAGAGCATCTTCGGCGAGCAGGACGACACTCTGGCGACCGTGTTGGTCCGCGAGCTCACCGCCCGCGGGCTGACCTTGGCGCTGGCGGAATCTTGTACCGGCGGCCATATCGCCGACCGGATCACCGACGTCCCGGGAGCCTCCGCTGTGCTGCTGGCGGGCCACGTGACCTACTCCGACGCCGCTAAGATATCGGCCTTGGGCGTGCGTGCGGAGACCCTTGCGGCCCACGGCGCGGTGAGCGAGGAGGTCGCGCGGGAGATGGCCGAGGGCGCGCGGTGTGCGGCCGGTGCGGATCTCGCGTTGGCGGTCACTGGCATCGCCGGACCCGGTGGCGGGTCCGATGCGAAGCCGGTCGGCACCGTCTTCATCGCGCTGGCGACGGAGGCGGGCACCGAGGTGCAGCTGCATCTCAACCGCTTCGACCGGCCCACTTTCAAATACCTCACCTCGCAGCAGGCGATGATGGCGGCCTTGCGTGCGTCGCGGGCGAGCGGTGCCGCATAGGATGGGCCCGGGCAAAGATTTTCGTGTCCTGCGGACCCCGTCATCCGTCTCCTCTCCGAGGATGACGACGGCGAACAAGATCACCGTGGGACGGATCCTGATGATCCCGGGGTTCATCTATCTGCTGCTCCGGCACCGGGAGGAGGGAGCCGATTGGCTGCGTTGGTCGGCACTCATGTGCTTCGCGTTGGTGGCGGTGCTCGACGGCGTGGACGGCTACGTCGCTCGACGTTACCAGCAGCGATCGGAGCTCGGCGCGGTGCTGGACCCGCTCGCGGACAAGCTGCTGCTGGTATCAGCGCTGATCCTGCTCAGTCTCGACAAGAGCTATCTCGGCACGCTCCCGCGATGGTTCAACTTCGTGGTGATCTCTCGCGACGCCCTCGTCGTGCTGGGCCTCGGGGTGGTCCAGCTCACCGTCGGCAAGGTCGCGGTGCGTCCACGGATGACGGGCAAGATCGCGACGGTGCTCCAGATGGCCCTGGTGATCTGGACCCTTTTGAGATGGCCGGAGGAAGGCCAATGGTGGATCGCGGTGGCGGCGGCCGGGTTCACGCTCGTCTCGGGGACGCAGTATCTTTCCGATGGGACCACCCAATTGAGCGCGAGCCCTGCGAGCGGCCCGAAACCGGGCCAGTGACGGCATCGGACACCGACGGCGTCCCGACCGGAGGTGCGACGGAGATCGGGGACGACCGCCGCTGCCACCACCCGCCATCCGGTCAGGCTTCGGCGTGGTGACGACCCGCCGAAGTCTCCGACGCGCAGCGATCCAAGCGGCGCATAACGGCATGAGGACCGTCAGCGGGCATCAGACCTTGTCCGCGCCAGAGCCGGTCCTCTGAGCGACCGGATCCTTGCCACGTGCGGCGTTGACGGTATCCGGCTCCATCGCGGGGGCACGTCCATCCTTCTTGTCCGGGTAGACGCTGGCGTCCGGCGTGAGCGGACGGTGGTAGTACGACGCGTAGTAGTACGTCGTGTAGTAGTAGTATGGGTTGTCGATGGGGACGCCGTTGACGATGATGCCGAGCATCGGCGCGCCGCGCTGATGGATGGTGTTGATGCCCATCTTGGCGAACCGGATGGACGTCTTGCCGGCGCGCACGACGAAGAAAAGCCCGTCGATGAAGGCGGCGATCGAAAAGGTGTCGTCGATGGCGGTGAGCGGCGGGCAGTCGAAGACCACGTAATCGAACTCGCTCCGGAGCTCCTTCACGAGCTCCTTGGTCGCGGGCCCGATGAGGAGCTCGCTGGGGTTCGCGGGCCGCTCGCCCGCGCGCATGAAGTAGAGGTTCTTGATCCCGGTCTCGCGGGTGGCCTCGCGGATGGACAGCTTGCCCTCGAGGACCTCGGAGAGGCCGCCTTCGAGAGGTTGCTCGAAATAGCCATGGACGTTGCCCCGGCGGAGGTCGGCGTCGACGAGGAGCGTCTTGTTCCCGGAGTTCGCGAGCGTGATGGCGAAGTTGGCGGTGAAGGTCGTCTTGCCGTCGCCGGGGACGGCGCTGGTGACCGCGAGCATGCGTTTGCTGCTGCCCTCGGGGCTGAGCAGCAGGGAGGAACGGACGCCGCGGAGGGATTCGGCGAACATGGTGTGCGCCTTCATCCGCGTGAGCAGCAGGTAGCCCTCCGTGTAATGCTTTTTGTCGACCTCCGGGAGCTGTCCGAGGATCGGCTCCTCGAGCTTGGCCTCGATGTCCTCCGGGCTCTCGAGGCGGTCATCGAGCCGGTGGAGCGTGAAGATGATGAGAGCGGCGACCATCAGGCCGGTGGTTGCGGCGGTGCCGACGATGGATGGGCGGTTGGGCCCTACCGCCTTCGGGTCGCCGCCGCCCTGCTGGATGATGTTGAACTGTTCGTCGTCGGCCCCGATGCGATCCATGGAGGTCGCACGGCTCCGGAGGTCGGCGACCTGGTCCTGCATGCGTTTCTCGTCCTCTTTGAGCCGCTGGTACTCGGACCGCATCGAGGTCATGGAGAAGACCTCGTCGCGTAGCGCCTCGATGATCTTGGGGTATCCCAAGAGCCGCTGGCGCAGCCGCTGGATGTAGGCTTGGCGGTTCTTCTCGACGATGAAGATATCGTCCTCGAGCTGCCCGTTGAGCGCCGCGATCTGGCTCCGGGTTTCGAGGATATAAGGATGCCTGTCCTTCAGCTTGGCGGACCATTCTTCGAGTTTGCGCTCACGGACGCGGATCTCCTTCGAGATCTCCGGGTACCGGGAGCCCGGGCTGAACCGGTCCAGCAGCGTCGACGTGGATTCGTCGTCGCCATCGCCTTTCCCGCTCTTCACGGACCGGTCCTTGCCCGCGGCCGCGCTCGGGAGGCCGGCGGTGCCGCCGCTGGCCAACTGCTCGGCGCTGGAATTCTCGATGATCTGGAGCTCGTTCTGGAGCCCTTGCTGGTCGGTCGTGTTCCGGTCGAGGTTGCGCTGGGCGGACCCGCCCGCGTCCTCGAAGCTGGCGAAGTTGTTCTTCTTCTGGAAGTCGTCCAAGGCCAATTGGGCCTGCTCGAGCTTCTTCTCGAACGTGAGCAGGGTCTGGGTGTTATGGGCCTCCGTGTTCCCGATGAGCTGCTTGCGCTGCTGTTTCTTGAAATCCACGAACTCCTGCGCCCACACCGACGCGAACTTCTGCGCGTACTCGAAGTTCGTGCTGGTCACGTTCATCACGAACATTCCGCCCGGCGCGGCGATGGCGCCCACGTTCGGGCGCACGAGCTTGTTCGTGTTGTCCCGGCCTTCCATCAGCTTGACCAAGGTGCGCTGCAGCACGGGCTCGGCCTGCATCAGCGCCAGCGTGTTGTCGGTGCCGACCTCGCGGATCTCCGCGTAATTCTGGCTGCTGAGCGAGATCTTCTGGGGGGTCGCGAGCACCGAGCTCGCACGGAACTGGTCGGGCTTCGTGACCGCCAACCAGACGCCCACCGCGGTGCCGATGACCGTGAAGATCACCAGGAGGAGCCATCTCTCTGTGACCACCTTGAGGTACTTCCGGAAGTGCAGGTAGACGTTGATCCGGTCGATCAACGACGTGCCATAGCCGGGCAGTTGGGCGCTATAGGAGGAATAAGGGGCCTTCATGGTCAGAAGATGAGGGACCTGGCGGGGACCTCGACGCGGTCGCCGTCCTTGAGTTCGATGTCGGCGTTCCGGTCGCCCTTCTCGATGATGTTCGTGACGTTGGCCTCGATGACCGTCTCCTTGTTGGTCGCGGGGTCGACCCGGCGGATCTTCACCTTCTTGAGGTTGGCGTATTCGTTGCCGCTCTTGCCGCCGGCCGAGATGATGACGTCCGAGAGCATGAGTTTCCTGCCCTCGATGATCGGGAACGTGCCCGAGAGGCCCCCGTTGCCGTAGAGCACGACCCTGGCGGAGCTCGAGTTCTCCAGCATCGTGGACGAGCGGTTGACTGCTTGGAGGTCGAGGCGGAACGAGCAATCCTGGTAGTATCCGGCGTCGAGCACCGCCTTGAGCTCCTTGCGGACCCTCTCAAGTTTCTTGCCCGCCACGCTGAGCTTGACGGAGATCGGGCTCATCCGGGTCACCCGGAACATCGCCTCGCCGGCGTCGGTGACGAAGATCGTCTCCGCGTCTCCGCTGCCGCCGTTGCCGCGCAGAGCCTCGACGACGGAAGGGTCTTGATCGATGAGGAACCCAAGGACATCGTGCGGCTTCAGCTCGCGGTTCTCGGCGTCGATGACGGTTGTCGACTGCGACTCTTTCGCGACTTTGGCGTCGGCCGCACCGGTCGCGGACGTGGCCGTTGCCGGTTTCACCTGAGGGTCTTCCGCCAATGCGGGCGCGGCGAGGAGCAAGAGCCCTAGGAGGCAGGATCGGTTCATGTTCAGAATCGGTAGTTCAGCGCGAGCGTCACCGTGTTTTGATGGTACCCGTGTCCCGCGAGATCCGAGAGACGGAAATAATGCGAGTACCCGAGGGTGGCCGACAGCTTCCGGGTGATGGGCATCCCCGTGCCGATGGAGAACGACAAGGTGTCGGAGCTCTCGCCCTGCCGCTTCACCGGCAACACGATATCACGTACCAGGATGACGGGACCGATCAACACGCTGCCGTCCGCCAGAAGAGTCCCGGCCGGTAGGAACGTCCCGGCCGGCACGGTCACGAAATCGAACCCCGGACCGCTCTGTGTGGAGCTGCTGTAGTTCACGCCGAAGTTCAGGCCGAGCGCCTTGGCGAATGTCCAACCAAGGTTGTACGCGACGCTGAAGGTGTCGTTGAAGTTCGCCCCGATCCCCAGGTCGGAGTTCCGGCCCAGGCCGACCCCGTGGCGGAGATGGCGGTTGATCGTGTGGGTGGCCGCCAGGTTGTAGGTCACGCCGGCGAATCCGCTGGTGTCCCCGTTGGCCCCGGTCCGGTCGCTGTAGGAGACCTGGTAGCGGACCGAGGCGCTGAGGTTGATGTTCCGGGTCGGCTGAAAATTGAGCACCGGTCCCGTGCCGTAGCCATGCGAGCCGCTCTGGAAGCCTTCCGAGTACGTGTTCTGGTAGACGCTCCCGGAGAGACCCACCGTCCAACGCGGGTCCAGCTTCTCGAAGAGCGCGGCACTCAAGGAATGGGTGTCGTGGTCGGCGAGCGCGAAGCTGTCGCCCAGTCCCCGGTCGATCGTGTAGTCGTATCCGGAAGTCACCGTCGTCGAACGCGTCGCCGCCCAAGCGGCGGAGAGCCCGGCGCTGTTGGAAAGCCGCTGGAAATCCACGGAACCGATGCTGCCGTCGCCCGTGATGTCGTTGCGGGGCGCGAACCCGGAGCCGCCCGAGGTGCTGATGCGATCGTACACGGCGAACCGCACATCGCCGATGATGAACCGGTAGTCGAAGGTGGAGTTCGGCTTGAGATCGAGGCTCACCCGGTTGAGTTCCGGGTGGTTCATGTAGAACACGTACCCGATCCCGAAATCCATCCTCAGGGTATTGTACTCGGACAGCTCCCAATGCAGCCCGACGTTCAGCGACGGATTGGACGTCAGCTCGCCCTCGGCCTCCCTGCCGCCGGCGCCGTCGGACAGGTTGATGTTGTCGGTGTAGCTGGACGTGGTCGTGCCATAGACCGATCCCTTCACCGGTCCGACCTTGAAGTTGTAGTCTTGCGCGGCACCGGGACCCGACTTGTACGGCATGCCGCGACCGATGAGAAAGTTGTCTCCCGGGAGGCCATGGGCGTCGGCCGGAATCGTCGGGATCTGGCCGAGCGGCGATTGGTAAGGGTTGAAGAAACCCTGACCGAGCGTTGCCGGAAGCCCCGCCGAAAGCAGGCAGGAAACCGCGCCTGCAGCCAAGCGCCAGTCTTGCCTGGGCTTCCCAACCAGTCGGCAGGGCCCGGAACGGGTGGATCGTGGGATCACTTCGTGGTGCAAGACAGGGTGATGGAAGCTGCCGGAGAGCGCGGTCCACGGGCCGGATGGTCGGCGTAGAGGTCAACCTAACAAGGGTGCACCATGGAACAAGCACCTAGATCTGGCGGTGCAGTCCTGGGCACTGCGGTTCATCGCGCATCGCGCACCTGGTAGAACCTCGGGATCTCGGACGGGCGGGCATCCAAATACAGGGCCGTCTCCCCGGTCGCAGCGATCCTCGGCCCGACCGCCTGCCAAGCCGCCCCCCGGACGTCGCTCCGGCTGAAGACCTGGTAGCTCCGCCCGGGAGCGCATTCCCAGGTCACGGTCGTGCCATCGGGTGCCAACCGGACGCTCACGATGCGATAGTTCACCGAGAGCTTATCGGTCGGGTCGCTTCCCATGGCGGCTTCGCGCCGGTTCACGAACCCGTCGCCGTCCGGATCCTTCTCGGGTCCCGCCTCGGACCGGGTGAACGGGCTGAACCAGCGGCGTTGGAACAGGTCGTCCAGCCCGTCGAAATTGAAGTCGTAGGTCAGCGGCAACACCTCGGCGAACCCGTTGGCCCAGGCGACCGAACCGCCCGCGGTCACCGATACGCTGCGGAGGCCGGGGACGGCGCCCGGCGCGACCGTCACCGGGACCTGCACCAGCGTCAGGTGCCGGAGCGCATCGGGCACGACCACGGTGGCGCCGTAGGTCAATCCGCCGCCCGTGAGACGCAACACCGCGTCGGTGCCGACGGCACCGGGGATATAGACGCCGACCCACGCGTTGGTCTGTCCTGGAGCGAGCTGCATGCAGGCGTCGCCGCTCGTCCGCCCGTCCTCGGTGAAGAACCGGCGCGCCTCGGTGATCCGGAAGGCCGGGACACCCGGCAGCACCACGACGTCCTTCGTCACCGTCCCGCCCTTGGCCAAGGTGAACGGCAGCGGCACGGTCGGAAGGAAGGCGGTCTCCGCATCGGAGAAGGAAGCGTCGTAGACATCCAGGTCGGCGCCTCGCACGAGATAGCCGTCCGTCCCGTCGTCGCCAGGGTCCAACGGCGTGACCCGCAGGGTGTGGTCCCCCGGCGGCAACGCCGGGACAGAATAGGCACCGCTCGCGGTCGTGATCGTGCCGGCGACCACCAGGCCGGCAGGATCTTCGACCGTGACCAAGGCCCCGAGCACACCGGATCCGACCATCGATACCTTTCCGCGAACGGTCCCGGTCGTCGAGCGGGTCGCCGGCAGCCCATAGATTGCTTTGGCCGCGGTGACCTCGTCGGAGGACAGACCGGCGGCGCTGCCGATACCCGGTTGCGTCAGCCAGAACATCGTCGCGCCGCCGAGCGGTGAATGGTGCAGCCCGAGCAGATGCCCGATCTCGTGCGCCACCACCGATTCGACAAGATTTCCTTGGGTCAGCGAAGGGTTGAACGTGGTGATCCACTGCCGGTCGCGGTTCAGCAGGATGTCCGCCTCGACCACGATGCCGTCCACCTCGGAGTACACGGTGGTGGCGTTGACGGCCGCCGGGAGGAACACCCGGCCACCGGCGTAGTTCCGGCCGCCGGACAACCAAGCCACGGTGCAGACGCTGTCCTCGGGGTCGACATCGATCATCGCTCCGGCGGCCGGTAGCTCCTCGAACTTGATCTGCGTGCCCGGCACCGCCTGCCACTGGTCGAACGCCGAACGCACCGCATCGAGCTCCGCGACCCGGTTGGTCACGGACCAGCCGTCCGCGCTGATTCGGTAGCGGATCGCGAGGGACGACGGGTTCTGCGCCGACGGCGGGACGAGGGACCCGTCGAAGAACGTGAAATTCCAGTTCGACCGCTGCACGAAGGCCTTGGCGGACGGCATCGCGCCCGCCACCAAGGCTCCGACGAGCAGCCCTTTGCCGAGCCGGCTCATCGTGCCGCCTCCACACGCCGGCGCAGCTCCGACAGCGCCAGCGGCACTTGCATCGGCAACCGGTATCCCGACTTTTCCGCGGCACCGCCGAGGACGCCGTTGGCGACGTGCTTTGCACCGGAGGCCTGTGCTGTCTCGACCGTGAACTTGCCCTGAGCCAGGTCGAGGGTCACCGGTTCCCCGTTCGCGTTGCGCGCGGTGAAGACGACGACCTCCTCGCCCAACCGGTACGCGGGTCCGCCGACCACGCCGACCTTGCGCTCTCCGAGGACCCCGCCGGCGAGCACCAGGCTGAAGCGGCCGGCCGGTTTGCCTTTCCAGACCTCGGCCACATCCAGTTCCACGCGCGTGAAGATCCGCCCGGCGGGATCGCGCGTGCATTCCAAGGCAGCCACCTTGCCGTGGACCACCGTGTCGGCGCGCTTCGCGAGGTCTTCCACAGGCACGGGCGCCGTGATCACGGCGGCGATCCTGTCCGCCAGTGCGGATGACAGCAGCATCGCCAGAGCGATCGGCACCTTGTACCCGACCTTGGACCTGAGACTTCGGACTTCGGACCTCATGTTTTCTCCTGTGTCAGCTTGGCGAAGTAACCGCCCGCCGCCAGCAGTTCTTCCGCCGTTCCTGTCTCCGCGACACGGCCGTCCACCAGCGCGACGATGCGGTCGACCGCGCGCAAGGTCCCGAGCCGGTGGGCGACCATCACCGTCGTGCGCCCGCGCATGAGCTCGCGCAGGCCTGCCAGCACGAGCGCTTCGCTCTCGGCGTCGAGTGCGCTGGTCGGTTCGTCGAGCAGCAGGACGGGCGCATCCTTGAGGAAGGCGCGCGCCAGGTTCAGCCGCTGTTTCTCGCCCGTGCTCAACCGTGCCGCGCCGTCGCCCACCACCGTGTCGTAGCCCTGCGGCAACTTCCCGATGAACCCGTGGGCGTTCGCCGCGCGGGCCGCCGCCTCGATCTCCGCCCGGGTCGCGCCGGCCTTGCCATAGCCGATGTTCTCCGCGACCGACGCCGGCAACAGCAGCGGTTCCTGCGACACCAACGCGACCTGCTCGCGGAGCGCCCGGAGAGGAAGTCCCGCGATATCCGTGCCGCCGAGCCGGACGCCGCCGGAATCCGGCCGCAGGAAGCGCGGCACCAGATGCAGCACCGTGGTCTTGCCCGACCCGCTCGGACCGATCAGGGCGACCGACGTCCCGGCCTCGACCTGGAACGACACATCGTGCAGCACAGGTCGCCCTTCCGCGTAGCTGAAGCTCACCGCGTCGAAGACCAACCCGGCGGCACACGGCGCGACGACCGGATCCGTGCTTCCATCCGAAGCCGTCTCCACCGGCCACGCCCCATGCGTCCCGGCGTCTTCCTCGTCGAGCAGCTCCAGCACCCTCCGGGTCCCGGCACGCGAGCTGGCCAAGGTGGAACCGACGTTCGAGAGCTGGTTCAGCGGTTCGTGCAGCTGGGCGAGATACGCGAGGAAGACGAGCAGCTGGCCCACGCTCAGCCGGCCGTCCAGCACCTGCCGCGCCCCGGCCCAGACGATGGCCGCGATGCCCAGCGCGAACACGGCCGCCACCGCCGCGAGATAGACGACCTCTGCCGCATGCTGGCGCCAACGCGCCTCCAGCGCCGCGTCCGCGCGTCCGCCGAAGCGCCCGGCCTCGGTCGCTTCCCGCGTGAAGCTCTGGACCAGCGGCAGGTTCGCCACCAGTTGCTGCACCGCCGCCGCGATGCCGGCGTCCGCGGTCTGCGCTTCACCGCCGCGCCGGGCCATCCCGGCGCCGACGCCTTTCATGACCGCGACCAGGACGGGCACCGTGGCCAGGGCCACCCAGGTGAGCACCGGGTTCAGCCGCCACATCACCACCGTCATCGCGGCCACGCCGGCCGACGCGCCCAGGAAGGTGAAAAGCCCTTGGGTGAACAACGTCTGGAACGCGTAGGTGTCCCACGTCGCCCGATAGATCAGGTCGCCGGCCTGTGCGCCTTGCAGCCGTTGGAACGAGAGCCCGAGCAGCCGGTCGAACACCGCCCGCCGCACCCGGGCCAGCCCGCGCAGCCCCGTCGCGATCACCAGCGCGTTCTGCGTCGCCGTGACCAGCGCGTGACCGAGATGCAGCAGCACCAGGGCGCCGACCAGGACGGCCAGTTGGGTCGGCAACGGGATCCCGCCGATGACACGTCCGACGACCTCCGGAAAAGGTTCGTGCCCCAGCACCGAATCCACGACCAGCGCCAGGGGCCACGGCTTGAGCAGGCCCGCGACCGTGCCGGACCCCAGAAGCATCGACGCCGCGGCGACCCGCGGCCAATCGGTCCGGAAAAAGGAGAGCGCACGCCAGGTCTGCCGCATTTCTCGCCCATGTTAGCGGGTCCGGCATCCCGCCGCCAGAAATGGCCGCCGCCGTCGCGCCGACCGGTCCTCACCTCGGCCATCCGAGATGCCGGCGCAAGAAGTCGAAGGTGCCGACGCCGTGGATGCTGTGCGGGCCGTCGAAGAACTCGATCTCGGCGCGGTCGGCGAGACCGAGCTTCACGTAGTGGCGCCGGGTCTTGGCGAATTCGTAGGCGACCCATTCATCAGGCGCGACGCCGTCGTCGTGGCCGCGCTCGACCATGAACGGCCGCGGGAAGATGAGCCACGACATCTCGGCATAGTTGAAGGTGTTCCCGAGGTCCCATTCGGGCATGTCGTATTCGCTGTTGAAGAGATAGCTGTAGGCGGAGCGCGCGGAGGTGTTCTTCCAGATCCATTCGTTGTAGTCCGCCGAGCAGATGCTCAGGCAGTAGCGGTCCACCAGCACGGGCACGCGCATCGCCGTCTTGCCGCCGTAGCTCAGGCCGTAGAAGGCGATGCGCTCCGGGTCGACGAAGTCCTGCGATGCGAGCCAATCGGTGATGGCCTCGTGCTGCCGGACGATGAAGGACCAGAGCGTGAGCCCGAGCGGCTGGGCCTGGTGCAGCACCTGACGGAACTTCGTCCCGCCGATGTAGGGGTTCTGCGGCGCGAAGGTGATGTAGCCGCGCTCCGCGAGCCGCAGGCCGTATTGATGGTAGTACTGGCTGTTCACCGCCGGGTCGGAGACATCGGTGGGCCGGCCCTCGAGGCCGTGCTGACAGACGACGACCGGACGTCGCTCGCCGGGTTGGATGTCCACGGGAACGCAGAGGATGCCCTGGGCGAAGACGTCGCGGTGGACGTCGAGCACGACCTCGTAGCGGCGCACGCCGTTGGTCTCGCCGAGGAAACGGGTGCGCGCATCCGGCGGCAACGACGCGGCCGGGATGACGCCGACCACGTTCGAGCGGAACTGTCCGCGGTACCACGCGGCAGAATTGGTGAAGCCTGCGAGCGACCTGAGATCGGCCTTTTTCCAATACTCGCGCCGCTGGTACTCGCCCTCGCGCATGAGCCACTGGGTGTCCTCGAGGATCTGGCGGTACTGCCGGAGCGTGCGGGCCTTCGCGTCGGGCAACGCGGTGGCGATCG
>CAIWVP010000174.1 GCA_903916195.1 uncultured Verrucomicrobiota bacterium | reverse complement strand
TCCTAGAAACATGGACGCCCAGCAGGTTGCCAACCCGCGACACAGCAGACCGCCAGTCTGCGCTACCTCAACAGCCGCGCCGGGCTCTTCCGATCACGCCGTTCGGGCCGCGATCGCTTTCCGCCACGACGTCCCGATCTCATTTCTCGTCCGAAGGCTTCAGCCCTTCTCGATGCAGGCGTAGGCGTTGTGGTTGTGGATGCTCTCTTGGTTCTCGGCCTCGACCCGGTACCAGGTGATGTCGGGGCGGGCGTTGAGCTTCAGGGCGACGTTCCGCACGAGGTCCTCCACGAACACCGGGTTCTCGTAGGCGCGCTCGGTCACGGCCTTCTCGTCCTCGCGCTTGAGCAGCGAATACATCTCGCTGCTGCCGCTCGACTCGATCAGCGCGATGAGGTCCTCGATCCACACGATGCCCTCGGACCGCACCTGGACGGTGACCTCGCCGCGCTGGTTGTGCGCGCCGTACCGGGAGATCGCCTTTGAGCAGGGGCAGAGCGTGGTGACGTTCGCCTTTACCGTGAGCAGGAAATCGAGGTCGGTGCCGCAGAGCGCCGCATCGAAGCGGATGGTGTAATCCATCACGCCGGCCTTGCCGGACACCGGCGCCTTCTTGCAGAGGAAGAACGGGAACTCCATCTCGACGTGCGCGTTCATCGCGTGGAGCTTGGTCTGCATGGCCCGCAGCATGTCGGGGATGTTCTCGACGTGGACGACGCCGCCGTGGGCGTTGAGCACCTCGACGAACCGGCTCATGTGAGTGCCCTTGAACTCCTGCGGTAGGTCCACGAAGAGCCCGATGGTCGCGACGGTGCTCTGCAGCGTGCCGGCGTTCTTGTCGCGCACCTGGATCGGGAAGCGCAGGCCGCGCACGCCCACCTTGTCGATGCGCAGCTTCCGGTGGTCCGGTTCGTTCTGCTGGTCGGCAAGCGGTTTGGCGGTCGGCTGCGGGGCGGCTAGTGTGTCGTGGGCGCTCATCATGAGGATCGTCGGACTGGACCGGATTGCGTCGGCCGGCCGCAAACTAGCATCGCACCTCGGGGCCGCAAACGTGGTTTCCCGAAGGGGCCGGGACGCGGCCAAAGCCCTTCGATGGGCTTTGGCAAGGGCAGGGGACGACGGGACGCCCGGCACCTTCCGCCGTCTCCGAGAGACCTCCGGACCTCGGTTTCCATGAGCATGGAAGGCCGGTGACATTCGGCCGGCGGCCTCGCCCCGTTCCGTTCATGCGGGGATCGGACGCTTCCAGATCGGCACCACGCGCTTCATCTCATCGATGAGCCATTGGCTGGCTTCGAAAGCTTCCCTCCGATGGGGCGCGACGACCTCGACCCACAGCGAGGATTCGCCGACCTTCACGACGCCGAGCCGGTGCACGAGGCGGACCGATCCGACCGGCCACCGCCGCTCCATCTCGTCGAAGAGCAGTCCGAATTGCCGTTCCACCATCGCCCGGAACCCTTCGTAGCCGATGGCGCCGATGGGCGCCCCGTCCTCGCTGCCGCGTACCACGCCGCTGAACACGATGGCGGCCCCCATGCCCGCGGACATCGGGCGGCCGGCGACGAGCGCGGGTTCGTCGATCGGGTCGTCGGTGAGGAGGAGCGTTCGGCGCATGGGACGGCGAGAGCAGGGTTCAACCACCTTGGACCGGCGGGAAGAGCGAGACCTCGTCGCCCGGCCGGAGGACCTGGTCCGCGCTCGCGTAATCGACCCCGACCGCGATGAGCGTCGAGTTGCGCAACGCGCCGAGCTTCGGATGGAGCGCATAGACCGCTCGGAGCACGTCCTCGACCGGGGCGGCGTCCGGCACGTCGACGTCCAAGCGCGCGGTCCCGGCGAGGTCGCGGAAGTAGGACCAGAGATGGACGGGGACGGTCATCGGCAGGAGGGCGGGCGGACGGTTTTCCGTGGTGGGACGAAGGGCGGCGCGCGCGTTGCCCCGATCGGCCTAGGCCTTCGCGGTCTCCTTCGCCCAGGCGTCCTTCAGCGAGATCGTGCGGGCGAACACGGGGCGGTCCGCCGTCGAATCCTTCGGGTCGGGCCAGAAGTAGCCGAGCCGCTCGAACTGGTACCGGGTGTCGGGGACCGTCCGCGCGAGCGCCGGCTCCAGTTTGGCCTGCACGACCACGCACGAGCGAGGGTTCAGCACGGTGCGGAAATCGCGTCCGTCCTTCTCCGGCAGCTCCTCGGTGAAGAGGCGGTCGTACAACCGCACCTCGGCGTCGATGGCGTGGGAAGCGCTGACCCAGTGGATGGTGCCCTTGACCTTCTTGCCGGAATCGGGGCCGCCCGAGCGCGTGTCGAGCAGGGCGGTGCCGCGGAGCTCCACGACCTCGCCGGCGGCGTCTTTCACGACCTCGTCGCAGCGGATGATGCAGGCGTACTTGAGCCGGACCTCGCCGCCCGGACGGAGCCGGAAATATTTCGGCGGCGCGACCTCCATGAAGTCGTCGCGATCGATGTAGACCTCGCGGGTGAAGGGGACCTTGCGCGTGCCGGCGGATGGATCCCCGGGGTTCTCCACCGCCTCGACCTCGATGACCTCGCCCGCGGGGATGTTGGTGAGCACGACCTTGAGCGGGCTGAGCACGGCGAGCCGGCGGAGCGCGACGGTGTTGAGCTCGGTGCGGACGATGTGTTCGAGCACGGCGACATCGGTCAGGCCGTTGAACTTGGTCACGCCGATGGCGGTGGCGAAGGTCCGCAACGCCTGTGCCGGCACGCCGCGTCGGCGGAGGCCGGAGATGGTCGGCATGCGCGGGTCGTCCCAGCCGGTGACCAGGTCCTCCTCCACCAACTGGAGCAGCTTGCGCTTGCTCATCACGGTGTAGCCGAGGTTGAGGCGGGCGAACTCGATCTGGCGGGGCAGGGGAGCGGGAAGGTCCAGCGCGGCGAGCAGCCAATCGTAGAGCGGGCGATGGACCTCGAACTCCAGCGTGCAGACCGAGTGCGTGATGCCCTCGAACTGGTCGCTCAGCGGATGGGCGAAGTCGTACATCGGATAGATGCACCACTTCGAGCCGGTGCGGTGATGCTCCGCGTGGCGGATGCGGTAGAGCGCCGGGTCGCGCAGGTGGACGTTCGGCGACGCCATGTCGATCTTGGCGCGGAGCGTCCGCGCACCGTCCGGGAACTCGCCGGCGCGCATGCGGGCGAAGAGATCGAGGTTCTCGGCGGCGGTGCGGCCGCGGAACGGGCTGTCCTTGCCCGGCAACGTCGGCGTGCCCCGGAACTCGTTCATCTGCTCCGCGGAAAGGTCGCAGACGAACGCCTTGCCCGCCTCGATCAACCGGACGGCGGCCGAGTAGAGGCGCCCGGAATAATCCGAGGCGTAGAAGGGTTCGAGCGCGGTGCCGGGTTCCGCGTCGCCGGCGACCACGACACGTCCGTCGCCGGCGACCACGACACGTCCGTCGTCGGCGACCACGACACGTCCGTCGTCGGCGCCGACCCGCTTGAGGCCGAGCGTGTCGGTCGCCCAGCCCCCGATGAGCCAGTCGACGTCCCTGCGGATGGAGTCGACGTACTCGGTGTCCTCCTTCGTCGGGTTGGTGTCGTCCATCCGCAGGTTGCAGATGCCGCCGAACTGTCGGGCGATGCCGAAGTTCAGGCAGATCGACTTCGCATGACCGATGTGGAGATAGCCGTTCGGCTCGGGCGGGAAACGGGTGTGGATGCGGGTGTGCTTCCCGCTCGCGATGTCGGCGGCGACGATGTCGCGGATGAAATCGCTCGGTTCGGGGGCGGCGGGGGCGGCGGTGGGCACGGGCTCAGACATACAAAATAGGCGCGGATGGTTAAGGCGGGACGCCGTCGAAGTCGAGGGCAGCGTCCAAGCCGCGTGCGGTCCGGGGCGCGGCGCGCCCACTTTTGCGCTGACTGGTAAGCCATGTCGGGCATGTTCCGGAGGTCGCGTCACGGGACCTTTCGACCTCCGGCATCCATGCATCTCTCCTGTATCGAACCTTGGCTGACGAAGGCGACCTGCTGGGCATCACTGCTTGCCGCCTGCCTACTGCCGCTCGCCGCCGCCGGATCCGAGGCGGGCAGGACGAACGTGACCGCCCGTGTCCCGGAGTGGCTCGCCAAGCAGCTTCCGCAGCCGCGGCCCGAGGCCGACTACGTGACCTCGGCCACGTGCGTGGGATGCCACGCCGACGAGCACGCCTCTTGGCATCGGTCCTATCATCGGACGATGACCCAGCCGGCGACGCCCGACACCGTCCTGGGCCGCTTCGACGGCACCAGGGTCCCGTCGGGAGGGCTCGATTACCGGGTATCGACGGAGGGCGCCACGTTGGTCGCCGAGATGCCTGATCCGGACGTGCTGATGTACGTGGTCCAGGGCGGCCGGAAGCTCCCGCTGGAGAAGATCCCCCGGGTCAAGCGACCGGTGGTGATGGCGACCGGCTCGCACAACTACCAGACGTACTGGGTCACGAGCCCGCGGTATCCGGGCCTGTTGCAGACGTTGCCGCTGGTGTTCCTCCCCGAGACCGGCCAGTGGATCCCGCGCGAACAGGCCTTCATGCGGGCACCGGACGACAAGGAGCGGTTCGTCACCCAGTGGAACCACCACTGCATCCGCTGCCACAGCACCGGCGGCAACCCCGGCCTCGACGAGAAGGGCCAGCTCCGGTCCAAGGTCGGCGAGCTCGGCATCGCCTGCGAGGCCTGCCACGGCCCCGGCAAGGCGCACGTCGACAAGCACCGTCTCGCAGGACCGGCGGCGCCCGGCGGCAAGAAGGAAAATGATCCGACCATCGTCAACCCGGCGAAGCTCGACCCGGTCCGCTCGACGCAGGTCTGCGGCCAATGCCACGGCAACTACATCATGCGGGACGAGTTCGCGATGGAGTCCGCCCGCAGCGGTCCGCTCTACACCCCGGGCGAGGACCTCCACCGCACGCGCTACTACATCCAGTTCCCCGGCAAGGATGCCACGCCGGAGCAACGCGCCGAGTTCGTCAAGAACCGGGATTTCTATGCGAGCCGCTGGTGGGACGACGGCACGGTCCTCGCCGGCGGCCGCGAGTACACCGCCCTTCTGTCCACCCCGTGCCATACCCGCGGGATGATGACCTGCCTGTCCTGCCACTCGATGCACGACAGCCCTCCCGACGACCAGCTCAAGCGCGGCCATGACGGCCCGGCATCGTGCGTCCAGTGCCATCGCGAGGAACGCTTCGGGGCCCGCCTCGCCGAGCACACGCATCACGCCGCGGGTTCGGCCGGGAGCAATTGCGTCGACTGCCACATGCCTCATACGACCTACGCGCTGTTCAAGGCGATCCGGACGCACCAGATCGCGTCGCCGCGCATCGGGGCCGGCGTCCGCGATGGCGCGCCGAACGCGTGCAACCTCTGCCATCTCGACCGGACGCTGGCGTGGACCCAGGAGCAGCTCTCGAAGTGGTACCGGCAGCCGAAGGTCCCGCTGACGGAAGAGCAGAGGACCGTGCCGGCCTCACTGCTGTGGTCGTTGAAGGGACACGCCGCCCAGCGCCTCATCACCGCGTGGCATCTCGGATGGAAGCCCGCCCAGGCGGCCTCGGGCACCGATTGGAGCGCGCCGTATGTCGCGCGGTTGCTCGACGACAGCTACGGCCCGGTCCGGTTCGTCGCGGCGCGTTCGTTGCGGACGCTGCCCGGCTTCGCGGATTTCAAGACCGATTTCCTCGCCGATGCCTCCGGCCTGCGAGCGGCCAAGACCAATGTCCTCGCGCGGTGGACCGAAGCGCGCCGGACGAAGCCACCGGACCCCGCCGGCCCGGCTCCGGCCACCGCGCTCGACGAGGCCCTCATCCAGCGGCTGCTCGCCGAGCAAGACCCGCGGCCGGTCACAATCCAAGAGTGAACCCGCTGTGGGCCGTCGCCGGATCCGACCCCCCGGAGGCAACGATTTTCCACGCTCTCTGAAGATGGGCGTGCGGGACGGCGGATCGCGGACAAGCAGGGTGTCGGACGCGCCAAGGCCGACGTGTCCAAGTCCGCCTGCAAACAGGTTGCTGCCGATCGGTGAAGTGCCGGGAGGGGAGGGGAGGGGAAAAGAAAAAGCGGGCTTGGGGATGACACACGGTTTCATCGCCCAAGCCCGCCGTGACCACTGCCACTCAGCAGCGGAAAATTGTGGGGTGCGCCGGTATTGATGACCGGCGCACCCGGTCCTGTTCAAGGAACCAATTAGTTGGTCACGATGCGGAAGAACCCGGCGGACGAGGCCGTCGGGATGGTCGTGGTGCGGTCGGACGTGGTCTGGAGGTCGGTCCACGCATCGGTCACACCGAGTTTGCGCTGCACGAGGAACGGTCCGTTGCCGCCGGTCCAGCTGAGGACGATGCCGGCCGGGGTCACGACAGGGGCGGTGAAGGCGACCGGAGCGCCGACCGGGGACTGGTCGAGGCTCTTGCCGGCGACGCCGCGGAGATAGATGGCCGCGGCCTCGTTGCTGGTCAGCTTGCGGCGCCAGATGCCGAGGTCGTCGACGACCATGTCGATCTCGGCGGCGTTGCCGTCGGTGTAGATACCGGTGCCGTCCTGGCCGATGTTGACGACTTTGCCGAGGTCATCGGTGTCGATGTTGCCCGCGGTCACGATGGAGGTCGAGGACAGGAGGACGCCGTCGACGTAGGAATCCACGGTGCCTTTCCGTCCGACCGCGACGGTGACGAGGTGCCAAGCGGCGTCGTTCAAGGTCGCCGCAGGCTTGTTGTCGAACTTGCCGGTGCCACCGGACGGGCCGGTCAGGTTGACGCGGAAGATCCCGCCGCCCTGGGAGAAGACGCCCCAACCGCGGTTGTTGCTGGAGTTCCAGTCCTTGTTGGAGATGAACGCCTGGTCGTCGGCCTGGCTGATCTGCTTGATCCACATGGAGACCGTGAAGTCGGTGCCGGTGACCTCGTCGCCGAACTTGAGCGCGTTCGGATAGCCCAAGGTGACGTACGCGTCGAGGGACTGGTCCTTCTTGTTGGTGATGTGGACGCCCTTGCCGATGAAGCCCGTCTCGAACGTGGGCTTGTTCTTGGTGCCTTGGGCGGTGCCGTTGACGCCGTTACCGGAAGCGTCGGCGTAGGTGTCGTCGAAGGTCAGGTGGGTCACGAGGCCGGGCGTGAGGTCGAGCGGTTCGGGGGAACCGATGACGGTGAGCTTGGCCGCTTGGCTGGTGACCGGTCCGCCGGCGTTGCTGGCGACGAGGGTGTAGTCACCGGCGTCGGCCGCGGAGACCTTGGTGATCGAGTAGGCGGCGGTGGTGGCCCCGGCGATCGGGTTGCCGTTGAGGTTCCACTGGTAGGTCACGCCGACGCCGGTGGCGGTCCCCTTGAACGAGGCGGCGAGCCCGGCGATGCGGGAGACCGCGGCGGGTTGGACCGTGAAGACCGGCTTGTCGACCGTCGTGATGCTGTAGAAGCCGACGTCGTCGATGCCGAAGTACCAGCTGCCGGTGCCGGCCTGCGCGAAGCGCAAGCGGACGGTCTTCTGGTTGTCGGCATTGGTCAGGCGGAAGAGCTCGACGCGCTTGGACTCGGTGAAGTCGTCGTTGACGCGGGCGCTGATGAACGGGCCGAGGTCCTTCCAGGTGTTGGTGTCCTGGTTGCCGAGGAAGGCGCCGTAGTAGCCGCCGGCCTCGTTGCCGCCGGCATCGGTGAACTTGGCGGTGTCGCCTTGGGGCTCGATCAACGTCTCGTAGCCGAGGGCTTTGCCGTTGGCATCGAGCTTGATGTCCACGCCGTCGACCATGATCACGACGGGCAACCAGGTCTTGCCGGCATCGATGGAGTACTCGACGGAGGCCATGTTGTCCTGATTCTGCTCGTACATGCTGTGGTACGAGAGATAGATGCTGGTCTTGCCGGTCAGGTCGTAGTCCTTGGTGAAGAGGTACTGGACCTGGCTTCCGCCCCGCTGGTCGGTTTCAGCGTAGGCGAAGTTGTTGGTCACGAGCGAGGTGACACGCTCGCCGTTGACGTACTGTTCGCCCACGGTGAAGCGGCGGAGCGCCTCCCATTGGGCCTGTTCGGGAACGCCGAGGACCGGGTTATTGGTGGCGGCCTCGGGCGTCTTGGCGCCTTCACCGATGAACCACATACGGTTCGAGGAGATGACCGTCCAGCCGAGGTAGGAATCGGAGTTCGGGTTGTTCAGGTCGAGCCCTTCGGTGCGGACATCGGTGTGGTTCTCGGCGGTCCAACCGGCCGGAAGCGTCGCCTCGGCGATGGAATCGAAGGTCTCGAGATAGATCGGAGCGGGCAGCTTGAGGTTGCCGAACGCGGCGGACTCGAAGGTGAACTCGTTGGTGCGCAGGTTCGCCGGGGTGGCGTCGTCCGCGAAGGTCAGCTTGACCGTGTGCTTGCTGAGGACGTCCAACAATCCGGGCGGATCATAGCTGATGGTGGTCTTGGAACCGGCCTTGGACGCCGTGGACGCCGTCTTCACGCCGTCGAAGTAGAGAGCGACCGAGGCCGGATTGACCTTGGCCGGGGTGCCGTCGACGAGGATGAAGTTGACGAGCGTGGCGGGCGAGACGCCTGTGGCGCCAGGCAGCGGATTGGCGAGCGCGACATAGGGCGCGACGCCGCCGACGAGGGTGCTGTAGGCCTTGATGCCGTCCGCGGCATTGACCAGCACATGCGGGTCGGCAGCCGTCGACGGTGCCGCGAACCAAGAGACGTTGGCGCCGCCGCCGCCCTGCTCGTAGGTCAGGCGGAAGGAATAGATGCCCGCGGCGGAGACGCTGAAGGTGAAGGACGTGTCGCCCGCACCGCGGCCGCCATCGTACTCGCCGAGCTTGATGGAGTTGAGCTGGTCACGAGAATCAGGCCCGGCCGTGACCCGGAACCCGTCATCGCTGTTGACGACCATCGTGTAGGTGCCGGGGTCGAGGTCGAGGAAGGCGACCGCTTCCAAGGCGATGTTGTCGGTGTTGTCGGAACCGGAGGGGATGCCGGGGAACGCCGCGGTGGCGCCGCCGCCCTTCTCGTAGTCGATGACCGCCGTCTCGGTGTAGACGCCGTCGGCGCTGAAGCCGGTCTTGTCGGTGACGTCCACGAACGGCAGGCCGGTCAGCGAGTTGATCAACGTGCCCGCGAGCTGCGCCTCGGTGCGGGCGTTGCTGTTGGCCAGTGTGCCGGCATCCTTGTAGGCTTGGACGACGCGGACCGCGAAGCCGCGGTTGGCGGCCGTGGCGGTGGAGCGCGGGTGAGCGAAGCTGGCGGGGATCGCCGTCTGCGCCCAGACGGCCATGGAGGCCGATGACGCCAACGCCATGAGGACGGCGCGGCGGACGGATGGAGTGTGTAGTTTCATTGTTGTTGTTTCACGAGTCACGGTTCACTGCACTGTGCGGAAATCTTCCCGGCCCCGCCGCTCGCTCCCTGCAGAAGCGATCCGCACCTCATGCCCGGATCCGCCGAGGCCTTCCCGTGGGTGCACGGAATCTGATCGGCAGCATGAGGTGTGGGGGCGGCGGTGTCTGGACGACGGCCTTGTCCGTCGGGTTTGGACGAACGCCTCACTTTGTATGCCCGCAGCCCGCCACCGACCAGTTACGTTAAGGTTTCCAGAGACACCTGCTTGGCACTTGAAAGGCCTCGACAGATGGAGAGCCATCGTGCCGGCGCCCGGGCTCGCTGATCCCGGAGAAGCGCCACCGGACTGCCGGACGCCGTGATCACGCAGTTTTCGTTGCTATCTTCGGGTCGTCGGCGCCGACAAAGCCGACGCGGCGGCCCCGCGGAAGGGGTGGCCGTTACGTGTCGTGTTGCGACCGAAGGCGAGCAGTGCGCGAGCTAGCCCGGACAGGCGTGCGGGCAAAACCGGACGAGATCAAGGATCGCCGGATTGGAGGAGGAGAGCCGGGCGTTCGCCGGGTTTGGGTTCGCGGGCGACGAGGGAGATGGCCCCGTCGGGATGGAGACAATGGATGCCTCGTGCTCCGGGATCCAGGCCGCCGCGGAGGTGTTGTCGGCCGATGGGCACCCGGCCGTCGGGGTCGATCTCGATGCCGGTGCGGAGGCTCCAGACATAAGGCCACCACGGGCAGCGCTGTGTGGTCCGACGCCCGAGGGTCAGTCCGGGCGGGATCGCCGCCGGCGGTGCCCGGAGTCCAGTGGTCTCCTTGATGCCGTGCGGCGGCGCGGAGATTTCCGGCGTCGAGTTCGTAGAAGCGGGTGCGCCCGATGCCGAGACTTTTAGCGGCAGCAATGGCGAAGACCTCGTCCCGGCGAAAGGCCCCGAGGACTTCCAGGATCAACGGAGCATCGAGGCGGCCGGATAACCGCCGATGATGTCTGTCTCCGTAGCGAGCATAGCCGCGAGCAACGGCCTGACCCGCCCGCCAGCGCCACCGGGACCGTGGGCCTGAAGGAGGCCAGAGCAGAGGCCGGCGGAAGGATCAAGGGACCAGGGGCGTCCGCTTTTTCCGCAACGCGACGGAGTGAATCGGGTGACGGCCGTCGTCGGACGTGTCCACGTCCGCCGGCAAACGGGTTCCTGCCGTTCGGTGAAGTGCCGGAAGGGGAGGGGAGAGGAAAAGAAAAAGCGGGCTTGGGGATGACACACGGTTTCATCGCCCAAGCCCGCCGTGACCACTGCCACTCAGCAGCGGAAAATTGTGGGGTACGCCGGTATTGATGACCGGCGCACCCGGTCCAGGTCAAGGAACCACTTGACCGCGGATCTCACCGCCGCCGAAGGCAGCGGTATGGACGTTGAAGTACGTCTGGCCGGCAGCGATGCCGTCAGCCGTCGCTTGGTCGACTGTCGCCTGGCCCACGAAGAGGCCCGAGGTGCCGAGGGCGCCCGAGGGGACCAGCGCGAACTTCACGCCGACCGCCGCGTCCGCTCCGCCCAGACCGTGCAGATGGTACGCCACCGGCGCGGCCGTCAGGCCCTGATAGCCGACCACGTAGGTGGCCGTCAGACCATCCAAGGCCAGAAGGCCCGTGCCCGTGCCCGTCGTCGTCACCGCCGTCGGACGCTCGTTGGCGCCGCTCAAGGAGGCCTTGAACAGCTTCACCGTCTTGGTCGTGCCGTCCACGATGCGGAAGAACCCGGCGAACGAGGCCGTCGGGATGGTCACGGTGTGGTCGGTGGTGGTCTGGAAGTCGATCCACGCATCGGTCACACCGAGTTTGCCCTGCACGAGGAACGGCCCGTTGCCGCCGGTCCAGTTGAGGACGATGCCGGCCGGGGTCACCGAGGCGGTGGTGCCGCCGAGCGGGGCCACCGCGGCCGGGCCGACGTTCACCTCGATGTTGTCGATCGCCCACCACCAGTTGTTGAGCGTGTCGAAGTACCCGAAGGTCAGCTTCACCGACTTGGCGCCGGCGGGGTTGAACAAGGGGATGTTGACGGTCTCGTTCACCGAGTTGTCGTCGTGGAAGAACGGCTTGCCCGCCGCCGATTCCCAGCGGAGCACCTCGACCGGGGCGCCACCGTCGTAGCTCGCGACCACCGTCGCCTTCTGGGGCTCTTCCGGGCGCCAGCTCGAATCGAACTTCAGGTACACCGTGCCCGCGGCCTGGCCGGTGATGTCGATCGCCGGAGTGGCGAGATAGGTGGCCATGTTGCCCGCCGCGTGCGGCTTGATGTCGTCCCACTCGTCGGAATCGGCGATGGCGACCGCACCGGTGCCCTTGAGGAACTCGGCGCGGCGCTGGTTGCCCGCCGTGCTCGCCCACCATTCACGGTTGGCGAAGCTCCAGCCGGCCCATTCGGTCACGGCGTCGTTCACGGTGCCCACGCCCGGGACCCCCGTGTCGTCGTGCGTCCAGCCCGCAGGACCGGCCTTGCTCCACACGTTCGGCTTCGCTCCGCCGCTGCCGGTGGTGATGCCCTCCTCCACGTTCGGCCCCAGCACGATCGACTCGAAGTCCTCGGAGAACAACGGGGCCGGCGAGGCGGCGACGACGAGGTTGTCGATCGCCCACCACCAGTTGTTGCGCGTCTCGAGGTACCCGAAGGTCACCGTCATCGTCTTCGCACCCGCCGGGTTGTTGACCGGGATGGAGATGGTCTCGTTGACCGAGTCCGGCCGGTAGTTCGGGCTGCTCTGGCTGGAGTTCAGCTCGAGGACGACGGTCGGCGCACCGCCGTCGAACGCGACGCTGACCGTTCCGCGCTGCGGATCCTCGGGGCGCCAGCTCGAATCGAACTTGATGGCCACGGAGCCCGCCTTCGCACCGGTGAGCGAGATGCTCTTGGTCTTCAGCAGGGTGTTCATGTTGCCGGCCGCGTGCGCGACGTCGTCCCATTCGTCGGAATCGGCGACGGCGATGGCACCGGTGCCCTTGAGGAACTCGGCGCGGCGCTGGTTGCCGGCCGTGCTGGCCCACCATTCGCGGCTAGCAAAGCTCCAGCCGGCCCATTCGGTGATGCCGTCTTCATCGGTGCCCACACCGGGGACCCCGGTGTCGTCGATGGTCCAGCCGGCAGGAGCGGTCTTGGTCCAGACCGCGGTGCCGGCGAGGGCTTCGTCCACGTTCGCGCCGAGCGCCAGACCGTTGAAGTCCTCGCTGAGGAGGACGAGCCGGCCGGCGAGGTTCACCTGCACGGAGAGCTGGACGACCTTGCTGGTCGTCGTGCCCGCGCTATTTTTGACGTCCACGGAGTAGGCCCCGCTGTCGGAGAGCTTCGCGGAAGCGATCGAGTACGAGGCCGTCGTGGCCCCGGCGATGGCGGTGCGGGCTGATCCGGAACCCTTGAACCATTGGTAGGTGAGGCCATCGCCCGACGCGACCGCTGTGAACGGCGCGGGCTGGCCTTCCAGCACCTCGATGTCGGTCGGCTGGGTGCCGATCACCGGAGGCTGGGAACCGGCGTTGATGACGACGTTGTCCACCGCCCACCACCAGTCGTTGGCGCCGTCGCGGAGCTCGAAGCTCAGGACCATCTTCTTGGCGCCCGCCGGGTTGTTCAATTGCACGAGGACCTGCTCGTTGGGGAAATCACCATGGAACGTCGGGCTGCCTTCCTTGGAATCGAATTTCAGCACCTGGACCGGCGCGGCGCCGTCGTAGCTGACGGTGACGATCGCGGTCTGGTTGTTGATCGGGTTGCCGGCAGCGTCCACCGGGAATTTGGGCAATCCGTCATCGAAGGCCTCGGGGCGCCAACTGGATGCGAAGGTGAGGAACGCGGTTCCGGGCGCGATGCCGTCCAAGGGGATCTCGGGCGTCTTGAGGAAGGAGTTGAAGAGGCTCTCGATGTGGTTCTGGTCGTCCCACTCGTCGGGGTCCGCGATGGCGACGGTGCCTGAGGCGAACGAGAACTCGGACCGGCGCTGGTTGTCGGCGGCGACCCAGAAGTCTTTGTTCGCGAAGCTCCAACCGGCCCATTCGGTGCGGCCGTCGAGGTCCGCGTAGCCGTCACCGTCGTCGTCCGGATTGTCCGGCCCGATGAGGGTCGCGAGGAACTTGCTGTTGTCCACCTTCCAGCCGGCGGGCGGGCGGTTGGTCCAAGCTTGTTCGAACGCGGCGGTGGCATCGTTGACCTCGTCCAAGCGAGGGACGAGAGCCAAGCCTTCGAAATCCTCGTAGAACAGCGCCGCGGTGAACGTGTTGGTGAAGGACCGGACACCGGCCAAGCTATCGGTGTAGGTGAGCACCACGGTGTGGTCGGTGCCGGTCACGAACGGCGATGCCGGCGTCTTGACGACGGTGATCAGCTCGCCGGAGCGGGTGATGGCGGGGCCGGCGACGGCGGCGCCATCGAGCTTCAGCGCGATGGTGCTATCTTGGATGGTGGTGCTGCCGGTGCTGATGACCGCGCCGATCGGGGTCGTGCGGCTGGCGAATTTCCCGCCGGGGACCCACTTCTCGAGGCCGGAGGGCACGGGCGGGAGCGTCACCGGGATGCCCGCGGCGGTGGCACCGCCGAGAGCGAGGACCTGACCTTTGGAGAGGGCGACGTCGCGGAACTGGATGCTGTTGACGTAGGTTTCCGCGGATTCGCCGTTGTCATCGGCGAACAGCGTCGTCAGCGAGCCCGGGATGAGCGAGAACCGCGTGTCCACCAGCCCGGCGACCGTGGTCGAGTTGACTTCGACGCCGTCGACATAGGAGCGTACCCGGCTGGCTGCCGCGTCCACGACGAACGCGACACGGTACCACTTGTCGGCGGCGAGGGCCCCGCCGCCGGCGGTCTTGGTGCCGAAGGCGTTGGCCGAAGTCACGAAGACCTCGGAATCGACGTTGAAATCGCTGGCGTCCAAGATGGACCGGAGCTTGCCGGTCGAGGCCGCCGGGTAGAGGACATCGAGGACCAAGGTCCACGTGCTCACCAAGGTGCCGCCGCCGCTCGGGTTCGGGCCGACGGGAAGACCGAGGCCGCCGGCGAGATCTGCCGAGGCCGGGACCTTCAGGACCTTCGCCGGTTGGCCGCCGATGTCCGGCAGGCCGAGCGCGGTGGTGGTGCCGAACTGGCTACTAGCCTGCGTCGCCGCGTCCTTGAAGGTCAGGGGCGAGCCGCTGGTCGCGTTGAGGTTGCCGGCGTCGAAGTCCCATTGGCCGACCGATTGGGCGGCCAGGGACCACGCGCCGAACGCGCCGGCACTGAGCACGAGCGCGTTTCGGAGGAGGTTATGTTTCGGTTTCATTGGTTTGACTGGTGAATTGGATCGGATGGGAGCTTGGGTTTGACCGTCGATGGTCGATTCTTTGGGGGGAATCGTCGTCGTCAGGGACGGGTCACTTGCTGGCGCGGTAGCTCTCGAGGAGAGCCGCCGCCTCGCGGTCGCCTTTGGCCGCGGCCTCATCGAGCTTCTTGCTGACGGAGAGCATCGATTGGGCGGCGGCACCGCGCTGTTCGGCGGTGAGGTCGGGCCGGGCGCTCAAGGCGTTGAGTTGCATGAACGCCTTGGCGTCCTCCTCCGCTTTCATGGCCGCTTCGGCCTCGCCGAGGGCCGCTTTCACATCGGGGGAGGCGTTCGCGAACGCCTTGTCCCGCTCGGTCCTCGCTTGCTCCGGGGTCTTCGGTGCCCCGGAAGAGCCGCCGCAACCCGCCAGCGACGAGGCGGCGACGAGGAGGGCGGCTATCGCGACGGCCCTCAACGCGGTGCCGGATATCCGGTCCATCATGGGAGCTCCTTGGGTTCGACGCCGGTGTACAACCGGTGGTCGATGCTCTTGTTGAGACCCCGGTAGCGGATCATCGACACATGGCCGCCGACCCAGAGCGTTGCGTTCTTGCGGTTGTGGCGGAACCATTCCCATTCGAACCGGTAGCCGCCGTAGAGGGACGAGAGCCCCTTCCATTGGGTCAGGATCTCCGCCTTTGGATTGGTTGAGAACGCCGACAGGCTGTCGTCGCCGCCGTCCATCCGCTGTTCCGCGGCATCTTGGCAGAAGATGGTGGTCGTCGGGTTGCGGAAATCCGTGATCTTCGTGTGGGCCGGTTCGGGCTGGTTCTCGAAATTGGACGCGGACACGAGATAGGAGGACATGCCGTAGGAGGCGTTGAGCCAGAACTCGTGGGGCCAGTGCGGGCGCGATGAATCATCCCACCACTCGTCGACCTTTTTGGCCGCCGGGTCGCGGAACACCTTCTTGCCGGCGACGCCGCCGAAATACTTCGCATAGCCCACGCCCCAGTAGGCGCGGCCGTTGTTCGGGTCGAGCAGTTCGGTCGAGGTGGGGTCCTTGGTCCACTGCCCATCGTTCGGGAGGGACGGCGCTGAGACGGTGCCGGTGAAGAAGATCCGGCCGTTGTTGTCATCCGAATACAATGTCGCACCCAGATGGATCTGCTTGAGATTCGACATGCACACGGCCTTCTGGCCTTCGCCCTTCGCGCGGGACAAGGCGGGCAACAACATGCCTGCGAGGATGGCGATGATGGCGATCACCACCAGCAGTTCTATCAACGTGAATCCGGCGTTTCGATGTTTGGTCATTGGGAAAGGCGACTGTGTGCCGGCGGTCGACCGGCTCTTTCGATCATGTAGGCTGACATCGGACCTTCGGCCAGTTACATTCAGACGTCGCGCGTCACGCGACCGTCACGGAAACCGTTTCTCACACGATGAAAAGAATGGCCGCCGTCCCGTCCGCCGGACCATCCCCCATGCGGGGCAGCGCCCGGCTGCCGTCCGCGGCCGCCGACGCCGCGGTCTGGCGCGACCGGCTCACGACGAGAAAGTACTCCGAGGCCGCGGCAGGGTTGGTGGAGCCGGGGTTCTCGGTGCGGCTGGAACACGGGAACCACGGGGCCTATTTCCCGCTCGGGACCCGGAACGAGAACGCTGCCGCCGCGCTCGCGGCCGCGCTCGCGGCGGAACTGGAGCAGACCGGATGGGTCGGGTTCTGCGCGAAGCATCCGCGCGAGTTCGCGGCGGCGGTGTTCTGGCTCGATCGCCCGGTGGCCTGCACCTACGCGACGTTCTTCACCGGCGTCACGACCGAGACGGCCCCGCCGAAACGCACCGAGGCTCGTCGCGTCTACCTGGTCGAACCGGACGACGGGATCCGTCGCTCGCTGGCGCGCTGGGTGGGACGACAGCCCGGCAACGTCCTCGGAGGATGCGCGCCGCACGCGTCAGGCGCCTGCGCCGATCCCCGGTTGGCCGCGGCCGATGTGGTGCTGTTCAACCGCTTCCTGCCCGACGCCGCGAGCGAGGAGTTCCTCCGCCGGATCCGCCACATCGCTCCGCAGGCCCATGCCTTCAGCCTGGGGGTGTTCGCCGAGAGCGACGACATCTTCAAATCGGTCGGCGGCGTGAACGAGGGCTATTATCTCCGGCGGCGTCCGCCCGAGTCGCTGCTCGACCCGATGGACGGCGCCTGGGGCGCGAAGTCGCCGACCGCCGGCGCGCTGGACAAACATCTGCGCGGGTATTTCCTCAAGCTGCTCAGCGGCGAGACGCGCGACGCTTCGGCCGATGGCATCCGCTTCACCGGCCGGGAGCAGCAGATCCTGCACTGCCTTTCCCGCGGCATGCCCGACAAGGAGATCGCTCAGCAACTGGGCATGAGCCCGCTGACGGTGCACACGCACCTCAAGCACATCTTCGAGAAGCTCGGCGCGCACACCCGCACCGAGGCGGTGATGAAGTACCTGCAGAAGTGACGTGACGATGGAAGCAGCAGGGGCGCGCGGATCCCGCCGGCCGGGATGCCGCGCTCCTGACGGCCGGGCCGGGCCCGGACCGCCGCTCACTTCGCCATCACGACGTCCGGCTCCAGCGGTTGGGTGCCGCGCACGGAATCCGCGATGCTCGCCACCTCGGTGTTCCGCTCGGGGGCGCCTTCCTGTTTGTTGAACTTCACGCTCACGATGCGGCTGACGCCCTGCTCCTGCATCGTCACGCCGTAGAGCACGCCGGCCATCGCGATCGTCCGCTTGTTGTGGGTGATGATGACGAACTGGCTCTGCTCGATGAACCGCTGGAGCACCTTGATGAAGCGGTTGATGTTCGACTCGTCGAGCGGTGCGTCCAGCTCGTCGAGCACGCAGAACGGCGACGGCTTCACCTGGTAGATCGAGAAGAGCAGCGCCACGGCCGTCATCGTCTGCTCGCCGCCCGAGAGCAGCGTGATGGACTGGAGCTGCTTGCCCGGCGGGCGGGCCATGATGTTGATGCCCGCCTCCAGCACGTCGTCGCCCTCGACCAGCTCGAGGTCGGCTTTGCCGCCGCCGAACATCTCGGTGAACATCACCCGGAAGTTGTCGCGGATCTTCTCGAAGGTCTCGACGAACATCGTCTTGGTCTCGTCGTTGATCTTGGTGATCACCTCGACGAGCTGCTGCTTGGCCTGCACGAGGTCGTTGTGCTGGGTGTCGAGGAAGTTGTAGCGCTGCTCGGTCTCCTCGTACTCCTCGATCGCGACGAGGTTGACCGGCCCGATCTCGTCCACCTTCTTCTGGAGCACGGCGACCTGTTGCCCGACGGCGTCCCAATCGGTGGTGAGCCCGGCGGCCTGCAGCTCGTCGAGCGAGAGGGTCTCCACCTTGGTCTGGCCCTCTTCGGCGAGGGTGATCCGCAGGCCTTCGCCGCGGATGTCGTCGATGCCCAGCTGGTACTTGGTCTGGATGCGTTCGCGGAGGTTCTCCACGGCCATCGTCTTCTGCGCGAGCTCGACCTCGAGCTGTCCGCGGCGTGTCTGGTGGCCGGAGAGGCGGGCGCGCTGCTGGCGGAGCTGCTCGTCGCGGGCGCCGACCTCGGCCTCTTGCGCGGCTTTCTGCCCGACACGCCCCGCGATCTGCTCGGCCACGGTCTGCCGTTCGCCTTGGAGCCGTTCGATCTGGCGGCGCGACTCGGCGATGTCCTGGTCGAACTGCGCCTTGCGCCCGGCGAACGCGCCCAGCTCGCCCTGGAGGCGCTGGACGAGCGTCGTGAGCTCGCGGATGCGCTGCTCGAGCGGCGTCTTCTGCCGCGCGTGGCTGGCGCAGAGCTGCTCCTCGGTGGCGAGCGCGACCTTCGCGTCGTTCAAGGTCTGGTTCGCGGCATCGCGGAGCTGGCGCTTCTCTTCCATGTCGCCGATGAGCTCCGAGACCTGTTCGGTGGCCGCCTGTTCGCGGCCTTCGAGGTCGACGACCTGCGCGACCAGTTGGTCGCGCTTGGCGAGGCCCGCTTGCTCGTGGGCCGTGAGTTCGCGCAGATCGTGGACGACGGTGTCGAACTTGGCGCCGAGGGAACGCCGCGAGTTCTGGAGGGCGTTGAACTCGCCTTGGCGCGTGGCGATCGCGACCTCCTGCTGGCGCAGCTCGGTGCGGGCCTGCTCGAGGCTCGCCTGGAGCTCGGTCTGCTCGGCGTTCAGCGCGGCTTTGGCACGGCTCGCCTCGTTGACCTGTTCGTTGAGCTTGGCGATCTCGCCCTGGAGCTCGGCGATCTGGTTCTTCCGGCCGAGGATGCTCGCCGGCGCCTTGCCGGATTGGCTGGCGGAACCGCCGGTGAAGATCCCGTTGCGCGTGAGCAGGTCGCCGCCCTGGGTCACGAAATCCGACTGCCCGCCGGTCTCGCGGAAGGCCGCGGTCGCGGCGGCGAGGTCGGGCACGATGACCGTCCCGCCCAGCAAGGCCTCGATCAGCGGGCGCACGGACGGATCGCACTCGATCACGCTGAGCGCGGTCGGCCCATGAGGCGACGCCGGCGCGGCGGCCCCGGGGGTCGGCTCGCCGGAAGGCGCGCGCAGCCCGAGCGCGGCGATGCTGGCGCGGCCCTTCTTGTGGGTGCTGAGGTCCGACAAGATCTGCGTGGCGGATTCCGGCTGCTGGGTGAGCACGAGCTGGAGGTGGTGGCCGAGGGCCGCTTCCACGGCGGTCACGTGCTCGCCCGGGACGCGCAGCTTGTCCGCGAGCGACCCGAGGACGTCCTGGCTCTGCTTGAGCGCGGCGAGCGCGCCGGCGCCGAAGCCTTCGTGCTGGGTGTCGAGCTGCTCGAGCACGTTGAGGCGGCTGCGTTTCTCCGCTTGCTGGCGGACGACCGAATCGAGCGCCTGCTGCGCGGCGTTGATCTCGCCCTGGATCGAGCGGAGGCGGAGCTGGCGCTCTTCGAGCGTGCCGCGCGAGGTCTGGACCTGGAGCTTCTCCGTCTCGACCGCGAGCGAGAACTCGGCGAGCCGGACCTCCAGCCGCTCGCGTTCCTCGGCGAGACCGACCTGCTCGGCGTTCAGCTTCTCCAGCCGGACGATGTTCCCCTGTTTCTGCAGGTCGAGCTGGTTGAGCTCGTTCCGGGCGCGACCGAGACCCTGCGTCGATGCGAAGGCGGCCGATTGCGCCATGCGGAGCGCCTCCTGTTTCATCGACACCTCGCGCTCGACGGCGCCGAGCGCGGTGCGCTTCTCCTCCAGCGCGACCCGCAGCTGCGCGAGCGATGCCTGCGAGACCTCGAGGCGTTCGGAGACGGCGACGAGCTCGTGCTCGGCGATGGAGCGGCGTTCCTCGGATTGGGTGATGTCGTGCAGCGCCTGCTCGTTCTGGCGCTCCAGCTCCTGGAGACGTTGGCCGTTGAACTCGATCCGGCTCGCGTGGCGGTCGGATTCCGCCTTGAGCTCCAGCCCGTGCTGCTGGTCCAGCGAGATCTCCTGGTCCAGCTCGCTCAACCGTGCCCGCAGTTGCAGGATCTCGTCCTCGACCCGGATGACGCTTTCTTGGCAGATCTCCATCTCCTTCACGGTCCGCTCGGCCTGCGACTGGCGGTCCGTGATCTCTCCCTGCAGGATATCGAACTGGTGCCGCGCCAGCTGGGTCTCCAGGTGCTGGAGATCGGCGGCGATCGCCTTGTAGCGGCGCGCCTTGCCGGCCTGGCGCTGGAGCGAGCCGATCTGGCGTTTCACCTCTTTGATGAGGTCCTGCACCCGGAGCAGGTTCTGCTCGGTGCTCTCCAGCTTCCGCAGCGCCTCCTTTTTCTGCCCTTTGAACTTGGTGATGCCGGCGGCCTCCTCGAACACCAACCGGCGGTCCTCGGGTCGGCTGGACAGGATCTGGGTGATGTTGCCCTGGGCCATGATCGAGTAGCTCGATTTGCCCATGCCGGTGCCCATGAAGAGCTGCTGGATATCCCGCAACCGACAGCTGGTCTTGTTGAGGAAGTACTCCGAACCGCCGTCCCGGAACACCCGCCGCGTGATGGTGACCTCGTTGAAGTCGACGGTGATCCCCGCCGCCTTGAGCTGCTCGATATCGACATCGCCCATGGTCAGGCTCACCTCCGCCATGCCCATGGCCTTCCGGCCGTCGGTGCCGTTGAAGATGACGTCGGCCATCTCGCCGCCGCGCAGCGCCTTGGCCGATTGCTCGCCCAAGACCCAGCGGATGGCGTCCGAGACGTTGGACTTGCCGCAACCGTTCGGCCCGACGATGGCGGTCACGCCCGGCTGAAAGTTCAGCGACGTTTTGTCGGCGAACGATTTGAAACCGAGGACGGTCAGGTTCTTGAGATACATCGCGGTGGAAGTGAAGGGATCGCCGCCCGGCATCGCAAGACCAAAGCCACCAGATACAGGGGTGAGTTATTCACAATGCCACAAGATGTGGTGGCCTTCCGCGCTTCAGAGGCTTCACGGATGACGCCGATCGGCACGGGATCCGGGGCTCGGGTCGTGCCTGAGCAAATCGGGACACCCAGGTGGCGAACCCCAGGGGGGCGCCAGGAAACGCCGGCTGAGCCAGGCGCATCGCGGGATCCTCGACCGGACATGCGTTCCGGACCGGGAACGGTGCGTCGGGGGGCAGCAGCCGGTTTGGACGGCCCGCGTTCCTTGACTTGGATAGTCGCATCCCTAGGCTCGCCGCGCATGAATCGTTGGTTCCTCCGTGGCGCGCTGGTGCTGGCGTGTCTGCTAGCCTCCACCGCTCGCTGCCCGGCCCCGGTGATCTATCGTCCCGGTGAGGGTTGGACCTATGAGCCCGTCGGCAGCGAAGGCGCCAAATGGGTCCGGAAACGCGCCAAGGACCAGCTCCAGGTGGCGCAGGAAGCCTTCGACCAGAAGCAGGTCAAGCTCGCCCTCAAGGCCGCCCGTCGCGTGGTGAAGATCTGGCCGCTCTCCGACCATGCCGGCCCCGCGCAATACCTCATCGGACGCTGCTACGAGGAGCGCAAGATGGACGAGCGGGCCTTCAAGGAATACCAGCGCGCGCTGCTCCGCTATCCGAAGCTGCCGAACTACGACGAGGTCCTCCATCGCCAGCAGGACATCGCGATCCGCTTCCTTGGCGGGCAATGGTTCAAGCTCTGGGGCTACATCCCGTTCTTCCCTTCGATGGACAAGACCGCGGGGCTCTTCGAGCAGGTCACCAAGAACGGCCCCTTCAACGAGACCGGTCCGAAGGCGTTGATGAACGTCGGTGCCGCCCGCGAGAAACAGAAGAACTACCCGCTCGCCGTCAAAGCCTACGAACGCGCCGCCGACCGTTATCACGACCGTCCCGCGGTCGCGGCCGACGCGCTCTACAAGGCCGGTTCCGCTTGGGATAAACAGGCCAAACGCGCCGAGTATGACCAATCGGTCGCCAAGGCGTCGATCGAGACGTTCCAAGATTTCGGGGCGCTTTACCCGACCGATCCGCGGGTGCCCGGCACCTTGAAGACCATCGCCTCGCTGCGCACCGAGCAGGCGCGCGGCGCCTACGAGACCGCCCGGTTCTACGAGCGCTACAAGCGTTGGCAGGGCGCGCTCGTCTACTACAACGAGGTGCTGCTCAAGGACGCCGACTCGCCCTTCGCCGCCGAGGCCCGTGCCCGCATCGAGAAGCTCAAACCGAAGGCCGAGGAACAGCGCAAGAAGGTCACGGAATACGAGCAGAAGCTCCGGGCGAGCTCCAAAGCCGCCGTCACGAACGCGGTCCCCGACAAGGTCGAGAGACCCGAGAAACGATGATCACTTTGTCCCGGCTGTCCCTCGTGCTCGCTCTGGGCGCGTTGCTGACGGGCTGTGCCGGCTATCAGCTCGGTCCGACCAACGGCACTCCCGCCGGCGGCCGGTCCGTCGAGGTCGCTCTCTTCCCCAACCGGACGCTTGAGCCCCGCTTGAGCGAGCCCGTCGCCCAGGCGCTGCGCAAACGGCTCCAGCAGGACGGCACCTTCCGCTTGGCCACGCAGGGCGACGCCGATGTGCTGGTGACCGGCGAGCTCACCCGGTTCGAGCGCGTGCCGCTCAGTTTCCAGCGCACCGACATCATCACGACCCGCGACTACGACGTGCAACTGACCGCGCGCGTCCATGCCATCGAACGCGGTTCCGGCAAAGTGCTGCTCGATCGCGACGTCGTCGCCCGCACGACCATCCAGAACACCGCCGACCTCGGCAGCGCTGAACGGCAATCCGCGCCGCTCCTCGCCGAGGACCTTGCCCGCAAAGTCGCGGCCCTCCTGGTGGACGGGTCGTGGTGAACGAAGAAGGGTTCCTGAAGATGAACGGCGGCCCCAAGACCCATTCGATGATCCGCCGGGCCATCGCAGCGACCGCAGCGGCCGCATCGGCCGCAGCGATCGCGACCATCACGGCCTCCGCCGCCGACTGGCCTCAGTGGCGCGGTCCGGCCCGCGACGGCATCGCGACGGAACCGTTCCCCGCGCAGCTTCCGGCCCGACCGACCGCGGTATGGCGCAAGCCGATCGGCCACGGGTACGCCGCTCCGGTCGTCGCCGCCGGCAAGCTGCTGTTCCTCGACGATTCCACCGGTCAGGAGACGGCTCGGTGTCTTGACGCCGCGACCGGCAAGGAGCTGTGGTCCGTGGCGGTCGGAGAGAGCTTCGCCGACGAGTTCGAGCCCGGTCCGCGTTGTGCTCCGTTGGTCGATGGCGACCGGGTGTACGTGCAGACCTGTCGCGGCGAGTTCCGTTGCCTCGCGCTCGCCGACGGCGCGACCCGCTGGCGCTTCCATTTCGCCGATTTCGGCATGGTCTGGGTCGCGGACAAGAGCGGCGGTCCCGGTGCCGCGAGCCGGCGCGGGAACTCCGGCTCCCCGGTCGTCGAGGGCGACCGCATCATCATCCAGATCGGCAGCGCGGACGGCGCCTGCCTCGGCGCGTTCGACAAGCGGACCGGCACGCTGGCGTGGAAGTCCCAGAACGATCTCACCACCTATTCGTCGCTCATGGCAGGCACGCTCGCCGGTCGGCGGCAGATCGTCGCGGCGACCTGTGACGGCTTGCTCGCGGTCGCGGTCGAGACCGGCGCACCGCTGTGGCGGGTGCCGTTCAAGACCGGCGCGAACCGCAACGTGCTCACGCCCATCCTCGGCGACGACACGGTCACGTTCGCCAGCCACACCACCGGGCTCCAGTGCCAGCGGATGGTCGCCGATGGTTCCGGGATCAAACCGGTCGAGGTCTGGTTCAACCGGCAGATGCGCATCAACCTTCCCACGCCGGTCGCCGTCGGCGGCCATCTGTACGGGCACGGCGAGAACAAGAACTTCGTCTGCGTCGACCGCGCGACCGGCAAGGTGGCGTGGAGCCAGAGCGGTTTCGGCGAGGTGACCTCGACGATCGCCTCCGGCAAGCAGTTGCTCGCGCTCACCGACCGCGGAGAAGTGCTGCTCCTCGCCGCGGACCCCGTACGCTACGAAGAGACCGGGCGTTTCCAGGCCTGCGGCAAGACCTTCGTGCATCCCGCCTTCTCGGACGGCGTCGTCTACGTCCGCGATAGCCGCGAGTTGGTCGCCTGGAAGATCCGCTGAACGCGTCGGATGGCGGTGTCCGCCCGGAAGCTTCGCGGATGCCCCGGCATCATCCCGCTTTGGTGGCGCGTGGCAGGGGGCGCCGGCGCCGGCGCCGGCGCCGGGTCGCAGAAGGACTTCCTGCGTGGGGCGCAGCGGCTCCTTCTTTCCGGCGAGAAGGGCGCTACGGCATCTTGCTGCGGCTGACTCCCGATGCGCCCGGCAAGACCGTCGAACGCGATTCAATCTCGACACTTCCATCCGCCGAGGCACTCTCGCGTCGTTCCCCCTGCAGTGCGTCCTTCGTAGGCGTGCGTCGCATCGGCCGATCTGCGTGGGCGTCCGGTCAACGAGGACGGGTTCCGAGGCGCACCGGCATCGACCGGGTCCGGCACCGTGCGTTCCGGAGATCTGGGGAGAGGCATCCAGAAAATCCGCCTATGCTCACTGAAGGTTGGAGTTCGTTGCAGAAGTCGCTGGAGCCGGTCCTGAGCAACCCGCTGGTCATCGGGGGGCTCATGCTGGTGTTGCTGGTCGCCTGCGTCGTCGTCGCGTTCTGGTTGAACCGGGCGATGGATGATTTCAGGACCGGCCGCTTCCCGCCTTGGGCCTACCGGTTGACCGGGAACAAGCGCCGGCTCAGCCGTGCTTTGGAGCGCGTACGCCGCACCCAAAAAGCCGAGCGGGCCGATGTCGGCTGAGCCGCCGGTGCCAAGAACGTGAAGGCCGGTGCGATGGCTCGCACCGGCCCTGCTCCGAGGCGGTGACGCCTCCGGTCCGCTTCACTTCACTTCACGTCGAACCGGTGCACGCGGCCGATGACGTTGTACTCGGCCACGAACAGGTTTCCGCGGGCGTCGAACGTCACGCTGTGCGGCGAGTTGGTCATGCCGGTCTGCCATTGCGCCGGTTGCACGCCGTTGCCGCCCACACCGGGCCCCGTGTAGGTACCGAGCCGGTCCACGACCTTGCCGGCCTTGTCGAGCAGGGTGACCCGTCCCTTCAACTCGCCGATGGCGGCGTGGTCGCCGTGGATGGCGACCGCCGCGGGCAGGAGAAGATCGGTGGCGACCACGCCCAAGAACTCGCCGGTGAGCGACATGTGGACGACCCGCATGTTCGCCCGGTCGCAACCGATGATCCGGGCGGGCGTGAACCGCGTGTCGATGGCGATCTTGTGGAGCGTCTGGAAACTGTACGGGGCCTTTTTGCCGCCGAAGGAGGCCAGGTAATTGCCGCTGGGGTCGAAGCGGTGCACGTAGTCGCTCGCGTATCCGTCGGTGACGTACATGTCCCCGTTGGGCGCGACATCCATCGCGGTCAACGCGACCGAGCTCTTCCCTTCCTTGTTGTGGTTCTTGAACTCGTCCGGGATCACCGAAGCGGGGATCATCAGCACGACCTTCCCGTCCAACCCGATCTTCACGATGCTCTGAGCGCCGAGGCGCGGACCGTAGATGAACTCTCCGTCGCGCTGTTTGCGGATCACGAACCCGTGGAAGTCGCTCGGGGCGTCGGGCACGTTGCGGACGAACCGGCCGTCCGCCGCATAGACCTGCGCACCGGCCTTCGGGTCCTGGACGCTGACATAGACCTCCCCCTTCGAGCTGACAGCGATGTCGCCGTGCATGTCGCCGATCTTGGGGCGGCCGTCGGGCAGTTTCAGCCAATCGGTCGCTGCCTTGAAGTCGGAGGCGGCAACTTGGACGAGGACGATGGCTCCGGCGAACAGGCCGAGGATAGGATTGTTCATGGCAATCAGGCAGGCAGACGTGGACAGGGGGGATGAACGGGTCCGTTTCGGGCGAGCGGCCCGGTGTCAAGCATCGGCCTGAAGAAGGGTGCGATCCGAAGCAGCGGACGCCTGCCGGGAAACGTCTTTTCGAAGGACCAAGAACTTGTCGTCTGGGTGAAGTGGAGGGTTGATACCCGCGTTATGCACCCCGACGAGGAATGGTTGATCGTGGACACCGAGACGACGGGCAGGAACCGGCCGATCCACGCGGTGGAGATCGCCGCGCAGAGGATGCTCGGATGGAAACGGTCCGGTCCGGTCTTCGAGGTGCTTTTGGACCATGATGTACCGATCGAACCGGAAGCTGAAAGGATCCATGGATACTCGCGCCGGCACTTGAGACAGCACGGCCGAGATCCCGAGGAGGCACATGCAGAGTTCAGGACCTATGCGGGGGAGCGACCCGTGGTCAGCTACAACCTAAGTTTCGACTGGGACCAGGTGTTGGTCCCGGAATACCAGCGGCTCGGTGTCCGGCAGTCCGGGACGAAAGGGTTCTGCGCGCTCTGCCTTTGCCGTCGCGTGGTGACGGAGACCGACAACTATCGGCTGGAGACCTTGAAAGAGCATTTCAGTCTTTCATCGAAGCGATCGCATCGCGCGGTCCACGATGTGGAATCGGTGGTCGTGTTGTTCGAGTCGCTGATCCGAAAGCGGCTTGGATCGGCCGGCATCGTGGGGCTCCAGGCGGTGTCCGACTTCAGCCGCAGGACCCCGGTCGCCAAGTGCCGGGATCAGGTGCGACCCGGTTGATGGGAGAGCCAACCCAAGAACAGCCCCTGGAACAAATCCGACACCACACCAAATCCGTGATCTTCGACTTCATCGAAGTCTTCTACAACCGCACGCGCCGCCACACCTCCCTCGGCGGGCTCTCGCCGGCCCAGTTCGAACTCAAAAACAACTAACGTAGAACCCCTTTTTCTCTGTCCGTTTTATCGAAGCAGGCACACCCCATCCGCAACCGTTTGCTCCGCCTTACCGCCGACAGCCCCGACCTCCTCGCCATCATCAAACAGGAAGGCCGGGTGTAATGACGAATAACGAAACCTGAAACCATGAGTAACGAAATCACACCCTTTGAGGAAATCCGCCGTACCAACCCGGCGGGCAATGAATTCTGGTCCAGCCGGGACTTCGCCCGCGTGCTCGGCTACGTGAATTACCGTCATTTTCAGGCGGTCATCGAGAAGGCCCGCAGCGCCTGTTTCAACAGTGGGCAGAGGGTGGACGACCATTTCGTCGGGATCGACGAAATGGTCGAGATCGGCAGCGGAGCGCAGCGTGCCATCCCTACTGTGATGATGTCGCGCTACGCCTGCTACCTCGTCATCCAGAACGCCGATCCGGCCAAGGAAATCGTCGCGCAAGGTCAGACCTACTTCGCCATCCAGACCCGGCGGCAGGAACTGAGCGATGAGGTAGTGGAGGAACAACGCCGCCTCGCCATCCGCTCCGAGTTGCGCACGCACAATAGCCAGCTCGCAGATGCTGCGAAGGACGCCGGAGTCATCGAACCCCGCGACTACGCCATCTTCCAAAACCACGGCTACATGGGCCTCTACGGCGGACTCGGGGCGCAGGACATCCACCGCCGCAAAGGCCTGCAAAAAGGCGAGCAAATCTTCGATCACATGGGCAGCACAGAGCTGGCCGCGAACCTCTTCCGCGCCACCCAGGCCGAGGACAAACTCCGCCGCGAGAAGATCACCGGCAAAGACAAGGCAAACAAAGCCCACCGTGAAGTCGGAGCCAAGGTGCGCCAGACCATCAAAGAACTCGGCGGCACGATGCCCGAGGAGCTGCCCACCGTGGATAGCATCAAGAAGCTCGAATCGAAGGCCCGGAAGGCGCTCAAAAACAAAAAGAAGCCAATCGAAGAATGAACGATGTCCTCCCGTTGGCCAAAGCCGAAGCCGGAGCCAGCCCCGGAGCCACCGCCTTCCTCGAAGACCTCATCGACGCCTGCGTGATGGAGAGCTACTTCCGCGAGCACATGGCGGATTCCACGGGGACTTCGTCCTGGCGACGCACCGTAAGCGTCACGTGTAGCGCCGGTATGCACAGTGGGGCGTGAGGGTCATGGTGTGTGGGATATGACGTTGATGCCTGGAGGAGCGCCGCTGCTGAAGATCGACCCGAAGGGGCGGGTTTGGACGCCGGCTGAGAAGCGGGAGGAGATCCTGCGGGAGTTTGATTCCAGTGGAGCGAGCCGGGTGGAGTTCGCGCGGCTGATCGGGGTGAAGTATCCGACCTTTGCCGGTTGGATCCGACACCACGGGGGATGCTCCCTGCTTCGCGTCCCGCCACGCCGCATCCGATGCACGCCGAGGTCCGCCTTCAAGACCCCTCTGAGCCCGCGGGTGGACAAGTTGTCGGTCGCGGTCTGCAGCTCGTGCTCCGGGATGCTCGGCGGTGATGAACGCCTGCACTTCTTCCAACTGCGCCTTGATCGGCCTCGACGTATGATTCCTTGGCACCCGGCTCTCCGGCGAGATCAGGCATCACATCTGGCCTTGGGTCCCCCCACTTCTCCACGGCTGCATCTCTGACGTCCGACCCATCCAGATCTCCAGCTCCTCCACGACTTTTCTCTGTCCGTTTATCGAAGCAGGCCCACGGACTCAGAAACGGCGGGTTTTCCTTGTTTGGATCACCAATAACTGTCCGTTGAATTTAGACGGATTGAACCGGTTGGACCGCCAATGTCCGAGGTCGTCCGAAAGTATACCTTCCATGCAGGTCGGTCTCGCGCTTAATCTCCACCATTAGCCCAAGGATTGATTGTTTGAAGACGCTCCGTGCCGACCGATACTACGCCCATACCGCCGAAGGTCCTGACGGGAAGCGATTGGCGGAATCAAGTTGGCAGCTATTGGCGGTGCACCTCCGCAATGTCGCAGACCTGGCGAAACGCTTCGCCACCCCGCTCGGTCTGGCCGCCGAGGCAGAAATGGCCGGGCTGCTGCATGACCTAGGGAAGTACGCTGCACGCTTCCAAGCCCGGCTCCACGACAATTCCATTCACGGCATCAACCATTGGTCGGTCGGTGCTGCTGCTGCGTTCGAACGGAGAGCTTTGGAAGCCGCATTCGCTATCGAGGGGCACCATACAGGGATACCGGCCCTTCTTGAGAACGACGCCGAAACTGGGTTGGAATGCCTGAAGGAAAGGCTACTCAAGCTGCGTGATCCAAAGTTGGCAGCGGAAGTGAATGGCTTCAGCGAAGCAATCGACGAATTGCTTCGAAGGTATGTAGCGGAGAACCCGGGACTGCCTCAATCGGAGACGCCGACGGCTAGCGGGAAAGACTTCGCCACCGCTCTCCGGACCCGGATGCTTTTCAGTTGCCTGGTGGACGCCGACTTTCTCGACACCGAAGCCCATTTCGATGCCGCGCGAGCGGATCTCCGCTCCACACCACCGTTGTTGCCTGAGCGCGCCTTAGGGATCCTTCTTGCGAGCCTGGCAGCCAGGTCACAGTTCGGCGCGATCAACCAGCTCCGTCGCCAACTGCTGTATGATTGTTTGGATGCGGCGACGAGAACGCCCGGGCTGTTTTCCATGACCGCGCCGACCGGCAGCGGCAAGACCCTTGCGGGCTTGGCCTTCGCACTAGCCCACGCGAAGGCGCATGGACTCCGTCGCATCATCGTGGTCATCCCTTTCACCAGCATCACCGAACAGACGGCACAGGTATATCGCGACCTGTTCGATGCGGCGTTCGGTCCACACTATGTCCTCGAGCACCACAGCGCGGTCGCACCGTACGAGCGGAAGGAAGACATTAAACAGGACGCCGAGGAAGAGCGTCTGCGTCGTGCCCGGCTTGCAGCGGAGAACTGGGACGCGCCGCTTGTGGTCACGACCAGCGTTCGGTTTTTCGAGGCCCTGTTCGGGCACAAGCCGTCCCAATGTCGCAGACTCCACAACATCGCCCGCTCGGTCGTGTTGTTCGATGAAGTCCAGACGCTACCGCTCAAACTCGTGCCATCGTTGCTTTCCGCGGTGAACCTGCTTGTCCAGGACTTCGGCGTCACCGCCGTCTTCGGCACGGCTACGCAGCCTGCTTTCGCCTCAGCCGCGCAAGCCATCCGCGGCGGTTGGCATCCGACGGAGATCTCGTCGCAGCCCGGAGCCATGGCCGACGCCTTCCGTCGCACGCGCATCACGCGTCGACCAGACAGCCAGCGAGTGAAGTGGCCCGATCTCGCGTCCGAACTGGCCGACTTCCGGCAGGTCCTTTGTGTCGTGAACCTCAAACGCCACGCTCGCGAACTCTTTCAGGCACTTGGTCCCGATTCGGGCGATCACTTGCACCTCTCTGCATCCATGTGTCCGGCGCACCGTCAGCAGAAGCTGGCCGAAGCTCGCCGCCGCCTTCTTGCCGGTGATCCGTGCCGCCTGATTTCCACCCAACTCATCGAAGCGGGGGTGGACGTGGACTTTCCCTGCGTCTATCGCGCGATGGGGCCGCTCGACTCCATCATCCAGACTGCTGGGCGATGCAACCGGGAAGGTCGGTTGGTCGAACCAGGCCAAGTGACCATATTCCGCCCAGAGGACGACGCCAAACCGCGCGGTGTTTACGCCCAGGCCGCCGCTATCACGGAAGCGTTTCTCGCTGAGAATCCCGATGCCGACCTGCACCGACCCGAGACCTACGCCGCCTATTTTGCCCGCCTCTACGGAACCCTAGGGCCACAGGCCGCCGCGGACGACCCTGCCTTTGCCGCTTCCGAGGAACTCAATTTTCCGGCCGCCGCACGCGCCTGCCGATTGGTCGGCGAAGACACCCGCTCGGTCGTCGTCCGTTGGGGAAAAGGCGAACGTCTCGTCGAGCTCTTCCGCTACCAAAAGCACCTGTCCCGCGATGACTGGCGACGGGCGCAACGCTTCGCCGTGAATTTCTACGAGTCCGAATTCATCGCCTCGTTGGCACGGGGCGAGATCATCCAGCCCGTGCCCGGTGTCGATTTCTATTTCTGGAACGGCCGATACGATGAGCACATTGGCGTAAGCACCCCTGACCTCAACGATTTCAACCAATGAACCAACCCATCCACCTCCACGTTTGGGGCGATCTCGCCTGCTTCACACGACCCGAGATGAAAGTCGAGCGGGTGAGCTACCAGGTCATCACGCCCAGCGCCGCGCGCGGCTTGCTGGAAGCCATCCTCTACAAGCCGCAGTTCCGCTGGCGCATCCATCGGGTCGCGGTGCGCCGGCCTGTCCGCTTTCTTGCCTTCCGGCGCAACGAGGTGAAGTCCAAGGCCGCCGCCCGCAATCCGCAGCCCATCCTTGCCGAGGAGGATCGGACACAGCGAAACACACTCGCCCTGCGGGACGTGGACTACGTCATCGAGGCCAGTCTCGAACTGACCTCGCTTGCGAACCGGCCGCGCGGCAGACCGCACGGCGAAGGTGAGCCGGCCGGCGACGACAACATCGGGAAGTATTACGGCATGGCCCGCCGCCGTATCGAGAACGGCCAGTGCTTCAGCCAGCCGTGCTTTGGTTGCCGCGAGTTTCCCGCGCACTTTGAGCCGACTGACGCCGACGCCATGCAGGTGCCTGCCGGGCTCAATCCCGACGCGGACCTCGGTTTGATGCTCTACGACGTTTTCGATCTCGACGTGCTGTATTCCGGCGAGAAGGCGCAAGCCCGTCCGCAAGCTACTTTCTTCCGCGCTCGCCTGGAGAACGGTCAGATGAAAGTACCGACGTGGAGCGAAGTGAAGAAGCAGCTCGGAGGTGTCCCATGATGCTCGAATCACTTATCGCCTACGCGGAGCGCGAGAACCTCGGCGACCCTGATTTCGAGGCGACTGCGATTCACTGGCTACTTCCCGTCGGGATGGATGGCCGCATGTCGGGCAACCCCATCCCCCTATACGCGGATCCGGACGCAAAGAAGCCACAACCCAAGCGCCTGCAACGCCCCTTTACGTCGCCGAACGAACTCAATCAGGGGGACAAATCGCATTTCTTGGCAGATAGCCTTGAGCGCGCTCTGCTTCTGCCGAATCCCAAGGCACCGGAGAAGCTGGAGAGTCGGCGTCAACCTCACGCCTATTTCAAGCGACTGCTAAACGAAGCGGCGCAAAGTTGTCCGAATACCGCCCCGCGGCTACAGGCCGCACTTTGTCTCCTCAATTCCCCGGAAGAACTCGCCCGCGTCCATGCGGCGATTTCGGAGCTCAAGGCCAAGCCGACGGATAACATCGCCTTCCAAGTGGGAGGCATGAGTTTTCTTGAAGATCCTGAGTTGAGAGAATTCTGGCGTTCGCGCCGCCGTGCCTTGAGGGCGTCCACGCCCCGTTCCAAGCGTGTGTGCCTCGCCACCGGCTTGTTGGCCGAGACGCTCGACACCACGGAAAAGATCCGTGGTGTGCCCGGTGGATTGGCCATGGGCACGAACCTGATCTCCTTCGACAAGGACAGTTTTACTTCCTACGGACTGAGCCAGGCGCAAAACGCAGCCGTTAGTCCCGGGGCCGAGCTCAAGTTCCGCTCTGCGTTGAACCAGCTCATAGCCGATGGCCTGCGCATCAGCGATGTTGTCCACCTCCATTGGACACGAGAGCCGGTGCTGACTGATGTCTTCGCGATGGTCGAATCCGCTGACGAAGCCAGCGTCCGCAATCTGCTCACCGCTCCGCAGACTGGCCATGCGCCGAGCCGTCTTGTGGCCAACGCCTATTACGCCATGAGCCTTTCCGGCAACGGTGGGCGCATCGTCGTGCGCGATTGGCTCGAATCCACGGTACCAGAAGTCGAGGCGAACGTCCGGCGCTGGTTCGCAGACCTGTCCATCATCAGCCCTGACGGCACTGGGACGGAAAGTGCGTTCAAACTTGGCCGGCTGCTTTACGCGCTGGTGCGGGCCAAGATCGATGAGTTGTCGCCGCAGTTGCCCACGCAGCTTCTTTACTCGGCACTACGAGGCACACCGCTGCCGCTGACCGCCCTCGCCGCTGCGCTGCGACGTCAACAGATTGATGCCGGCGAACAACCAAACCCTGCCCGGTTCGCACTGATTCGGGCCTGCCTCGTCCGTTCAACCACCAATTCCAACAACCAACCAAACCAAAGCGCCATGACTGAATGCCTCAATCCCGATTCCCGTGACGCCGCCTACCTGTGCGGACGTCTCTTCGCCGTGTTTGACCGTCTGCAATACCTGGCCCTCGGCTCGGTGAATGCGGGTGTCGCGGAACGCTTCTACGCCAGCGCCTGCGTCACGCCCGCGCTGGTCATGGGCCGCCTGTTCCGCAATTCCCAGTTTCACCTGGCAAAGGCCGGCGGCGGCATTGCCGAGAATGTCCGCAAGGACTTCGAAGAAGTCGCCTGCGCCTTGGGAGACAAGTTCCCGCCGTCGCTTGACCTCGAAGGACAGGGACGCTTCGCCCTCGGCTACTACCACCAAAAGGCCGACTACCGCCGCCGCACCGCTGAGCGGAGGGAACAACATGCAGAGGCGAAGGCCGATGCCGTTGTCTGAAATCGAAAATCTACAATCTCAAACCTGTCGGCAAACCATCCACACTCGACTCACCGCACCATGAACCATCGCTACGACTTTGTTTACCTCTTCGACTGCAAGGACGGAAATCCCAATGGCGACCCCGATGCCGCCAACGCCCCGCGAGTGGATCCGCAGGACATGCACGGCCTCGTCTCCGACGTCTGCCTCAAACGCAAGATCCGCAACTTCGCGCTCCTCGCGAAGGAAGCCGCGCCTGGCTACGCCATCTTCGTCCAACAGGGTAGCGTGCTGAATGAGAGCATCGCGAAAGCGCATAAGGACCTCGGCCATGACGTGGACCCCAAGTCCGATAAGAAGAAAGCAACCCGTGAACAAGTCGGTTCCGCCCGAACCGAGATGTGCAAGCGCTTCTTCGATGTCCGTACCTTCGGCGCCGTCATGTCCACCGGCGCGAACGCCGGTCAGGTCCGCGGTCCGGTGCAAATCAGCTTCAGCCGTTCGGTGGACCCGATCATGCCGCTCGATCTGAGCATCACGCGCATGGCCGTGACCGAAGCCAAGGAAGCGGATTCACCAAATCAAACGATGGGCCGCAAGAATCTTATCCCGTACGGCCTCTATCGCTGCCACGGTTTCATCAGCGCGCATCTCGCTCGTGAGACCGGCTTCAACGATACCGACTTGGAACTGCTTTGGCAGTCGCTCACCCAGATGTTCGATCACGATCGTTCCGCCAGTCGCGGGACGATGGCTCCGCAGAAGCTTGTCATCTTCAAGCACCAGACCGCTCTCGGGAATGCGCCTGCGCACAAACTCTTCGAGCGGGTCACCGTCCAGCGCAAGGCCGGCGTGGATGTCGCCCGAGCGTTCTCTGACTACGACGCAGTGGTGGATAAGTCCGGCCTCCCTGCCGGCATCGAGATGAACGAGCTTCTTTGATCGTCGTGTCCGTAGAGCCTATCACATTGGTGACGCGGAAATCCGCTGACGATCCTCACCCGTCACCGGAGCCGCTGCCTCTGTCCCTCCTCAACGACCATCTTTACTGCCCACGCCGGGCGGCGTTGAAGATTGTCGAGGGCTGGCGCTCGGCGAATCAGCACACCAATCGAGGCGACATCGTCCACGAACACGCCGACCTCGCCGGCTATGAGGTGGCGAAAGGCGTCACGCTGCTGCGCGCCTTGCCGGTCTGGTCCGACCGGCTCGGCTTGAACGGCAAGTGCGATATCGTCGAGCAACGTCCCGATGGTTCGCTCTTCCCCGTCGAGTTCAAGCTCGGCAAACGCCGGCAGTGGGAGAACGACGATGTGCAGGTCTGCGCGCAAGCGTTGTGCCTTGAAGAGATGTTCGGCCGGGCGGTGGGGCTTGGGGCCATCTATCATGCGGACAGCAAGCGCCGCCGCGAAGTCGCTTTCACCCCGGATCTCCGCGCCCGCACGGCGAAGGCGATCGCCGAGATCCACGGCCTGCTCTCTGCGCCGCGACTGCCTGCCGCCGTCTATCGCGAGGGCGCCTGCGAGGAGTGCTCGCTTTTCGACGTGTGCGTTCCTCGGTTGACGGGCGGTCCGACGGCTTGTGCTGAAGCATCTGCCCGGCTCTTCCGCCCCTGACCGGTCAAACCGAATCCAATCACTTCATGGGCGAAGTCACTCAAAACACCCTCTACCTGACCACGCCCGGCACGTTTGTCGGACGCGATCACCGCACCTTGCTGGTCGAGGTGCCGGTCTATCCTGACGACTTGCCCCGCGCTGAGCGCACGCGTGACCGCGCGGAATCTTGGCGCAAGGTCTCGCTGCCCATCCACAATCTTGAATCCCTCGCGGCTTTCGGCCCCGTCACCATCACCGGTCCGGCGCTCGACCTGTGCTGGGAACACGGCGTCGCCGTCCATTACCTGAGCGAAGGCGGCTACCTGCAGGCCCGATTGACCGGAGTGGCCGACACGAGCGTGACCCTGCGTCGTGCTCAGTTTCGCGCCGCGGATGTGCCATCGCGTTGCGCCGCCATCGCACGTTGCATCATCGCTGGCAAGATCCAGAACAGCCGCAATTCGCTCCTCCGAGCCGCCCGCGAAACGGAGGCCGACTCCGAACGTCACCAGCTCACCACCGTCACCGACTCGCTCGCCCGCCAGCTCGAAGAACTCGGCCGCTGGACGGCGGACGACCTAGAACGACCCGGTGCCCTCGATGCCTTGCGGGGCGCGGAAGGAATGGCCGCCAAACGCTACTTCGAAGTCTTCACGTTTTTGTTGAAGCAGCAGCGCGACACCTTCGCCTTCACGGGGCGCAGCCGACGACCGCCGCGTGACCGGATCAATTGCCTGCTCAGCTTCCTTTACGCTCTGGTCCGCCACGACTGTCTCGCCGCGCTCACGACCGCCGGCCTTGATCCATTCGTCGGCTACCTCCATGCCGAGCGTCCCAACCGGCCCGCGCTCGCCCTCGACCTCATGGAAGAATTCCGTCCATGGGTCGCGGACCGTCTGGCTGTCACGCTCATCAACCGGCAACAGATCGGTGCCGACGATTTCCGCATCCGCGAAGGCGGGGCGGTGGAACTCACCGACGCCGGGCGCAAACGGGTGCTCAAGGCGTATCAAGAGCGCAAGCAAGACACCCTCCAGCATCCACTGCTGGACCAGAACCTGCGGCTGGCCCAGCTTCCCTTTGTTCAGGCACGGCTGCTCGCCCGCCATCTGCGCGGCGACGTGCCCGACTACCTGCCTCTACTGCCGAAGTAAACTCTGCGCTCCGCGTTCCTGAACCTCCGTTTGGACCATGCTGATCCTCGTCACCTATGACGTCGCCACTGCCGAACTCGCCGGTCGGCGGCGGCTCCGGCGAGTTGCTCAAGCCTGCGAAGACTACGGCACCCGCGTGCAGAAAAGCGTCTTCGAATGCCAAGTCGGCCAGACTGAATGGGTCCAACTTCGTCACCGCCTGATGGGCGAGATCAAAGCCGATGAGGACTCGTTGCGGTTCTACTTCTTGGATGAGACCGCGAAAAAGAAGATCGAGCACCATGGCGTGGACAAACCCCTCGATCTGGCTGAACCCCTCATCCTGTGAACCGGGCTCCTGTCATCCGCGAACCCCGAGTGTCGGCTCTACCCCGGCTGTTTCGCGGAACGCATCCAAGCCCCGCTGGATGGGGTTGGCATGGCCTTCGCGCGAATGCTTTGGGTGCAAGGACAGGAACGAACTGGCAACGTTCGCGGAAACGGTCTAACAAGAGCCTGCGACTGAATCCGTTAGGCCAGTTGCGGTCGCTCCGGGCTTCGGCCCGGAGCGCGGATTGAAACCTGACCGGTATTGACGCCCAAGCGGCGGCGGAGTTGTCGCTCCGGGCTTCGGCCCGGAGCGCGGATTGAAACATATCACGGCGGTTTGCGCAAACACGG